>JBCCEW010000003.1 GCA_039030075.1 Myxococcota bacterium | reverse complement strand
CTTCCCCGAGGGTGTCCCGCGGCGGAATCGCTACGGGGTCGGCGAATCCCCACAAACTTTTTTCGAGGCGCTTCGACACAACGGACACCGGCTCACCACTCCACCCAGACGACCTGTACCCCCTCGCCCCTCGTGCGGTTGGAGAAGCTGTGAGCCAAATCATCCGGGCCTGTTCGATCCTTCTTGCCAGCGTGGTCTTTGCCGGCGCCGCCGCCGCGGCCCCGATCGACGCTGGCTTCGTTTACCAGATCCTCGATCACCCCGACGGCGCGCTCGGACCGCCGGGCTACGCGCTGCGCCTCGACGGACTCGACGGCGACGCGTCGAACGACTTCACCTTCTCGGCCGAGACGAACGGCGCCGAGCTCACGCTCGTGTACGACGACACCGCGATGACGCTGACCATCGAAGGCACCGTCTACGGCGGTCAGGTCGAGAACAACATGTACATCGATCCCCAGCTGTGGGACGTGTCCTTCCAGTACGGCGTCGTGAACGATCTGGGCGATGCGCTCGAGGCCGTGCCCGGCACCGGTGTGGGCACGATCACCGCCCTTGGCGCCGGGGGCATGGGCGTCGGTGCCTTCGACCTGAACGAGATCTTCAACCTCGTCGACAAGTCGAACATGTCGGGGCTGGCCTTCCGCCTCGACGAAGGCCACCGCGTGCCCGACGACACCATCACCGGTCACGGCTGGCTCACCCACGACGGCGGCAAGCGCACGTCGTCCCAGGACTGGCTGTTCACCGTGCGCCGCGAGCCCCTGCGCCCGGTCCCCGAGCCGAGCACGCTCGTGCTCCTGGGCGGCGGGCTGATGATGCTGGCGACCAGCACGCGCCACTTCTCGCGCCGCTAGATCCGCTCGCGCGAAGTCGACGGTGAAGCCGTCGCCCGGCGTCCCTCAGCGGACGCCCAGGGCGTCGGCCTCGTCGCGCGTGCCGTTCTGGGGGGCGAGCGGGTCGAGCTCCGGGGCCCGTGCCGGCGCTTCCGCGCGGCGCTGCTGGCGGAAGAATTCCACGATCCGGCGGGTCGTACCGCCGGGCCAGACGTGGCGCCCGTAGGACGTCACGCAGAAGCGCGTCTGAACCTTGCAGCCCATCGCGTCGGCGCAGCCGCGCGGGAGTCCCTTCGGCGGCGACTCACAGGCGTTGTTGTGGGCCCAGTGGGCGAAGCTGGTGACGCCCACCTGAAAGGGGATCAGCTTGTCGCGCTCGTCGTGTTGAACGAGGGCCGGGAGCGGCTGCTGGCAGGTGGTGTCGAGCAGCGGTCCACTGCCGGCGACGGGGGCAATCGCCGCGAGCACGTCGCCACGCAGGCAGCCGAGCAGGTTGGTGAACGAGCCGCCGTTCGAGTAGCCCGTGCTCATCACCCGTCGAGGATCGATGCAATAGCGCTGGGAGACGTCGGCCAGCAGTGCATCGAAGAAGGCGAGGTCGCGGTTGTCGTACTCGCCCAGCGCCACCTGCCAGCCGCGCTCCCGTCGGGGCGAGTGCGGCAGGGTGCGCCGTAGGCCCTGAGCGGCCACCACCACGGCTTCGGGCCAATCGCGGGCGATATCGATGGTGCGCGCGAAGAGCTTCGGATTCTGGCCGAAGGCGTGCCAGGCGAACACGAGGGGAGCCGCTTCCAGGGAATCGGCCTTCGGCCCGACGACGACCTCGTAGTTGCGCTTGTAGCCGAGCACGACCTCGACCTCGTGACGCGAACGCCCGGCCTCGAGACTGCAGCTGCGCCCCGTCTCGGCGGTCGCGCCGAAGGCAAAGGTGGCGACCAGCACCGCTGCGATTGCGCTCCAACCCCGCATGGCGCGCAACGATGGTCCAAGCGCGGCCCGGGCGCCAACCGCGCGCGACCCTCTGCTCCGACGGTATGCTGCCACTCCGGAGGACCCTGTGATGAGCGGATCAGCCCCTACCCTCGACCCGGATCGCCTGAAGATCTTCTCGAAGCAGATCTTCGGTTCGCTCCAGGGCGCGATGACCTCGGCGATGATCTGCCTGGGCGATCGCCTGGGCCTGTATCGGGAGCTGGCGAACGAGGGCCCCGCGACCTCCGAGGAACTCGCGCGCCGCACCGGGCTGCACGAGCGCTGGGTGCGCGAGTGGTTGCACCAGCAGGGCGCTGCGGGCGTCCTCGAACACGAGGGCGAGGGTCGCTTCGCCCTCTCGGCGGAAGGCGCCGCGGTGCTCGCCGACGAGAACCACCCGGCGTTCGGCTGCGGGATGTTCTCGTCGCTGCCCGAGACCATCGCGGTGATCGACAAGCTCCCCGACGCGTTCCGCACGGGGCTCGGTCTCGACTACGATGCACTCGGTCCCGGGGGTGCCGCAGGCGTCGAGCGCGGCTTCGCCCCCTGGTTCCGCACGCTGCTGGTGCCGCTCGCCCTGCCCCGGATCGATGGGCTGGTCCCGGCCCTCGACAAGGGAGTCGCCGTGGCCGACGTCGGCTGCGGCGCCGGCGTGGCGTTGATCGAGATGGCGAAGGCCTACCCCGCGTCCGACTTCCACGGCTACGAGATCTCCCAGTATGCGTTGGAGCGCGCCGCCGAGAACCTGCGCATCGCAGGCGTCTCGAACGTGACCTTCCATGACGCGGCGAAGGACCCGCTGCCGCAAGACGCGCGCTTCGGCTTCGTCACCACCTTCGACTGCCTCCACGACATGACCGACCCCGGCGGCGTCATCGATCAGATCGCGGCGAGCCTGTCTCCCGACGGTGTCTGGCTGATCGCGGACATCAAGGCGAAGGACGGCTACGAGGCGAACGTCGAGCAGAACCCGATGGCCGCGCTCATGTACGGCACCTCGGTGCTCACCTGCTTGTCGTCCTCGCTGTCGGCGCCCGACGGCCTGGGCCTCGGCACGCTCGGTTTCCACGAGGAGCTGGCGCGGCAGATGACGGCGGAGGCCGGCTTCACCGCGTTCGAACCCCTCGACCTGGGCCACCCGGTCAACGCGTTCTACGTCGTGCGGCCCTGACGCGCGTGTCTCGGGTGAGGGTCCGCCGCCGCTAGCCGTCGGCGCCGAAGAGCAGCGGGGCGAGTGCGCGACCGGTGTGGCTCATGGGGTGCTGGGCGACGGTCTCGGGCGTGCCCTCCACCACGATCTCACCGCCCTTCTCCCCGCCTTCGGGGCCGAGATCGATGACATGGTCGGCGGTCTTCACGACGTCGGGGTGGTGCTCGATCACGAGCACCGTGTTGCCCTTGTCGACGAGGGAGGACAGCACGCGGAGCAGCTGCTCGACGTCGGCGGTGTGCAGGCCGGTCGTCGGCTCATCGAGCAGGTAGAGGGTGTTGCCCGTCGCCTTGCGCGAGAGTTCCCGCGCCAGCTTCACGCGCTGGGCCTCGCCCCCGGAGAGCGTCGTTGCCGACTGGCCGAGCGCCAGGTAGCCGAGCCCGACGTCGCGCAGCGCCTCGAGGGGACGTCGCACCGCCGGCACGTTCTCGAAGAGGACGAGCGCCTGTTCGACGCTCGACGCGAGCACGTCGGCGATGCTGTGGTCGTGGTAGCGGATCTCGAGGGTTTCCGGGTTGTAGCGACGGCCGCGACACACCTCGCAGGGCACGAAGTGGTCGGGCAGGAAGTGCATCTCGATGCGCAGGGTGCCGTCGCCCTGACACGCTTCGCAGCGACCGCCCTTCACGTTGAACGAGAAGCGCCCGGGGCCGTAGCCGCGCAGCCGCGCTTCCGGGATCTGATGGAAGACGCGACGGATCGCATCGAAGGCGCCGCTGTAGGTCGCGGGGTTGCTGCGCGGGGTGCGCCCGATCGGCGCCTGGTCGACGGCGATCACCTTGTCGAGCTCCTCGTGGCCCGACATCCGCGCGTGTCGCCCGGGCCGTTGGAGCGCGGCGTGGAGGTTCGCGGCGAGCGCCCGATGCAGCGTGTCGTTGATCAGGGTGGACTTCCCGGAGCCCGAGACACCGGTTACGACGCTGAAGCAGCCCAGAGGGACGCGCAGGGTGACGTCCTTCAGGTTGTTCTCGGCGCAGCCGGTGAGGACCAGCGCACGCTTGCCCGGCGGCCTTCGCCGCGACGGGACGGGCACGCTGCGTCGGCCCGAGAGATACGCGCCGGTCGGGGAATCGTCCGCGGCGGCGATCGCCTCCGGGGTCCCTTCGGCGACGACGTGACCGCCATGCACCCCCGCGCCGGGACCGAGGTCGACGACCCAGTCGGCGCGCCGGATCGTTTCGTCGTCGTGCTCCACGACGAGCACCGAGTTGCCCTGGTCGCGGAGTCGCTCGAGGCTGGCGAGCAGGCGCTGGTTGTCGCGCGGGTGGAGCCCGATCGAGGGTTCGTCGAGGATGTAGAGGACGCCCAGCAGATGAGCCCCGACCTGGGTGGCCAGCCGGATGCGTTGTCCCTCGCCCCCCGAGAGGGAGTTGCTCGGACGGTCGAGGGTCAGGTAGCCGAGCCCCACGTCTTCGAGGAAACCCAGGCGGTCACGGATCTCGCGCAGGACGCGATCGGCGATCGCGCTCTGGCGGGCTTCGAGCTCGAGACCACCGAGCCAGCGCGCGAGCTCGCCGATCGGCAACCCACACAGGGCGTCGATCGGGCGACCGCCGAGGAAAACGCTGCGGGCCTCGGGGCGCAGTCGGCTGCCCTCGCAGGTGGGGCAGGGAAGATCGCTGCGGAAACGTGCCAGGCCCTCGCGATGGCTCTCGTCGCCCTCGCGGAAACGGCGCTCGAGTTCGTCGAGGATGCCATGCCAGGGGAGCGCGACGCGTTGCACGCGACGCCGCCGCGGGACGTCGACGACGAGCTCGGGCGCACCCGTGCCCTCGAGGATGCCGCGCTGCACGCGCTTCGGGAGCGACCCCCAGGGCGTTTCGAGCGACACCTGGTAGTGTTCCGCGAGAGCCTCGAGCAGGGCGCGGTAGTAGCGCGGCGACGCCTTCCCCGACCAGGGTGCGATCGCGCCGGCGCCGAGCGGGAGCGACGGATCCGGTACCACGCGTTCCTGGACGAACTCGGCCCGCGTCCCCAGACCGTCACAGGCGGAGCAGGCGCCATGGGGGCTGTTGAACGAGAAGCTGCGCGGCGCGAGCTCGGGCATCGAGAAGCCGCAGCTCGGACAGGCGTTCTTCTCGGAGAGCAGCCACTCCTCGTCGGGGCCGACCACCAGGGCGAGTCCGTCGGCGAGCTTCAACGCCGTACCCAGCGACTCGTGGAGACGCCCGCGCACGGCTTCCTTCACCGTGATCCGGTCGACGACGATCTCGATGTCGTGGCGCGCCGAGCGCGAGAGCGAGAGGTCGTCTTCGAGGGAGTGGATCTCGCCGTCGATGCGCGCGCGCACGAAGCCCTTGCGGCGGAACTGGGCGAGCTCGCGCTTGTACTGGCCCTTGCGGTCGCGCACTACCGGCGCCATTACGTCGACCCGCACCCCTGTACCGAGGGTGAGAACGCGGTCGGTCATCTGGTCGACGGTCTGGCGGGCGATCGGCAGCGCGCAGTCGGGGCAGGTGGGCGTGCCCGCGCGGGCGTAGAGCAGGCGCAGGTGGTCGTAGATCTCGGTGGCGGTGCCGACGGTCGAGCGCGGATTGCGGCTGGTCGTGCGCTGCTCGATCGCGATCGCCGGCGAGAGGCCGTCGATCGCGTCGACGTCGGGCTTCTGCATCTGGTCGAGGAACTGTCGGGCGTAGGCCGACAGGCTCTCGACGTAGCGCCGCTGTCCTTCCGCGTAGATCGTGTCGAAGGCCAGGCTCGACTTTCCCGATCCCGAGAGACCGGTGATGACCACGAGCCGGTTGCGCGGGATCCGCAGGTCGAAGCCGGCGAGGTTGTGCTCGCGGGCGCCGCGAATCTCGATCGCGTCCGGGCCGCCCCGCTCGGGCGTCACCGGTCGTCGTCGTCTTCGTCGGGACCGATCGGGAAGGTGCGCTCTCCGAAGCGCGCCGCGTCGGCGAAGTACCCGCGCCGTTCGATGTAACTCAGCTCGCGCAGCTCCTCGAGCCAGCTCCGGTACTCGGTCTCGAGCTTCGATTCGTAGAGCTCTCGCGTGAGCGCGGGCTCGGCCTGGGCGAAGGTGACGGGTTCGAGCTCGCGCTGCTCGACGAGCTGCAGCACCGCGCACCCGAAGGGCAGCACGATCACGCCGCTGACTTCGCCGGTTTCGAGGGGTGCCAACGCTTCGCGCATCCAGCTCGCGACCGCGTCGAGGGGCAACCACCCGATGTCGCCTCCGTCGCGCGGCGCGACTTCCGAGACCTCGGCCGCCACCGTCTCGAAGGCTTCGCCTCCTTTGACGACGCGAGCGCGTGCATCGCGGGTTTCCTGACAGGCGACGGCTTCGGTGCGCTGGGTGGGGCCGCCGTAGGCGCGCAGGATCTGTCGGACCCGGACCGAGAGCCCGCCCTGGGGCTGGTCGGCGTAGCGCTGGCTGTAGAGCGCGCGCACTTCGCTCTCTTCCACGTTCACCCGCGGACCGAGCACCGCGTTCACCAGGTTGCGTCGCTCGAAGTCGTGCTTGATCTGGCGGCGGTACTCTTCGACCGACAGGCCGTGGAACACGACGCTCGCGTAGAGCTGTTCGAGGCTCAGACCGTTCTCGGCGGCGATGCCCTGGATGGTCTGGTCGATCTCCTCGTCGCTCGCGGACAGGTCGATGCGGGCGATACGGGCTTCGAGCAGCCGCGACTCGATCAGCCGCTCGAGGCCGTCGGCCCGGAGCTTCGCGATTGCGTCGGGCGGGGCGCCGGCCCGCCGCATCGCCTCTTCCTGGGGCGCCACGGCGCGCAGCACCTCGGAGACGAGCACGATGCGGTCGTCGACCTGGGCCGCGATGCCGTCGATCAGCTCCTCGGCGCCCTGGGCCGGGAGGGCGACCAGGCCGAGCCAGGCGCACAGCGCGGAGAGCGCGCCGAGGCGGAACCAGGGGGTGAGCGAGCGGGATCCGAGCACGGCCAGAGCATAACGGCACCGCCCCGCCCGGTCGTTCCGGCGGGTGTGCTCGCGCCGGGCCTGCCAGGGCCTACCCTCCTGGCGTGCCGGCCCCCGAGTACGTCGATCCCGCGATCCGCCACGAAACCGTTCGCGCGAACGAGCTCGATTTCCACGTCGCCAGCTGCGGCGAGGGCGACCGGCTGGCCCTGTGCCTCCACGGCTTTCCCGAGAGCTGGTACTCCTGGCGGCATCAGCTGCCCCTGCTGGCTGCCCAGGGGTTTCGCGCCTGGGCGCCGGACCTGCGCGGCTACGGCGATACCGAACGTCCGCCCCGCATGCAGGACTACGCCCTCGAGGCGCTGATGGAGGACGTCGCCGGGCTCATCGAAGCGTCCGGAGCGCGCGAGGTCACCCTGCTGGCCCACGATTGGGGGGCGATCATCGCCTGGGCCTTCGCCATGCACGGGCGCCTGCCCCTCGACCGCCTCGCGATCTTCAACGTGCCCCACCCGGCCGCCTTCCGGGAGCGCGTGTCGTTCGCCCAACTCCGGCGTTCCTGGTACATGCTCTTCTTCCAGCTACCGCGGATTCCCGAGTGGGTGCTCGGTCGCGACGACTGCGCGTTCGTCGCCGAGGCCTTCCGCCGCACCTGCGCCCACCCCGAACAGTTCCCGGATGCCGTCTGCGAGACCTACCGCGCGTCGGCCGCGCAGCCGGGCGCACGGACGGCGATGGTGAACTACTACCGGGCGCTGATTCGCGGTGGGGGCAGCCGCCGACTCGCGGCGCGTGGGATCCCGCGGATCGAGATCCCCACCCTCTTCGTCTGGGGGGTCCAGGACATCGCGCTCACCCTCGCCACCACCTTCGGCACCGAGCGTCACGTCCCCGATCTGACCCTTCGCTACCTGCCCGACGCCTCCCATTGGGTGCAGCAGGACGAGCCCGAACGGGTCAACGAGATGCTCGCAGCCTGGCTGGAAGGGAAACCGGTGCCTTTCGCCCCCGGTTGCGCGGCGCTCGACCTCCCGCCGGGGTCGCCGGGTCGGCCGTCGCTGGGCGCTGGCGCCTGAGCGCGGCCGGGCCAAAACCTCAACGCGCCCGTCCGCTTGGCCGATGTACATTCGGCAAGAGGAGGGGTTTCCGTGATCATCAGCAACACCGAACAGGTTCCCGGCCGCACGATCTCGAAGTTCTTCGGCGTGGTCTCCGGCAGCACCGTGCGCACCAAGCACATCGGCCGCGATCTGATGGCCAGCTTCAAGAACATCTTCGGCGGTGAGCTCAAGGGCTACACCGAACTGCTCAAGGAGAGTCGCGAGGACGCGCTCGAGC
The DNA here is from genome assembly GCA_039030075.1 of Myxococcota bacterium. Classification (NCBI taxonomy): domain Bacteria; kingdom Pseudomonadati; phylum Myxococcota; species Myxococcota bacterium. Next base: position 334,115 of record JBCCEW010000003.1, on the reverse strand, counting down.
GGATGATGGAAGAGGCGCGCAGCCTTGGCGCGAACGCCGTGGTGAACGTGCGCTTCTCGACGTCGTCGGTGGCGCAAGGTGCAGCCGAGCTCTTCGCCTACGGCACCGCCGTTCAGGTGGACTAGAGATGATCGAGCTGATCATCCAGCTCGTCCTGCCGCTCGCTCTGCTGGCGGTGGCGTACATCTCGGGCCGACTCATCGAACGCAGCCACTACCGCAGCATTCGGTCGCGCGAAGCCGAGCTGCGCAACATGCCGGCGGTGACCTTCAAGCAGGTACCCAAGGGATGGGACGTCGAGCGTTCCGACCTGGTGACGGGCAGCGTCGTGGTCTCCGTCGACCATTTCAAGCGCTTCCTGGCGGGTTTGCGGATGGTCTTCGGCGGTCGCGTCAAGAGCTACGAGTCGCTGTTGGACCGCGCCCGCCGCGAAGCGCTCCTGCGTTGCAAGGAACACGCGCAGTCGCGGGGCTTCCAGGCGATCGTCAACGTGCGCCTCGAAACGACGCGCATGGCCAGTTCTCGCCGTCAGGGCAAGGCCACCGCGGGTGTGGAAGTGCTGGCCTTCGGGACGGGTCTGCGGCTGCGCCGCGAGCCCGCCTAGCGCGTGGAGTTCGAGGGGCGCCTTCCGGAAGAAGGCATCAACACCAGCAAGGAGCACCCGCTCCGCGAGTTCTTCGTGCTGGTGGGGGGCCTCGTCGGTGGCGCCGTGCTGTTCGTGACCGTGGTCGCGGTCTCGATCGATCTGTTGGTTCCGCTGCTTCCTCCGAGCTGGGAAGTCCGAATCTTCTCCGCGGACTGGCTCGCGCCCGACGCCGAGGGCGAAAGCGAGCCGCGTGACGTGGCGCTCCAGGAGCTCCTCGACCGGCTCCTCGCGCACGCGCCCGAGTCGCCGTACACGTTCCGCGTCGGGGTGCTCGAAGATCCCCAGCCGAACGCGATGGCGTTCCCGGGCGGCTCGATCCTGGTGACCAGCGGGTTGCTCGACGCCGTCGAGAGTGAAAACGAACTCGCGCTGGTGCTGGGTCACGAGCTCGGCCACTACGCCGGGCGCGATCACCTGCGCGGACTCGGGCGCAGCCTGGCCTGGGCCTTCGTCGCGGCGGCCCTCGGCTCGAGTGGCGCAGACGTGGCCACGGGCCTGGCCGACCTCGCCGCTCAGGTCACCCAGCGCGGCTTCGACCGCGACCAGGAGAGCGACGCCGATCGCTTCGGGCTCGCGCTCGTGCAGGCCGAGTACGGTCACGTGGCGGGCGCGTCGGATTTCTTCACGCGCGGCCCGGACGACCTCTTCACCGCCGGGTTCGGGGGCGAACTCGAGAGCTACCTCTCGACCCATCCGATGGACGACGACCGGATCGAGGCGCTCCACCGCGAAGCCCAGCGCCGCGGCTGGACCCTCGACGGCACGACCCGACCGCTGGCCGCCGTACTGCGCTCGCCCGCCGACGACGGGGACGACGCCGAGGTCCCGAGCGAGAGCGAGTCCCTCTTCGAGTAGGGCGCCTCAGCGTTCGTCGAGGACCGCCGTGCGCACCGCCGCCTGGACGTCCTCGCCTCCGCTGCGCTTCCAGCTCCCGTCGGGTCCGAGTTCCCAGACGTCTGCGTTCGGGTCGAGGTAGGTATCGATCAGGCGATCGATGCGCTGGGCGAGGTCGGGGGCTTCGACCGGTACCAGCGCTTCCACGCGCAGGTCGAGGTTGCGCTGCATCCAGTCGGCCGAGCCGATCCAGGTTTCGGCGTCGTCGTCGGGGGCCCCGAAGCGGTACAGGCGGGAGTGCTCGAGGTAGCGGCCGAGGACCGAACGCACCCGGATGTTCTCGGAGAGCCCGGGGACGCCCGGACGCAGGCAGCAGATGCCGCGCACGATCAGGTCGATCTCCGCGCCGCCCGCCGCGGCGCCGTAGAGCGCACCGATGAGGTCGGGATCCGAGAGACCGTTCATCTTCGCGAAGATACGCCCACCCGGTTTGCCCTGCGCCGCGATGCGTTCCACGAGACCCGGTCGCAGGTCTTCGGGGGCGACCAGCAGGCGCTCGTAGTGACGCGACCCGCTCCCGCTGGTGAGTCGCTGGAAGAGCTCGGCGACGTCGCGGGTGATGTCTTCACGGCTCGTGAAGAGTCCGAGATCTTCATAGACGCGCGCCGTGGCGGGGTTGTAGTTGCCCGTCCCGACGTGGCAGTAGCGCCGCAGGCGTCCGGCTTCCTCGCGCACCACGAAGGCGAGCTTCGCGTGCGTCTTCAACCCGAGCACGCCGTAGACCACGTGGGCGCCCGCGCGCTCGAGGGAGCGCGCCCGTTCCAGGTTCGCGGCCTCGTCGAAGCGCGCCTGCAGCTCGACCAACACGACGATCTGTTTGCCGCGCGAGGCCGCGCCCTGCAGGGCCTGGACGATCGAGCTCTCGGAGCCGCCGGTCCGATAGAGGGTCGACATGATCACCCGCACCGCCGGGTCGTTCGCCGCCGCCGACAGGAAGGCTTCGACCGAGCCTTCGAAGCTCTCGTAGGGGTGATGCACCAGGACGTCACGGGCGCGCAGCGCGCCGAACAGGGTGTCGGGGTCCGAGCGCCCGGGCTTCGACCGCAGCACTTCCTTCGGTGTCCAGGCCACGTCCTTGTGTTCGGCGGGGCCGCGCGCGAAGAGTTCCCAGAGTCCGCCGAGATCGAGCAGGCCCTCGGTGACGTAGACCTCGTCGGTGTCGAGCTTGAGCTCGTCGATCAGCAGGTCGCCGATGCGCTCGTCCAGATCGGCACTCACCTCGAGGCGCACGGCGTCACTCGCCCGGATGCGCCGGCGCAGCCCGGCCTCGACGGCCCGCACCAGATCGCCGGCGCCGCGATCGCCGCGGTCGCCGAGTTCGAGGTCGGCGTCGCGGGTCACACGGAAGAAGGCGGCGCTGTCGATCTCGTCTTCGGGAAACAGCCGCGGCAGGTGGGCGCGGATCACGTCTTCCACCGGCGCATAGCGCCCCTCGCCGATTTCCCACCAGCGCGGGAGGAAGGGCGGCACTTTCACGCGCGCGAGGCGGCGTCCGGAACCGTCGCCGGCGCGGACGAAGGCACCCACCGACAACGACAGGCCCGACACGAAGGGGAAGGGGTGGGCCAGGTCGACACCGAGTGGGATCAGCACCGGCTGGATCTGCTCTTCGAAGGGAGCGATCGAGCGGCTCTGCTCGTCCGCCGACAGCTCCTCCCAGCGCACGATCTCGAGGCCGATCTCGCGCAGCGCCGGGCGCAGCTCGTGATCGAAGCAGTCCTGGGCGAGGGCGGTCAGCTCGAGGACCACTTCTCGAATGCGTCGCAGCTGCTCGCCCGGGGTGAGCCCATCGGGGGAAGGCGACTCCGCAGCGCCTTCCGCCAGATCCTGGAGGTCCGAGACCCGGACCTGGAAGAACTCGTCCAGGTTCTGGGAAAAGATCGCGAGGAACTTCGCGCGCTCGAGGACCGGGCGATCCGGGTCCCGGGCGAGCTCGAGCACGCGGCGGTTGAAGTCGAGCCAGGAGAGCTCGCGGTTGATCAGCTGCTCGGCGCTCGGGCGCATGCTCCGAAGGTACTCCAGCCTCGCCAGGTCTTTCCCCGGGTTCGGGGGCTCCGTGATTTCCTGGATCGGCGCGCGGGGTCGCGGGCTGAACGCGCCGGCGTCAGCCCGCCGCCGAACCCAGCGAAGCGGCCGGGCCGCCGGATTCGAGGCGCAAGGCCTCGGCGTCCGGGTAGGCCGCACGGGCTTCGTCGAGCAGCCGGTCGGCTTCGGCGTGGCGTTCCGCCCCGCGCAGGGCGCGCACCATGCCGAGCGCCGAGCGCCAGGTGGCCACACCCGGCGAAGGCGCCTGTACCCGCGCCGGCCCTTCGACGCTGCGGCAGGCGGCGAACCAGCCCAGGGCGGCGTCCCAGGCGCATCGCTCGAGACACACGAGCCCCTGCACGAAGCCGAAGTTGGCGGTGGGCGCGTCGGTCGTGCCCTCCGCCAGGCGCCGCGCCGCGCGCTCGAGGTCACGGTCCTGCAGGTGCTCGTAGGCGCACAGGGCGAAGGCCTCGGTCATCCAGGCGAAGCGCGCGCGTTCCGCGGCGGGACGGGTGAGGAGCGTGTCGCACAGCGCGTCGAGTGCTGCGACGGCTCGCGTGCGGTCCTCCAGCCCGCGCAGGAAGTCGGCGTGCTTGTAGCGCGTGAAGAGATCGTCGGGGTCGTCGCGCAGGGCGAGTTCGTAGAGGCGCAGGGTGCGCTCGGTCTTGCGCTTGCGCGCCCAGGTATCCGGGGTGTAGCCCGTGTGTTCGATCACGAAGCCGTCGCAGAGCCGCAGCCGCTCGCCCATCTGCTCGGAGCGCGCGTCGAAGGCCGGCCCGAGCCGATTGTGGATGCGCCCGACGTAGCGGTGTTCGGGCGCGGCGCGGAAGAGGCGCAGCGCCCAGCTCTCGCCCCCCGCGCTCCCGACGTCCACGATGCGCGCCAACGCTCCGAGCGTCCGCGTGCCCGGCGTGTCGTGGGCGCCGGCGGCGATTTCGCGCAGCACCGCCGCCGAGCCGGGTGCCAGGGTCTCGTCGGCGTCGAGGATCAGGATCCAGCGCCCGCGCGCCAGCGCGAGGGAGTGGTTCCGAGCCTCGGCAAACGAATCGTTCCAAGGGTGTTCGGCGAGACGCGCGCCATGGGCGGCCGCGATCGCGACGGTGCGGTCGCGGGAGCCCGTGTCGACCACGCAGATCTCGTCGACGGCGTCCGCCGCCGACGCGAGGCAGCGTGCGAGCTGCGCCTCCTCGTCGCGCACGATCATGCAAAGTGAAAGGGTCGGCCGATCGGCCACGGCGCGCAGGACTCCTCGCGGCGGGAGGGGCCTGCGCTCTATCGACGCACCCGGGCGGCGAATGAAGGCTCGCTCGGGCGCCTTCGACGTGCGACGAATCAGCCCGCCAGGTTCGTCATGACCCGGCGCGCGGTGGCGAAGAGATCGGCAGGCGCGCGTCCCTTCGGCGCGGGCGCCAGGATCTTGTGGCCCGGCGTGACCCGGATCCCTCCGCCGGCCTGGGCCATCAGGCGCAACAGACGCTGGGGGTCGACGCGACTCTCGGGCGCCGCCGTGAGCACGATCTCGCCGTTCGCGAGATCGACGGTCGCCACGCCGAGCGCACGCGCCTGGATCTTCAGGCGGATCACTTCGACCAGGTGCATCGCGTCGTCGGGGAGAGTCCCGTAGCGGTCGAGAATCTCGTCGCGCAGGCGATCGAGCTCTTCGTCGCTCCGACAGCTCGCGAGCCGCTTGTAGAGCACGAGGCGTTCGTTGACCGTGGGGACGTAGGCTTCGGGCAGACGCGCCGGTACGGGCAAGCGGATCTCCGGGTCGACCTCGGTGTGGTGGGCCACCCCGCGCATCTCGTCGATGGTCTCCTCGAGCATCTCCATGAACGTGTCGTAGCCGACGCTGGCGAGGTTCCCCGATTGCTCGGCGCCGAGCAGATTGCCCGCGCCGCGGATCTCGAGGTCGAGGTTCGCCAGGCGGAAACCCCCGCCGAGCTCCGAGAGGTCCTGGATCGCTTCGAGCCGCTTGCGCGCATCGTTGGAGAGCGCGTCGGGCGCGTGCACCATCAGGTACGCGTAGGCCCGCTGGGTGCTGCGCCCGACCCGTCCTCGCAGCTGGTAGAGCTGGGCCAGGCCGAGGCGGTCGGCGCGGTTCACGATGATCGTGTTCGCCTGGGGGTTGTCGACGCCGCTCTCGATGATCGTCGTGCACAGGAGGACGTCGGCCTCGCCATGCATGAACGCGAGCGTGCGCTTCTCGAGCTCGCGTTCGGGCAGCTGGCCGTGGGCGACAATCACGCGCGCCTCGGGGACGATCTTCGCGAGGGTGTCCGCCATGGCGCCGATCGTCTGCACGCGGTTGTGCACCATGTAGACCTGCCCACCGCGTCGCATCTCGCGCAGGATGGCTTCGCGCATCAGCTCTTCCGAGTAGCGTCCTACCTGGGTGCGGATCGCCAGGCGATCGGCAGGCGGCGTGTCGATCACCGATAGATCGCGCAGGCCGGTGAACGCGAGCTGGAGCGTGCGCGGGATCGGCGTGGCGGTCAGCGTGAGCACGTCGACGGTCTTCTTGAGCTGCTTGATGCGCTCCTTGTGCGAGACACCGAAGCGGTGTTCCTCGTCGATCACGAGCAGTCCGAGATCGCGGAACTGGATGTTCTTCTGCAGCACCCGGTGGGTTCCCACGACGACGTCGATCGAGCCGTCCGCCAACCCCTCGCGCACCTGCTTGCTCTTCTGAGCGGTCTGGAATCGCGACAGGGCGGCAATCTTGATCGGATAGCCCTCGAAGCGCTGGCGGAAGGTCTCTTCGTGCTGTTGGCAGAGGATCGTGGTCGGGACGAGCACGGCCACCTGCTTGCCGTCGAGGGCAGCCCGGAAGGCGGCGCGCACCGCGACCTCGGTCTTGCCGTAGCCGACGTCGCCGCAGACGATCCGGTCCATCGGTTTGCCGCGCTGCATGTCCGAGAGCGTGTCTTCGATGGCGGCGAGCTGGTCCGGAGTCTCGTCGTAGGGGAAGGTCGCCTCGAACTCCTCCTGGAGTCGATCGCGCGGAGAGAAGCGAAAGCCCGGCGCCAACTCACGCGCGGCATGCACGCTGAGCAGCTCACGGGCCAGGTGGCGCAGCGACTTCTGCACCGACTTCTTCGCCTTGTTCCAGCTGGCACCGCCGAGCTTGTCGATGCGCGGCGCATGCCCGTCGGAGCCGGCGTAGCGCTGCACCTGGCTCATGCGGTGGACCGGCAGGAACAGCCGCGCGCCTTCCGCGTACTCGATCCGCAGGAACTCGCCCGCGATGCCGCGCATCTCGAGATCGACGAGGCCGCGGTAGATGCCGATGCCGTGCTCGGCGTGCACGAGATAATCGCCGGTGGCGAGCTGGCCGAGACTCTCGAGCGCCGCGCTACCGGGCCAGGCGGGGTTCGTGCGGCGCTTCTTCGCGCGCGGCCCGAACACCTCTTCTTCGGTGACGACCGCGAGTCGCTCGTTCGGAAGCGCGAAACCGCCCGTGAGCGCCACCGTTCGGATCTCGACGCGGCCGGGTCCCGACCAGCGCCAGACGGGGCGCGGCTCGGTCTCGACCCGCGCATCGACGCCATAGTCGGTCAACAGACCCCGCAGGCGCTCGGCGTGGGAGAGGGAGCCCACCGCGAGCACCACGCGGTAGCGCTCCCCGCGCCAGGCAACGATGCGTTCGGCGAGGGGTGCGAGGGCCTGTTCGCTGGTGCGCACGCGCGCCAGGGACTGACGCAGGGGGTCCTGACTCTTGGCGGCGATCTCGATGCGTTCCGAACCGCCGGGCGGATCGGCGAGATCGAGGTCGTCGAGCACGACGGGCTTGCGCGCAAACACCATCGCCTCGAGCTCTTCGGGGCCGAGCGCGAGTTCGCCGGGTTCGCAGACCAGGCGTCCGCTCTCGCGCGCGAGTGCGTGGTTCTCGAGGGACTCCTCCGCGTACCGCAGCAGCCGCTTGCGGCTGGCTTCGAGGTCGTCGACGACGATCTGGGTGTCCACGGGGAGGAAGTCGAAGACGGTCTCGGTGCCGGGCAAGAGCAGCGGGGTGAGCGCCTCGGCCCCCGGCGGGACGTGTCCTCGCAGCAGGCCGTCGATCAGCTCGTCGGCGGTGCGCGCGGGCACGCCCTGCTTCGCGGCGAGTTCGCGCAGGGCGTCTCCGTGCTCGATCACGAAGGAGCGGTCGGGGAGCAGGTCGCGGGGCGGGGGTGCCACCATTTGACCGAGGGGGGTCTGGCTGCGCTGGCTGGCGGCGTCGAACTCGCGGATCGATTCCACCTCGTCGCCGAAGAGCTCGATCCGCACCGGGGCGTTCCGGTGGGGCGGGAAGAGATCGAGGATCCCGCCGCGCACGGCGAGCTCGCCGCGCTCTTCGACGAGCGGCATGCGCGCATAGCCGGCGTGGAGCAGCGTTTCGACGAGGGCGTCCCGGTCGATCGTCTGGCCGAGCTCGAGGTGCACGGCGCGGCCCCGCACCAGCGAGCGCGTGGGAATTCGCGGGGCCAGCGCCGTCCAGGGTGCGACCACGATGGGGGCCGGGTCGCCGGTGGGCGTGTCGGGACCGGGCGGGGGGCTCGCCAGCCAGCGATAGAGGACGTCCATGCGCTGGGCGACCACGAAGGGCTGGGGCGAGAAACGCTCGTAGGGCTGGGTGTCGTAGCGTGGGAAGACGCGCAGCCGCTCGTCCTCGGGCGTCGCACCGAGCGCCGCACCGAGGTCCTGGAGGAAGGCGTCGCAGGCCTTGGCGGTCGGGACCAGCACGAGGGTCGGCCGGTCGCCGTGGCGCCGCGCGAGGTGCGCCGCGACGACGGCCCGGGACGCGCCGCGCAGCCCCACCAGGCGCGTGGTGCGCTCGCGCGTGAGCAGGCCCTCGGCGAACGCATCGAGGCGCTCGGGGGAGCCGTTTCCCTCCGAGTTCGCGTCACGCGCTGCTTCGGTCTTCTCGGCCTCATTCGTCGGAGGGACCACGGATTCTCCACGCAAGAGAGCCCCGTCACCCCCACCGCGGGGTGGGGGTGCGAGACGCGAGGGAGGGTAGGCCCCGCACCGCGCCCGGCCAATCGTCAGCGGCCGGAGGGTCCCGCGCCCGAATGGCTTCCCGCGCGGGTCGGGAACCCGGCTCGATGGACCCGAGAGGAGTTCGCGATGGACCCGAGCGGGGTTCGCGATTGACCCCAGATATGTTTGCCGTCATATTTCGTGTGGTCTACTCCGGTCGTCGAAACCGTGAACCCCAAGGCCTGAACCCCGCACGGGCCCAGGCCCCGAGGAGCCACCGATGACCGCCGAGAATCCCGTGACTGCCCAGAACCCCATGACCGCTCAGAAGATCGCCGACGCCTACTACGCCAACTTCACCGCGAAGTCCGATTTCCAGGACGTCCCGATGTCCGAGAAGCTGCACTTCCAGAGCCCGATGATGGCGCTCGATGGTCCCGAAGCGTTCCGCGGCGCCCTGACGGGTCTCCTCGCACGCTTCCAGGGCCTGGACATTCGGCATCAGCACGCGTCGTCGGACACGGTCGTCACCGTCTACGACTTCGACCTCGGCCTACCGGACGGTCCGGTGCCGATGGCGGAGGTCCTTACCGTGGAGCACGACGCCCTGTCGCGTGTCGAGTTGATCTTCGACGCCAAGCGGCTGGCGCCGCCCGCCTGATCCGCGCGCGTTTCGCAGACGCGCGCTCTCGATTGGAGATCCGTGCCGGATTCCCCCGAGCTTGCCGAACTGCTGACCCCGGGCCGCGTGGCGGTGCTCACGATGGAGCTGCAGCGCGGCGTCGCGGGCGACCTCTCGGTGATGGCGCCACTGGTCGCCGCCGTGGCCGAGGCGCGCGTGGTGGAACACACCGCCGCGTTGCTCGACGCCGCGCGCGCGCGGGACATCTCGGTCGTGCACTGTCGCGCTGCCTTCCGGCCGGACCGCTCGGGTTCCTACGCGAACGTTCCCATGGTGAATCGACTCCTCGAGAACCCGGATCACCTGACCGTCGACACGCCGCCCGCCGAGCTCATCCCCGCGCTGGGTCCCGCTCCCGGCGATCTCGACTCGCTGCGGCTGCACGGCATGTCGCCCTTTCACGGCACGTCGCTCGACCCGCTGCTCCGCAGCGCGGGCGTGGATACGGTGATCGCGACGGGCGTATCGCTGAATGTCGGGATTCCCGGTCTGGTGATCGAGGCGCTGAACCACGGCTATCACGTCGTGCTGCCCACCGATTGCGTGGTCGGCCACCCGGTGGACTACGGCGAAGCCGTACTGCAGAACACGCTCGCGCGGATCACGCACCAGACGCGGTCCGACGTGATCGTGGAGCACTGGAAGACCTGACGTGGGCTACAGCGCCGAACACGTCGAACGTACGCGCGAACGCATCCTCGCGTCGGCCGCGCGTCTGTTCCGTCGCAAGGGGTTCGATGCCGCTGGGATCGACGAGATCATGGCGGGCGCCGGGCTGACGCGCGGCGGGTTCTACGCCCACTTCCAATCGAAGGCGGATCTGTTCGCGGCAGTGCTCGGCGAAGAACTGGAGTTCGCCGCGCGCCTGCGTTCCGCACGCGAAGGGGTACCGGACGCCTCGGACGCCGCCGCCCTGCATGCGATCCGCCACTACCTCGCGCCGGACCAGCTGCCGCGCATCGCTGCGGGGTGCACGATGGTCGCGAGCGCCGCCGACATCGCCCGCGCTCCGAAGCGCGCGCGAAAGGCCTTCACCGACGGATTCGAGAGCCTCGTCGACGAGTTCGAACACCTGGCGGGCGGCCCGGAACGCCGCGCCCAGGCGCTCGCCGCCGTGGCGACTTGTGTCGGTGGGGTCGCGTTGGCGCGGACCTTCACCGACCCGTCCCTCGCCGAGGCCCTGCTGGCCGCCTGCCACGAAGTGATCGAGGCCCAGCTCGGAAGGTCCTGACAGTTCCGCGGGGCCCGCAGCCTCTCGGTCGGCGCGCGGGGGTGTGGCGGCATGACCCGACGGTCTACTCTGCCGACCCAGTTCGGTAACCCCCAAGTTCCCCAGTTGGAAGAGGAGCACCCCCCATGCCCAGCGTCGTCGCGACCATCAAGGTCCAGGAAGACAAGATCGAGGAAGCGAAGGCCTTCATGAAGCAGTTGGCGTCCGACACGCTCGCCAGCGAGTCCGGCACCCAGGTCTACACGCCGCACCAGCGCCAGGACGATCCCACGACCTTCGTGTTCTATGAGAAGTACGAGAACGCAGAGGCGTTCGCGATCCACGGCAAGAACCTGGCCGCGAAGGGCAAGGAGTTCGGCGCCCTGCTGGCCGGTCCTCCCGAGATCGTGATGCTGGAGGAGCTCTAACGAGCGCTCTTCGGCTACGGCACCAACACAGGCGCGCCCGGCGATCCGAGGTCGGGGCTGGGCGCGCCGGCCGGCTCCTCGGAGGCCGGGTCCGGTACTTCGACCCGGTCCTCCCCGTCGAAGGGCGGGACGTAGACCGCGTAGGCAATCGCCGGCAGCTGGGCCTGGTTCGAGAAGGCGTGCACCGTACCGCGCGGCACGTAGAGGATGCTGTTCTCGCCGACGGGTTGGGTCTCGTCGCCGACGCGCCAGGTTCCGTGGCCGCGCACCATCACGACGAACAGGTCGTGGCGGTCGTGACGGTGCGGGATCTCCTGGGTGCGGATCGCGACCAGGTGCTGGCTGGTTCCCGCATCCCGTCCGATCTCGACGACCTTGAAGTCCTCGGTGATCTTGAGCCCGACGCGTGCCGCGAGGGTGGCGACGGGTTGGCGCTGTCGTTCGCCGATCAGCACGTCGAGGGTGGGCGACGCGGCGAGGTCGGGCGCGCACAGGAGCGGGGCGATCAGCGTGAGAAGAGCGAGCCGGGAACGGCGCATGCGCAGGGTCTCCTTGGCGCGCGCAGTGTAGCTCGCTCCACACGCAGGCCCGGCTGCGGGCTCTCGAAGCGCAGCGCAGGCCGGCGCCGATGAGCGAGGTCCGCCCCGCCGCACCGACGGAGTTGCGGGCGCTCTCCCTCGTCTTGTCCCGCGCCTTCCGGGAAGACCCGGTGCACCGCTGGATCCTTCCCGAGGAGTTCGACTGGTCGCTGCTCAGCGCCGCGTTCTTCGCGAGCGTGACGCGAGACGCGTTGCGCAACGAATCGGTCTACACCACGGCAGGACAAGAAGCGGTCGCGCTCTGGATGCCCCCCTATCCAAAGCCCGTTTCACGCCGCGAACGCGTGACCACGGCGGCCGGTTGGTTCCTCGCGCTCGGCCGCCGCGGGCTCCCGCTGGGCGAACAGCTCGAGCGGCTGGAAGAGGCGCGTCCCCTCGAGCCCCACTGGTATCTCGCCGTCCTCGGCACCGACCCGCGTCACCAGGGACGCGGCCACGCCGCCGCGCTGCTCCGAGAGCGTCTGGCCCACTGCGACGAGGAGCGTCTGCCCGCGTACCTGGAGTCGTCGCGCGCGGAGAACCTGCCCTTCTACGAACGCTTCGGGTTTCGCGTCGAAGCGTCCCTGGATCTCGAGGGCGGTCCCACCGTCTGGCGGATGCTGCGCCGCCCGGCGCAGGCGGCGCAGCAAGCCAGCGGTGGCTAGCGGCGTCGTTCCGAGCGACGACTCAGTCCGAGCACCAGCAGGGCGCCCGCGCCAAGGGTCGCGGCCAGGCCCGGTTCGGGCAGCGCGAGGTAGACCTCGGGGTTGAACGTGACGCCTGCACCGGCGCCGCCCGTCACGCGCGTCAGCGTGCCGGCCGGGCTCGGCGCGACCCACAGGTCGAGGGCGTCTCCGGTGGTGTCGGTGCGCATGAGCGCGAAGGCGGCGTGGCTCGGATCCGCACAATCCCCTTCGATCTCGAGGGCCATGACGGGTCCGAGCACGGTGTGATCGTTGACCGAGTTGATGAAGCGCGCGGCGAGGGCCGCTTCGTCGTCGCACCCTGCCGTGGGGCAACCGATCGGGTTGCCCTGCACGACCACCGGCGTCGTCGACGTGATCAGGGTGGTTCCACCCGCGCCCGGTGTCCGAATGTCCCACGCCCAGTCCTCGTTGGGCGATCCATCGCCGTCACCGTTGACGCAATAGGTCTTGGTCGGGGCAAGGCCGGCTTGGGCTGCGGTGCCTAACAGGCAAAGCGCGACGGCCGTGGTGAGCACGAGAAGCGCGCGAGGTGCGATCGACATGGTCTCTCTCCCATTGGGTTGGATGCGTCGGCCCGAAGCCGACCTGGTGTTCGACCCGACTCGATCCCATGCGACGCAGCGAAGTGTCAAATGGGGGTTTCCTGGGGCCCGAGACGGCGCTGCGCGCAGTCCGACCGTGCGTGATGCGGGTCACCGGAAAACCCGCGCAACCGTCGCGCGCGCGGGGGGTTGAAGCCTCCACGTCTGGAATCCCCCGGACGCGGGCCCTCGGGCCCGAGGAGGAACCATGTCCGTCTCTCGCATCCGAACCCTTCTGTGTCTCGGGCTCTTCGCCATCGGGCTCGCCGCGAGCGCTGCCCACGCCGTCGTCCTGCAGGGGCGCGGCGAACTCCACGCCGGCGGCAACGGGATTGCTGCCTTCCAGATGGTCGGGATGCTCGCCGTCTCGGGCGGTGGTGCGCTGATCATCGACGACGACATCCGCGTCGAGACCCAGGGCGTCGGCCGCGTCACCGACCTCGGGGACGGCCGTCTGCTCTACGAGGGGTACGGGCGGGCGATCGCCCGGAGCACGGCGCCCTTCACGGCGAAGATCACGGGGGCGAAGATCCGCCTCCACGCGAAGGGGAAGGGCCGCGCCTTCCTCAAGGGCTGCGGCCGCCTGGAGGTCGGCGCTCCGGACGAAGGCGGCCTGGATGAAGAGTGGGGCCCGGATCTCGAGCTCGACTTCGACTCGGACGGATCCTAGGAAGACGCGCCCGGCGCCGCGTCCGGGGAACCGGCCCCGCCCACCCCTGGGCGGATCCGCGGCGCCGGGCCATGGGGCCCGCATCCGATCGGTGCCCGGTGCCTGCTTCGGGCGCCGCGTAGGCTGGTGAGGCGCCCCTGCAGCCGGCCTCGACCCCGCCGGGCCGCCCTCGGGGGCCCGGCATCGGGGCCGCCGGCCCTCTCTCCGCCCCGCCTCGAGGCGAGGCCCTGGGCGCTCGACAGCCCAGGGGGCGACTCCTATATTCCCGCCCCTTCTGGAATTCCGGGCCCCGACCCCTCCGGGCCCTAGCGGCCTCCTGGCCACCCGAGGCATCCCGTGTCGATCGAGTTCATGTGCCGCAAGATCGGCATGACCCAGTACTTCAACGAAGCCGGTGAGTGCATCCCGGTGACGGTCCTGGACGCGCAGCCCAACCGGGTCGTGCAGAAGAAGACCGAAGAGTCCGACGGCTACACCGCTGTCCAGCTGGGCTTCGGTGAGAAGCGCCTGGTGCGCACGCCGAAGGCCGAGCAGAAGCACTTCGAGAAGGCCGGTGTCGCGCCCCAGCGCGTGCTCAAGGAGAGCCGGATCAGCGCGGAAGAGCTCGAGGAGTACGAAGTCGGCCAGGAGATCGGCGTCGACATCTTCAGCGAGGGCCAGCGCGTCGACGTGATCGGCACTTCGAAGGGCCGCGGGACCACCGGCGTGGTGAAGCGCCACGGTTTCGCGGTGAAGCGCCGCACCCACGGTACCCATGAGTTCTTCCGACACGGCGGCGCGATCGGAGCCGGCGCCTACCCGGGCAAGGTCATCAAGGGCCTGAAGATGCCGGGTCGCCACGGCAACGCGCGCACCACCGCCACGAACCTCGAAGTGATCCGCGTCGACCCGGAGAAGAAGCTGCTCTTCGTGCGCGGCGGTGTGCCCGGCCACAACGACGGCGTGGTGCGCGTGCGACCTTCGGTGCGCGCGAAGGCCTAGCGCCGGTCCGGGTCGCGATGGCCCGCCGCTACGACCGCAAGGACGCCTTCCACCAGAAGGCGAAGCGCGAGGGCTACGCGTCGCGCGCGGCCTACAAGCTGCAGGAGATCCAGCGCCGGACCCAGGTGCTGCGTCGCGGCCAGACCGTGATCGACCTGGGCTGCTGGCCCGGGGGCTGGCTGCAGGTCGCCGCGGAGTGCGTTGGGCCGAAAGGGCGGGTCGTCGGCGTGGATCTGGCCGAGATCGACCCTCCCCTGGGTCTCGCGAACGTGTTCGCATTTACCGGGGACCTCTCGGAAACCTCGGTTCTCGAAGCGGTTCTGGAATCGGCGGGCGGCCCGGCGCAAGTGGTGCTGTCCGACGCGGCCCCGAAGCTCACCGGGGTCCGCGCCACCGACCGAGCGCGGGAAGAGGTGCTGCTCGCCGCGATCGAGGCGGTCCTGCCACGGCTCCTCCGGCCCGGCGGCAGTCTGGTGCTGAAGCTGATGGAGGGACCCGAAGCCCAGGAAGCCGAGCGCCGCCTACGCGGGGTGTTCGGGAAGTCGCGCTCGCTGCGGCCCGAGGCCAGCCGCAAGGGCACCACCGAGCGCTACTGGTTCGGGTCGACCTACCGGGGCGCCTGATCCCGCCGCGAAGCGGGAGCGCCTCGCGCGACTCAGCGCGTGAAGTCGAGGCGCAGGCGGGTCAGCCGGTTCAAGGAGATCCGCCAGGCCCCGTCCTCGAAGCGGTACTCCTCGTGGTAGTGGCCGTACCCGTGCATGGCCTGGGTCGGTCCCCCTTCCGGCCACCAGAGCATGTCCTCCATGGCCCACACGCCCCGCGCCTCGGTGGGCGAGAGGATCTCGATCTCGGCCATGTGTCCGTGGTGCACCGTGGTCACCTCCGCGACTGCCTTGCGGATCGAGTCGGCGATCTCCTGCCGGCCCGTCACGGTGTGGTTCATCTCGGCTTCGGTGTGATCGAGCACCGCATCGCTGGCGAAGACCTGGGCCAGGCCTTCCCAATCCTTCGTATCCATGCAGCGGAAGTAGCGGGCCTTGAGCTGGCGGATCGCCTCGATCGCCAGCAGCTCCTCGACGGGCTCCATGCCTTCTCCTCGGTGGGGCGCGCCGGGGAACGGCGCGGGCGGCGGCGGGTCCGCCGTCGGACGCTCGATTCTCGCGCGTTCGCGACGCGCGTCGGAGGCTTTTTTCGGGCCGTTCTGCCCAGGGGTGCGTGGCCGCCCGGACCGGATAACCTGATCCGCCCAGCAAGGAGCTCCCCATGTCCGAACGTCCCTTCCGTGTCCTGGGCCTGCAGCAGATCGCCGTCGGCGGTCTCGACAAGCACGCGCTGCGCCGCACCTGGATCGATCTCCTGGGCCTCACCCTCGAGGGCGACTTCCAGAGCGAGAAGGAGAACGTCGACGAGGACATCGCCGTGGCCGGCTCGGGCCCGCTGAGGGTGGAGGTCGACCTGATGCAGCCCCTCGATCCGGAGAAGAAGCCGAAGGTGCACGAGCCCGCCCTGAACCACGTCGGTCTCTGGGTCGACGACCTCGCGGCCGCGGTGAAGTGGCTCGAGGAGCAGGGCATGCGTTTCACGCCGGGCGGCATCCGCAAGGGCGCCGCTGGCCACGACGTCTGCTTCATCCATCCGAAGGGGAACGCGGACAGTCCGGCGAGCGGCGAAGGCGTGCTCATCGAGCTCGTGCAGGCGCCGCCGGACGTGATCGCGGCGTTCGGGCAGGCCGCTTCGCTGTGAGGCTCTGGATCGTCGCACCGGACGACGGGCGGGCGCAACGAGGCGCACGGCCATGGCCTACACCTTCGGCGACTCCGACCCGGCCGAGCGCCGGCTCGCCCTCGTAGCGCGCGTCTTCGCACCCGCGTCCGAACCCTTCCTCACCGAAGTCGGTCGTCGCGGCGGGCGCTGCGCGATCGACCTCGGCTGCGGCCCCGGCCACACCACGCCGCTGGTGCAGCGCACCCTCGGTTGCGCCGAGACGATCGGCCTCGACGCGTCGCCGCGCTATGTCGCGGCGGCCCGGGAGCGCGCACCCGAAGCACGCTTCGTGGCTCACCACGTACTGGAGACGCCGTACCCGGGCGCGCCCGCCGACACGATCTACGCGCGCTTCCTGGTGTCCCATCTCGAGGACGCCGAGCAGGCGATCGGTTGCTTTGCGTCCCAACTCGCACCCGGTGGTCGACTGCTCCTCGACGAGGTCGAGACGATCGAAACCGAGGAGCCGGCGTTTCGCGACTACCTCGGTCACGTGGCGGCGCTGCTCGACGCCGAGGGCCAGCAACTCTACGTGGGCCCGCGTCTCGCCGAACGGTTCGCCGACGAACCGCGCGCCTGTCACAACGCACTCCGCCGGCTCCCGGTCGATCCGGTCGACGCCGGCGGCATGTTCGCCCTGAACTGGGAGACGCTGCGTGCGAACCCGGTGATCGTGTCCCGCACGACCGCCCCCGAGCGCGAGGCACTGGCCCACGCTCTCAGCGCGCACAGCGAGGGACGCGGCGCGCCCGCCGAGATCACCTGGGGCCTGCGCCAGGTGGCTCTCGAGGCGCGCTGAGCCCCGCCGGCCGTGTCACTGAGCGGCGTCTGGCGCGTCGGTTAGTCTTTGGCCGCGCCCGATCCCCGAGGCTCCTCCGATGCAACGCGACATCACTCCGCCCTCCGCCACTGGCCTGCTGCGCGAAGCCGAAGCCGCCTTCGAGTTTCCGCGGCTGGCGTTCCGTCTGCCCGGCCTCTTGCAGGGTCCCCGCGGCGATGGCGGCACGGTGCTCGTGCTCCCCGGCTATGGCGCCGGCGACGCGTCCACCCTGACCCTGCGCGGCTACCTCCGCTGGCTCGGCCATCGCCCGGTGGGTTGGGAGCTCGGCACCAACCGCGGCGACGTGCCGGCCCTGCTCCCGGAGGTGGTCGAACGCCTGCGTGCCTGCCACCGCGACGCCGGTGAGCCGATCTCGCTGGTGGGTTGGAGCCTCGGTGGCTACCTCGCGCGGGAAGCCGCCCGCGACGAACCCGAGCTGGTGCGCCAGGTGATCACCCTCGGCAGCCCCGTCGTCGGGGGACCGAAGTACACGACGGTCGGCGCCCTCTACGCGCGACAGGGGGTAGACCTCGACGAGGTCGAGGCCGAGGTCGATGCGCGCTACGACACACCCCTGCAGCGACCGGTCACCGCGATCTACTCGAAACGCGACGGCGTCGTTGCGTGGCAGGCGTGCATCGATGAGCGCAGCCCTCGGGTCGAACACGTCGAGGTGAATGCGACCCACGTCGGCCTGGGGTTTTCTGCGGACGTCTTCTCCGTCGTGGCCGAGCGACTCGCGAGTCCGCCGACCGCCGACTGACGCCTTTCGCCGGGCCGTGACCGAAGCGGGCTTGGTACCATCCCAGTTCCCACACCCCCGGAGCTGCCCCCATGCCCACCCCCGAATCGCACGGGTGCGTCCATGCGTGATTGGCTCGCCGACGTCTTCGACGGGCGCCCCACCTGGATGAACGTGCTGATGGTCTTCTGCGCGTACATGACCTTCGTGTACGTGCCCTGGGACTTCTTCGTGAAGCCCGCAGCCGTCGACGAGGAAGTCTGGTTCGGCGTGATGTTCACCGGCTGGGCCGCCAAGCTCACGACGCTGGCGCACTGGGCCATCTACGCCGCCGGCTTCTACGGCTTCCTCCGCATGCGCGCGTGGATGTTCCCCTGGGCCGCGGTGTACGCGGGGAGCGTGGCGATCGGCATGCTCGTCTGGCCCTGGGCCTACCGCGGCAGTTTCCTGCTCGGGGCGGTTTCGTTCCTGCCCTTTGCCTGGCTCACGCGCGAGCTGTGGCGGGCCGAGCCCCTGTTCGGGGCGCAGCGCGACAGCCTGCGCGAGCGCTACGGCGAGTGGGCGTTGGTGACGGGCGCCTCCGCCGGGATCGGGGCCGCGTTCGCACGTGCGCTCGCACGCGAAGGCCTGTCGGTGGTGCTGACGGCGCGACGCAAGGATCGGCTCGAAGCGCTGGCGAGCGAACTCGAGAAGAGCTTCCAGGTGCAGACCCGCGTGGTCGAGGAGAACCTCGCCAACGCCGAAGGTGCCGAACGGCTCGCCCGCGCTGTGTCGGACCTGCCGATCGGGGTGCTCGTCAACAACGCCGGCTTCGGTGGGCGCGGCCGCTTCGATTCGCTGCAGGCCGAGCGCCTGCGCGACATGGTGATGGTGAACTGTCTGGCGCCGCTCCTGCTCACGCGGCGGATCCTGCCGCGCATGCAGCAGGAAGGGCGCGGCGCCGTGATCTTCACCGGCTCGGTGTCCGGGCGGCAGCCCCTGCCCCTGCACGCGGCCTACGCCGCCACGAAGGCTTTCGATCAGCTGCTCGGCGAGGCGCTCTACGTCGAGGGCCGCGCCCACGGCGTCGACGTGCTGGTGGTCGAGCCGGGTTCGACGGAGACCGAGTTCCAGGAGGTGGCGCGCGAGATCGCCCACGAGGGGGAGGCCCCCGAGACGGTCGTCGCGACGGCTCTCGATGCGCTGGGCCAGCAGCCTTCGGTGGTGTCGGGCTGGTACAACTGGCTGCGCGCCAACGCCGCCCAGCGCTTGGCGCCGCGGGGCTTGGCGGCGCACTGGGCCCACGCGATCATGCGGCGCGAAACCCAAGAGGAGCTCCGCTAGTGCCGCGCCGCGCCGCCCAACATTGGCTCGTGAAATCCGAGCCCTTCAAGTACAGCTGGGACGACTTCACGAAGGACGGGTCCACCTACTGGGACGGCGTCCGGAACGCCCAGGCCCGCAACAACCTGCGCGCGATGGCCGTCGGCGATCGCGTGCTCTACTACCACAGCAACGAGGGCAAGGAGGTGGTGGGCGTCGCGAAGGTGACGAAGACCGCCTACCAGGATCCCACCACCGATGACGATCGCTGGGTGGTCGTCGACCTCGTTCCCGTCGTCGCGCTGAAGGAGCCGGTCACCCTGGCCGACGTGAAGGCCGACGCGTCGCTGGCGAAGATCCCGCTCGTCACCCAGAGCCGGCTCTCTGTGATGCCGATCGAGAAGCCCGCCTTCGAGCGCATCCTGAAGCTCGGCAAGACCAAGCTGCCGCGTGGCTGAACGCGAGACCGGAGGCCTCGACATCGAGGCCATCGGTGAGGACGTGCCGCTCCTCGAGGGCATGCGCACCGCGCGCGCGATCAGACGCCTGGACACGAAGCCGGTCCCGCACGCGCTGATCCGCAAGGTCTGCGAGGCGGGCACCTTCGCGCCGAGCGGCGGCAATCGGCAGCCCTGGAACTTCATCGCCGTCACCGAGCCCGAGCGGCGCGCCTGGGTCGCCGAACGCTACCGCCCGGTCTTTCACGAGTACATCGGGCCGGCGCTGGAGCGCGCCAAGGATCCGGACTTCCCGGACGCGAAGCGACGCAACGCGAAGGCGGCCCTGCACCTCGCCGACCATCTTCACGAGTCGCCGGTGCTGCTCTTCGTCGCGGGCTGGAAGCGGAGGGGCGAACCTCAGCTCCAGGCGCTCTTCCCCTGCATCCAGAACGTGTTGCTCGCGTGCCGCGCGGTGGGTCTGGGCGCGTCACTCACGACGCTCCACCTGTCCTTCCGCGCCGAGCTCGACGCCTACCTCGGGCTGCCCGAAGACCGCCCGACCTGCGCAATGCTGCCGATCGGTTGGCCACTGGGGAAGTTCGGACGCCCGCCGCGCCGCTCGGTGGACGAGTGTCTCTCCTGGGAGCGCTTCGAGGCCTAGGACTTCGTGCGCGTCAGTCCTCGCCGCGCATATAGCCGTTTGCGAGGGCGTCGGCGTACTCGTTCCACTTCGATCCGTCGTGGGCGCGGATCCAGGTGAGCGTGACCCGCGGACGTGTCTTCGAAAGCGCGTAGAGGCGCTGCACCAGCTCGAGATTCGCGATCGGGCCGCTCTTGCGGCGCCAGCCCCGCTTCTCCCAGCCGGCGGCCCACTCGTTGACCGTCTTCACGCAGAGCTGGCTGTCCGAATAGATGGTCACCGCTTCGTCTTCCGGGACCATCTCGTAGGCCGCGATCAGGGCGGCGAGCTCCATGCGATTGTTGGTCGTGTCCACGTCGCGACCGCTGTGCTCCTCGCGCACCTCGTCGTTCTCGACCCACACCACGCCCCAGCCACCTGGGCCGGGGTTGCCTTCACAGGATCCGTCGGTGAACACACCGTCCTTGGGGCCGGCGCTGTAGCGACGGAGGACTTCTTGCGGCGTCAGGAGATCGTTGGGCACGGCGCCGCACTGTAGCCGTCCACGGGCCGCGCGGCCCGCGCGCACTAGAAGCGGAGGTCGAGCCCGACGAAGGGCGCGCCGATGCGCGCCTCGACTTCGGAGATCGCAGCGTCGAGCCGATCACCGCGGGCGAAGCCGGCGATGCGGTAGCCGGCGGTGATGCCGAGCCGCTCGCCGACCGGAACCGCCGCACCGCACTCGACGCCGTAGCCCGCCGAGCGACGTCCGACGGCGAAGCCGTTGCCAGCCGCCCAGAACCCGACGCCGCCGATGTTCTGGGAACGCGCCCGCGTCCCACTCACCGGTCGCGCATGGGCCGTCGGCACGAAGACGGGACCGGCCCTCTGGGTCCGGAAGACGAGGCCGCGAGGATCCTCGGCCCGACCGGCCTGCAGTTCCGCGCGCTGTCGCGCGAGGTCGGCCCGCTCCTGACCGTGGAACTTCTGGGAAAGGGTCACGGGCAGCTTCGCGATCGCCGCGAGGGGCGGCACGGTGAACCGCTCGGACGGGTCCGCATCCGAGGCGAGTGCCGCCGGCTCGGCCGAAGCGCCGAGCGCGAACACGAGGGCGCACAGGGCGCCTAGCAGGGAGGGGCGGGGGGAGGACATGGGAGGGGGGTACGTGGGGCCCCTCCACCAGAGATCCATCGACCCGCGCGACGCAGACCTTAGTGATGGAAGTCACAAACCGCGCCCGCGTCGTCAGCGCGCGGGTCTGCGGCGCTTCCCTGCCGCTGGCTTGCGCGCTTCCTGCGCATTCGCTGCCGCGTACTCCCCGAGAAAATCGGCGCGAAAATCGTCGTAGGCGCCCTCGAGGATGGCCCGCCGCGCGTCGCCGACCAGCCGCTGGTAGAAACGCACGTTGTGGACCGAGGCCAGCATCGCCGACAGGATCTCGTTCGCGGCGTAGAGGTGATGGAGATAGGCGCGCGTGAAGCCCCCCGCGCAAGTGGCGCAGTCGCAGGTGGGATCGATCGGGTAGGCGTCGTGGCGATAGCGCCGGTGGGTGAGGCGGATACGCCCGCGTCGCGTGAAGACCGTCGCACTGCGCGCGAAGCGGGTGGGGATCACGCAGTCGAACATGTCGATGCCCAAACCGATCGCGGCGAGCAGGTCTTCGGGCAGCCCGACCCCCATCAGGTAGCGCGGCTTGTCCTCGGGAAGGAAGGGCACCGTCCAGCGCGTGACCTCGACGAGCAGGTCGTGGCCTTCACCGACGGAGACGCCGCCGATCGCGACACCGGGCAGGTCCATCGCGACGACCGACTGGGCACAGCTCTCGCGCAGATGCTTGTAGGTGCTGCCCTGCACGATCGGGAAGAGCGCCTGATTGCGCGTGCCGGCGTGGGCCTTCGCGCAGCGTTCGAGCCAGGCCAGGGTGCGGCGCACGCCGGTGCGCGCGAGCTTCTCGTCGGCCGGGTACGGCGTGCACTCGTCGAAGGCCATCAGGATGTCGGCCCCCAGCGCATGCTGGATCTCGACGGCGCGCTCGGGAGTCAACTCGACGTGGGAGCCGTCGACCTCGTGGCGAAAACGCACGCCCCGGTCGCTGATCTCCGACTTCGGCAGGGAGAACACCTGGAAGCCCCCGCTGTCGGTGAGCATCGGCCCGTCCCAGCGCATGAACGCGTGGAGCCCGCCGAACTTCTCGACGAGCGCTTCGCCCGGGCGCAGCGACAGGTGATAGGTGTTGGCGAGGATGATCTCGGCGCCCGTTTCGGCCACCTGATCGGGCGCCATCGCCTTCACCGCTCCGTGGGTGCCGACGGGCATGAAGGCCGGTGTGCGGAAGGCACCGTGGGGCGTCGAGAACGCACCCGCACGGGCGTCGCCCGAGCGACCCTCGAGGGCGAAGGTGAAGGGCTGGGCAGGGGCCGGGGGCATGGCGCGGATGCTACGGCATCTGCGCGAAGCCAGCGCGCGGCCACGGCGCGGTCGGATCCGGTGATACGATGCGTGGCAGCCCTCGGAGGAAGCATGGACCGACACCGCAACATGCGTTCGCTCGTCGCAGCCGGGCTCGCGTTGTCCCTGGGCGTGGCGGCACCCGCCTGGTCCCAGGGCTACGACCTGTCGGCTGTCGTAATCACGGACCAGCCTGCTCCCGGGACGAGTGGCGATTCCCTGGAGGTCTTCCGCCTGCATCTCGGGGGACAGAGCATCAACGATGCAGGCGACGTGGTCTTCAAGGCGAGACTGAAGAGTACACAGGCCGAAGGCATCTACCTGAACCGCGATGGTGTGATCACCCAGGTGCTGGTCGAGGGGGATCCGGCGCCGGGGGGAGGCAGCTATGCGCTCGTCGATAGCGCGGCGATCGACGATGCGGGTGCCATCTACGTCCGGGCGACGCGCACCGTGGGGACGCCGGGCATCTTCAAGGTCGTGGATGGCGTCCACACCGTGGCGGTGGAGAGCGGAATCCCCGTCCCGGGAACCGGTGGCGGAACGCTGACCTTCACGGCTAGCGAGTTCACGGTCAGCGATTCGGGCGTCATCGCGACGTGTACGGGGATCTCCGGCGGAACCGTGACCCGCGGCATCGTTCGTGTGGCGGACAACGTCGC
This sequence comes from Myxococcota bacterium, assembly GCA_039030075.1. Classification (NCBI taxonomy): domain Bacteria; kingdom Pseudomonadati; phylum Myxococcota; species Myxococcota bacterium. The sequence continues at coordinate 310,957 of JBCCEW010000003.1, read as the reverse complement.
GAGCCCCGTGGCGCTCGTTGGGGACCCGGCGCCCGGGACCGGGGGCGCAACCTACACCCAGCTGTTTTGTCGCACGAGGATCGGATCCACCGGAGACGTCGTTTTCGAGGCGGACACGGACAGCAACGGGATCACCGACGGAATCTTCCTCGACGAGGACGGGGTCCAACGCGCGCTGGCGCTCGACGGAGATCCCGCCCCCGGTACGGGCGGTGGGATCTACCTGAGCCCGATCCCGGGCGGCATTCCCTTCAACATGATGTCCCCGGTCGTGAACGGCAGCGGTGTCGCGGCCTTCTACACCGGGGTCACCGTCGACCCGCCGCCGCCGGGGGTGCTGCTCGAGGGCATCTTCGTGGACGCGGGTGGCACCGACTCGCTCGTGGCGATCGTGGATCAGGTCGCTCCCGATACCGGGGGTGAGATGTACGGGCGCGTGCCGCCCCCCTCCGGGATCAACGATGCCGGCGAGGTCTTCTTCGCCGCGCGCTACTCGACGCCTCTCGACGATGGCATCTTCTTCGCGTCGGACGGGGTCGTGCGCCCCGTGGTCCTCGAGGATCGTCCGGTCCCGGTGCCCGGTGGCGGCACGTTCGGCGAGTTCTCCACGATCTCCGCGAACGACCGGGGAGACGTGGTGTTCTACGGGCTGACCTCGAGCTCCACGACGAACGGCGGCATCTTCAAAGCCACACGGCGTCTGCCCGCGGCCCCGGGACTCGGTCCCTGGGGTGCGGTCTTCGCCGCAGCGCTCTTGCTGGGCGCGGCGGGGCTCGGTGCCTGGCGACAGGGCGCAGCGGTGGCGCGCCCGGGGTCGCTCTACCGGTAGGTCTTGCGGCCGCCGGAGCTGCGGCGCAGGCGCACGCGCTTGTGCTTCGCCTTGAGCTTCGACCGGTGTCGCGCGCTCTTGTTGCGATTTCTGTGGGGAAGCGCCTTCGCCTTCTTCACGTGCCGTCTCCAGTGGGACGCGGGAGCGTAGGCGAGGCCGCCAGGCACCGCAAAACCCCCGGAAACGGCCGCTAGAGGCCGTCCCGGGCCCTTTACGTGAGGGCGCTATGCTGGACGGCCCCCCGGAGGAAACATGTCCAACCCCCAGGACCGCCTGGCCGATTTCGACCTCAACGACGAGCAGCGGCTGGTCCGGCAGACCGTCCGCGAGTTCGCGGAGAACGAGATCCTGCCCCACGTCGAGCGCTACGAGCGCGAGGAGAAGTACCCCCTCGAGCTGATCGAGAAGCTCCCCCCGCTCGGCCTGATGGGCCCGATGATCCCCGAGGAGTACGGCGGATCGTTCTCCGACGTCATGACCTACGGGATCATCTGCGAGGAGCTGGCGCGCGTCGACTGGGTGGTCGCCTCGGTGGTCTCGGTCAGCAACTCGCTGGTCGGCGGCACGATCCTGCGCTGGGGCAACGACGCCCTCAAGGAGAAGTGGCTGCCCCAGATCGCGTCGGGCGACTGCATCACCTCGGCCTGCCTGACCGAGCCGGGCGGCGGTACCGACCTCGGCAACCTGAAGTCGACCGCCAAGAAGGTCGACGGTGGCTACCTGTTGAACGGCACGAAGGTCTTCATCAGCCACGCCGCCCACGCGGGGCTCTTCTTCGTGGTCGCGTCCGTCGATCTCGACAAGAAGCACAAGGGCGTGACCGCCTTCCTGGTCGATCCGCGTGAGACGAAGGGGATCTCGATCGGCGAGTTCCCGATGCGCACGCTCAAGCGCGACAACCTCGCCGAGGTCCACTTCGAAGACGCCTTCGTGCCCGACGAGCACCTGATCGGTACGCCGGGCGGCGGCTTCCCGGTGCTCGGGTCGGCCCTCGACATGGGGCGCTACTCGGTGGCGGCGCGCTGTCTCGGCCAGTCCCAGCGCTGCATCGATCTCGCTGTGTCCTACGCCGACGAGCGCGAGGCCTTCGGCCAGAAGATCGGCGAGTTCCAGATGACCCAGAAGAAGATCGCCGACATGATCATCCGCACCGAGGGGGCGCGCGGCGTCGTCTACCGGCTCGGACGCATGAAGGACGCCGGCGTCGAGCGCGCCACGATGGAGTCGTCGCTCGCGAAGCTGATGGCCAGCGAGGCCGCGACGCACAATGCGCTCGACGCGATGGGCATCCACGGCGGCTACGGCGTTACGGCCGAGTACGAGATCGGGCGCCTGCTGCTCGAGGCCAAGGCCCTCGAGTTCGGCGAAGGCACCAGCGACCTGCACCGCAAGATGGTCGCCGAGTTCGCGCTGGGGATCCGCAAGCAATGAGCGACGCCCGCCAGCAGCTCCTCGATCTGATCCTCGAGGTCTCCTTCCGCCGGGAGAAGGTCGTACTCGCGAGCGGCAAGGAGAGCGACTTCTACCTCGACCTGCGTCAGACCCTGATGCGGCCGCGCGGCGTCCAGCTCGCCGGCGAGCTGGTGCTCGACACCCTGAGTCGCGGTCCCGCCGTCGACGCCGTGGGTGGGATGGCGGTCGGGGCGGTGCCCCTGGTGTCCGCGGTGCTCGCCGCGGCGGCGGCGCGCGACACCGAGACCCCCCTGCTCGGCTTTTTCGTGCGCAAGGAGAAGAAAGGCCACGGCCTGGGACGCCAGATCGAGGGCGGCTTCGAGCCCGGGCGCCCGGTGGCGCTCGTCGAGGATACGGTCACGACGGGCGGCTCCACGCTCCAGGCCCTCGATCTCGTCGAGGCGGCCGGCGGCAAGGTCGCCCGCGTGATCTGCCTGGTGGATCGGGGCGAAGGCGGCAGCGAGGCGTTCGCGTCTCGGGGTGTTTCGCTCGAAGCCCTCTTCACACGGGGCGACCTGCCCGTCTAAGCTGGTCGGGTCCCATGGATCCGAAGCTCGTGTATTGGACGGCCGCCCTGGTCAACCTGGCGGTGATCGTCTTCGTGGGCTGGCGGGCGATCGTGGCTGTGCGCGCGGGCGACATCGTCCGGCACCGCCGCGGTATGCGCATCGCCGGCGGCCTGGTCGTGTTGTTCCTGGCTTCCTACATCGGGAAGGTCGCGTTCCTCGGCAAGGAGGACCGCAGCGCCTGGACCGCACTCGACTACGCGATTCTCTATCTCCACGAGTGCTGCATTGCCGTGATGCTGGTGGCGAGCAGCGTGGCGCTCTACCGGGCCTGGCGCTTCCAAGGCGAGCTCGGCGAGCCTCCGAAGCTGCCCGGATCGCCGCTTCCCGGAGGTCTCCAGCACACGCGCGCCGGCAAGATCGCTGCCTGGGCGGGGCTCTTCGCCTTCGTGACCGCGATCGGTGTCTGGGGCGGCATGGGTTGGCGCGCACTCTGACGGCGCCGCTTCGGTCCGGCTGCTCGCGCTCCACAACGAGCGCGTCTAGCTTCCCGGGGTGACCCTGGCGAGCACCCTGCATGAGCTCGTGGTGCTGGTGGGTTCGTACCATCCGCTGATCGTGATCGAGACCTCCGAGGAGGATCGGGCGCGGCGGCTGGCGATGGCGGCGTCGCACCGGTTGGCGATCTCGCTCTTCGAGTGGTCGATCTCGCGTGGCCTTCACTTTGCGAGCGACCACACGCGGGGCGGCAACCCGATCGCGACGACACAGACACCCGAGGGTGTACTTCAACACCTCCTCGCGATGGACCGCGACGGGATGTTCTGGCTGAAGGACTTCTCGACCCATCTCGAGACGCCGCTGGTCGCGCGCCTCTTGCGCGAGGTGTGCCAGGCCTTCGAACAGCGCGGCTCGGCAGTGCTGCTCACCGGTACGAACGTCACGCTGACTCCCGAGCTCGAGCACCACGCGGTGCATCTACCCTTGGCCTTGCCCACCGAGCGTGAACTCGAAAGCGCGATCGACGGCGCGCTCGACTCGCTGGCCGAGCGCCCGAAGGTGGAAGTGGCGCTCGACCCGAAGGATCGGGCGGCGCTGCTGGAAGCGGTGCGCGGCTTGACCCTGAATCAAGCGCGGCAGGCCGTCACTTATGTGGCCCTGCAAGACAACAAGCTCGCGGCCGACGACGTCGCGACGGTCGTCGATCGCAAGGCGCGTTGGATCCAGGACGACGGCATCCTCGAGTACTACCCGGCTGGCGACAACGCATTCGAGATCGGCGGCTTCGAGCGGCTGAAGGAATGGCTCGAGCGGGCGCGCGAGGGCTACAGCGAACGCGCCCGCGCCCTGAATCTCGCTCCGCCGAAGGGCCTGCTGCTGGCCGGTGTCCAGGGTTGCGGGAAGTCGCTCGCCGCGAAGGCGATCGCGCGCGCCTGGCAACAGCCGCTCCTGAAGCTCGATGCGGGTCGGCTCTACGACAAGTACATCGGCGAGACCGAGAAGAATCTGCGGCGCGCGCTGCAGCTGGCCGAAGGGTTGGCGCCCGCTGTGCTCTGGATCGACGAGATCGAGAAGGCCTTCGGGTCGTCGTCCTCGGGAGACGACGCGAACGACGGGGGCCTCAGTCGGCGCGTGCAGGGGCATCTGCTGACCTGGCTCCAGGAGAAGAGCGCCCCGGTCTTCGTGGTGGCGACGGCGAACGACGTGTTCGCGTTGCCACCGGAGCTGATGCGCCGCGGGCGTTTCGACGAGGTGTTCTTCGTCGATCTGCCGAAATCCCCCGAGCGGAGGTCGATCTTCGAGATCCACCTGCGTCTGCGCGAACAGGATCCGCAGGGACACCAGCTGGACGACCTGGTGCTCGCGAGCGACGGCATGAGTGGGGCCGAGATCGAACAGGCTGTCATCGCAGCCCTGTATCGCAGTCTTCACGAGCGCCAGCCGCTCACGGACGCCCACCTGCTGCGGGAGCTCGATGGCACGGTCCCCCTCGCGGTGAGTCGCCGCGAAGACATCGACCGGCTGCGGTCGCTGGCGGCCGAACGCTTCGTCCCGGTCGGTCGCTAGGCGGCGCCGAGAGCGACCTCCGCTGAGCTAGAGTCGCGGGCCATGCTGACGGTGCGCAATCTGGTGAAGCGGTTCGAAGAGCGCACCGCCGTCGACGACCTGAGCTTCACCTTGCGCGCGGGCGAGATCCTCGGGCTGGTGGGCCCGAACGGTGCCGGCAAGACCACCACCCTGCGCTGCATCGCCGGGATCATCCGAAGTGAGTCGGGACAGATCGAGATCAGCGGTATCGACACCGCGGCCGATCCCGCTGAAGCGAAGCGCCGCATGGCCCTGGTCCCGGACGAGCCCAACCTCTTCGGTCGACTCAGCGTTTGGGAGCATCTCGAACTCTCGGCTCGGCTCTACCAGGTCGACGGCTGGGAGAAGCGGGCCGGCGAGTTGCTCGAGAACCTCGAGCTCGACGACCGGCGCGACACCCTGGCCGAGTCGCTGTCCCGTGGGATGCGCCAGAAAGTGGCGGTGGCGTCCGCGTTGCTCCACACGCCGCGCCTCTTGATCCTCGACGAGCCGCTCGTCGGGCTCGACCCGCGCGGGATTCGGACGCTCTTCGAGACGATTCGCTCCCATGCCCATGCCGGACATGCGGTGGTGATGAGCAGCCATTTGCTGGGCCAGATCGAACACCATTGCAGCCAGTTCCTGATTCTGCACCAGGGGAAGAAGCTGTTTCATGGGGCGAAGGCCGAGATCGCGGCCGAGCTCCCCACGCTGCAAGACGATGCATCGCTCGAAGAGATCTTCTTCGGTGCGACCGAAGCCGGCGTGCGCGTCTAGTGCATCCGCTCGTCTGGCTCGTCTGGCGCGACTCGCGCAGCGCGGCGCGGGGCTGGTGGCAGCGTTGGCGCACGCCGCGGGGGGTGCTGGCGACGATCGGCCTCTTCTTCTTCGCGGGGATGATCGTGCTGACCTCGCGAGGCGGCCCGGGGGTAGGCGGCAATCTCTACGTCTACGGTCCATCGGCACTCATGGTGCTCGTGGTGCTCGGCGCGTTCTCGCCGGTGGGTCTCTACTTCCGCCCGCCCGACGTCGACTGGCTCTTCACCGCGCCGCTCACCCGACGCGACCTCGTGCTCTACAACATCGCCGAGCGAGCGCGTGTCGCCGTGTTCTCGGGTTTGCTGCTCTCGCTCCTTCCCGCCTGGCGCGGCCCGAGCTGGGTCGCATCCTTTACGGGCTACACGCTCGTGTTTCTCTTGCTGCAGATCTCGGCCCAGTGGATCGCGGTCGGACGCTCATGGCTCGGCGAGCGCGTGCCGGTCTGGCTCGTGCGCGCGGGGCTCACGTTGATCTTCCTGGGCCCCGTCGTCGCGGCGGCGCTCGAGTTGCGCGCTTCGCCCGATCTGCAGTTTCGCGCGTTCTTCCTCGAATCGAAGGTGCTCGGCTTCGTCACGGCACCGACCCAACCCTTCCTGGGGGTGATCGGCGCGAGCGGAGGCCTCGATTGGCTCGGCCACATGGTGGTGGCCGTCGGCATCCTTGCGGCCCTCGTCACCCATATCGTCGTGCTCGACGTCCCCTACCGCGAAGCGGCGGTGACGCAGAGCGAGCGTCGCCAGCGTCGGCTCTCGCGCATGCGCAGTGGCGGGGTCTTCGACACGGGCCCGAGCACCCAACGCCGCGTGCCGATGTTCCCGCAGCTGGCGGGCGTGGGGCCCGTGGCCTGGCGGCAGACGCAAGAGTTGGCGCGCAACCCGCGCGGCATCTTGCTCGTCCTCTCGGTGGTGGCACTGGCGACGAGCGCGTCGCTGGGGATCCCGTGGTTGCGCGGCGGCGACCCGTCGCTGATCGTGCCGCTGGCGTTTTCCGGGATGTTCCTGGCCACGGCCCTGCCGCTCCTGATGGGCGACAACCTGGCCTGCGATTTCCGTCGGGACTTCGACCGGATGGATCTGTTGAAGAGCTGGCCCGTGCCGCCACTCGCCCTCGCGGTCGGGCAGCTGATACCGGCCGTGGCACTCGCAACGACGATTCAGGCCGCGGGGGTGCTGGCGCTGGTTTCCTTGACCGGCGTGTTGTCGTTCTCCTGGGCGCTGGTCTGGCTCGCCGTGCTTCCGGTCGTCAGCTGGATCGCCCTCTGCATCGACAACTGGGTGTTCCTCTGGCTCCCGTATCGAACCGTCCCCGACGACCCGGGCGACGTCGGCTTCGTGGGCCGCACCCTGGGCACGGCGATGGTGAAGTTCCTCGGGCTGGCACTCGTGCTCGGTGCGGTGCTGGCATCGGGCCAGCTGGCCCTCGTGGCGACGCAATCTCCTTGGGCCGCGATCGGTGTCCCGATCGTGTCCGCGGGCTTCGCCTGCGCCGCCGGCGCGGTTGCGGTCGCCCACGCCTTTACGCGCTTCGACGTGACGCGACTTCGCTAGCGCCCTAGAACGCCAGCACGTGCCGCACGCCGCGGCTGTGGCGCAGGTCGTCGAAGGCTTCGTTCACGGCGTCGATCGGACGGCACGAGCTGATCATGCCCGGCAGGTCGAGCTTGCCGGCGCGCCAGAGCTCGAGGAAACGCGGCACGTCGCGCTGGGAGTTGCAGCTGCCGAGCAGGCAGCCGACGAGCTTCTTTTCCTGCACCGCGAAGAGCGCGGCGGGAGACACCTGCACGGGTTGGTCGGGGGGGACCGCGCCGACGAGCACGATCGTGCCGCCCTTGCGGCTGGCCCACATCCCGGTCGTAACGAGGGCTGCCGCACCGGCTGCGTCGAAGGCGTAGTCGACCCCGATCCCGTTCGTGAGCTTGTGACACTCGGTGATCACGTCGACTTCCGAGGGGTCGAGGGTGTGGGTGGCGCCGAGCCGCTGGGCGAACTCGCGGCGCTCGGCCACCGGGTCTGACACGATGATCCGCGATGCGCCGGCGATCCGGGCGCCCTGGAGGATGGAGAGGCCGATGCCGCCGCCACCCATTACCAAGACCGTGGCACCGGGTTCGACCTGGGCCGTATTGAGGACGGCCCCGACGCCCGTCTGCACCGCGCAGCCGATCACGCAGGCCACCTCGGTGGGGACGTCCGCGGGGATCTTCACGGCGCCGGTGCTCTGGGTGAGTACCTGGGACCCGAGCCCCGCGACGCCGAGACCGCGGTACACGACGGTGTCGCCGCGGCGCAGGCCGGTGCTGCCGTCGCTGAAGGTGCTCGTGAGGATGTTGTCCGAGTTGCGACACAGGGCCTGCTCGTTGCGCACGCACCAGTAGCAAGTGCCGCAGGGCGGGCACGGGGTGAGCACCACCTTGTCGCCGGGCTGGAGTTCGCTCGGGTCGACGCCGACGCCGACACTCTCGACCACGCCGGCTGCTTCGTGGCCCAGCACGATGGGGAAGTTGCCCCCGTCGTGTTCGGCGTCGACGAAGCCGAGATCCGAGTGGCAGAGACTGCAATGCGAGACGTCGACGCGAACCTGGCCCGGACCCGGGGCATCGATCTCGAGGTCGTCGACGATGGCCAGCGGTTTGCGAGGGGCTTCGAGCAGAGCAGCGCGCACGGTGGTCTCCTGGTTTCGGGATTCGGAACGACCGGAAGGTAGGGCGTTCGAGGCGCCCCGCGAGGGGCAGCGGAGTGTCCTGCCGGCTGGCGACCGAGAACGGCTCAGGCGACCGAGAAGAGGCGAGCGCCTTCCTTGCGTACGCGGCAACCGGCCAGCCGCGCGTCGAGTTCGAGCAGCTCGTGGCCGCGGGGAAAGCCGGCGAGCCAGGCGTCGAGGGACGCCGCCCCCTCGGGCTTCGCCCGGGCCCGAGCGACCACGCGCTCGAGCCGCTGGAGCATCCAGATCTGGTAGGGAATCACCATGCGGCGCCCCGCCACGCCCCCGAGCTCGAAGGCATGCGTGAGTGCCCCTTCCCCCGTCTGCAGGGCTTCGAAGCCCGGCGTCGCGGTGAAGGTCTTCCCGGGGAGCTCGCTCCCCGCCGCGTGATCCGGTCCCGCGATGAACCGGGTGAGCGCGTCCGCGGCATCGCACAGCACCGGCCACATCTCTTCGAAGAAGACGGCGATCACCGGCGCCAGCCGCTCGGGGAGCGCGTCGTCCGCGAGCCACTCGCCCCCGTCGGTGGTGGCGACGCGGGCGACGAGCGCACCGGTTTCGTCGAGCGAGTAGAGCTTCTGCCCCGGGCGCCGCGCGTTGAGGGCGCCTTCGCCGTTGGTGCGTTCCACCCACTCACAAACGAGCGGGAAGTGGGTGCGCAAGGCAAAGCCCGAGACAGCGTCGCGGTAGAGGTGGGGATAGAGCGGTCCGAGCAGGCCGAAGTCGCCCAGACTCGGTCGTCCGCCGAGCAGGAAGTCGTGTTCGCCGAACAGGCGTTCGAGACGCTCGAGCAGTCGGTGCTGGCTGGCTTGCCACGCGGGCTCCGTGTTCTCGTCGACGCCGAGTTGCACGAGCCCGGCGTAGACCCCGCGCGGCGCGGTGCGCGCTTCCGAGATCCCGAAGACGGTTTCGAAGAAGGCCGCACCTGCGGCGCGGCGTTCCGCGCCCGTCGCATCGGGGGCCAACACCGCACCCCACTGCTGTTCGTTGAAGCCGCGGTGGCTGGGTGCGCGGTCGTCCTCACTGAAGTACCAGCGTTCCCAGAACGCCGGGACCACCACCCACTCGTCGGCGAGGAGCTCGAGGAGTGCACTGGCCACGGCCTGCCGCGGTGCGGCGCCGGTGTCGGGCAGGACGGGCGTGTCGGGATGCCGCTCCTCGCAGACATCGATGATCTCGCTCGAATCCTGCACCCAGCTTCCGTCGGGCGTCTGGAGCTGGGGCACGGCACCGCTGCCCGAACGGGGCAACAAGAGCCCTTGGATCAGCTCGGGCGTGGCCAGGATGTCTTCGAAGCCGGCACCGAGCGCGCCGGCGCGCTCCTTGTAGCGGAGATAAGCGCGGGTCTTTCCCGAGAAGTAGCTGTGCTCCCAGGAGAAGAGGCGGTAGCGATCGCTCATCGGGCGAGGCCCTCGTGGTCGGCCCGCGCGCTTCGGTGGGGCGTGTGATGTCGCGCGTGGTGCTCGGCGAGGAGATCGCGTCCGAAGTCGCCGTCGAAGCGGCGCACCACCAGGTGCACGTGATCGGCGGCTTCCATCGTGTTGTCGAACTCGATCAGGAGGTCCGGGCCCTGCAGCCGGTAGTAGCCCGGCGCGCCCGGCGCGAGGCTCCCCGACCACGCGAAGTGCAGCCGTCCGCGTCCGCCGGCGTCGACGGCCGCACGATGCTGCGTCGCAAGCGGTGCGGCGAAGTTTGCGAGGTAGGCCTCGAGCAGCGCATCGACGGCCGCCTGGGCCGCGGGGCCGAGCCCCGCGTAGGCCACGCCGGCGGGTTCGGAAGCGTCGACGCGGGCGCCCTCTCCGAGGAAGTGGGCGCGGTCGTTGCCGGCAATGCCACTGGCGAGGGTGAAGGGAAGCTCGGAAGCCGCCCGCTGTTCCGCCGTGAGCGCTGCCAGCACGGCGCCGCCGCGATCCTCCTCGTCGGCCAGCACGCGCAAGCCCGCGCGTTCCCAGTCGGCGGGCACTTCCCGGGGCTCTCCGCCGAGGAAGAAGGGTGTCGTCGAGACGCGCCCCGATGCATCGACGGTCCAATTGAGCGAGACGTGGTGGCCGTCGAAACGCAGGCCCCAGGGCGTCCCGGCGTCGGGTTCCCCATAGACCGACGTGTAGTAGAGGTCCTCGCCGTGAATGAAGCCCCCGAACCAGCCGCCGAGGAGGGATTCGCGATCGCGGCGACGCACCTCGCGCTCGAGGCTCATGATCGTCTCGACCTTTGCGAGGCCCTGCTCGCTCAGCGCGCCGGCGAGCACGTGGCGCAGCCCGCGCCACTGGGAATCGTCCAGATCTCGGCGTCGGACACCCTCGAGGCCGATCGGCGCGAGCCGCAGGTCGAAGCGTTCGTCGTCTTCCCACTCGTAGCGGGCGGCGCGGCGTTGGTCGCTGTCGAGGCTCGCGAGCCAAGCCGCGGCGCGGTGGCCCAGCGTGTCGGCTTCGGTGTCGGCGAGTGCGACCGCGCCGAATGCTCCCGCCAGGACGATGCCGAGCCAGAGAGCGCGGCGCCTCACTCGGAGTCGTCCCGGGCCGCCTCGCGCTCGGCCCGCACTGCTTCGAGCACGGCGAAGCGTTCGCGTTCCATCGAGACGAAGATGCCCTCGGCTTCGGCGCACAGCACCCCGTCGGCGAGCACGCGCGCTTCGGTGAAGAGCTTCCGACCTTCGGCGCGCAGGTACTCGGCCTCGAAGCGCAGCTCGGTGTGGAGCGGTGTGGGTTTGCGATAGCGGACCGTCAGGGTCCCCGTCATCCCGGGGCGCCCCGAGAGCGATTGCACGAAGCCCAGTACCTCGTCGAAGGCTGCCGCGACGTAGCCGCCGTGGACGTGTCCGGGCGGGCCTTCGTAGGCCGATCCGAAGGTCACGCGTCCCTCGGCGGTGGTGTCGCCGGTGCGTCCGAGGCGCACGGGTGGAGCCAGCGGGTTCGCCAGGCCGATCATCGGGCTGCGGTCGAAGAAGGCCGAGGTGTCCCCGGCGTTCGCGCTCTCGGCGTAGCCGTGGACATACTTCAGGCGTGGGTGGGTGGCGAGGTTGTCGGCGTACTGCTCCAGCGCGTCGGCCGCGCGCGACAGCTCGGCCTCGGGCGCGTCGCTCGAGACCAACCGCTCGATCACCAGACGCATGGCGTCGGCGAGCCGACGCTTCTGGTCCCACTTGCCGGGTTCTTCCTTGCGGACGTCGTACGGCTCCTCGAACCGGTCCTGCTCCTCGCTCACGTGGCGCTCGCGAACAGGTCGAGGGTCGCGGCGTGGTTCTGCTCGAGGCGTTCCCGCGGTACACCGACGCTCGGCGCGTAGAGCAGGGGATCCTCGGTGAGGTCCTTCCACTGGGTGAGTCGGTCGACGGCTTCGTCCGGTGTGCAGGCGATCGCGACCTCGTCGACGAGCGCATCGGGGATGGCTTCCGCCATGGCCTTCGTGTCCATCTTCTTGAGCGCGGCGCGGCAGGCTTCGCCGACTTCGCGCATGCCGTGCAAGTCGAGGATGGTGTGGTAGAGGCCGGTCGTGAAGTAGAAGCCGATCTGGTTCTTCGCGTCCTGGATTGCGAGGGCGCGGTCTTCCTGAATCGACGTGAGTACGTAGGGCGCGAGGCGACAGGCGCCTTCGTCGCGGCCCGCCGCGGCCTCGGCCTTGCGCAAGCCGGGGAGCGTGACTTCCCGATGCCAGCGACGCGTGGCGATGGGGTGGCCGACGAGTCCGTCGGCGACGGCGCCAGCGGCCGCGATCATTCCGCGGTTCACGGCGGCGATCCAGATCGGGATGTCACTGCGCACCGCGCCGGGTCGCGAGTAGATCGGCACCTTGAGCTGCCAGTGCGCGCCCTCCCATTCGAAGCCTACGCCGTCGCTGGCCGCGAAGGCGGCCCGCAATAGCTCGACGAGCTCGCGCATCCGGGGCGCGGGTGCCGAGAAGCGCACGTCGTACCAGTCTTCGTTCATGCGCCGCGTCGCGCTGCCCAGGCCGAGCACCATGCGACCCTCGGAGAGCTCGTCGAGATCCATCGCGGCGCTGGCGTGGAGCAACGGGCTGCGGGTGAAGGCGTTCGCGATACCCGTTCCGATCCGCACCCGCGAGGTGGCCTGGGCGATGGCTCCGAGGGGGACGTAGCCGTGGCGGTTGAAGAACTCGATCGTGTAGACGCCGTCGAAGCCCGCCGCTTCGGCGCGCACGGCGAGGTCGAGATCGCCGCGGGCAGTGCCCGCTGTGAGAATGATGCCGACGCGCATGGGGGGTCTCCTCGGCGTGGGGTTCCGAGCCGGATCGTATCGAGACGCAGCGTTCCGTGCCCGGACAGAATCGTCTGATGTCCCCGAGGGCGTGACCGGATGTGTCACGTGGCTTCGGTTTCCTGAGACTCACCAAGGGGTGCGGAGGAGGACCATCGGATGCCGCGAGTCCATCGAAACGATCGCGAACGACGAGAACAGCTCGACCGCCGGGACGGGTTCGACCGCCTGGAGCAGGAAGGCCTCGACCCGCGCACGTCGGATCGCTCGATCGAGCGCCGCGCCGACGTCGGTGGAGACGTCTGGCGCAGCACCTCGGGCGCATCGACGGCGCCCCACTGCGCTGTGTGCGGATCGCACCGCGTCACCCTCGACGAGGTCGACGTCTCGCCGGCGGCCAACGAGGCCCACGTGCTCTTGCTGGGCGCCTGCGATCACTGCGACCACCGCTGGACCGAGGCGTATGCGCGCCCCCTCGTGCGCAGCGTCCGAACCGTGCGGGCCGGCACGACCCCGCTGTCGGAGGTCGCCAGCGCGGCGTGATACCGTCGAGCCGTGAGGCTCGTGCTGTATACCGGCAAGGGTGGTGTCGGTAAGACGACCACCGCGGCAGCGGCTGCTGCGCTCTCCGCGCAGCGCGGGTGCCGTACGTTGGTTGCGTCTGCCGACGCTGCGCACAGCCTCGGGGACGTCCTCGAAGAGCGGCTCGGACCCGAGCCCCGCGAAGTTGCGCCCCAGCTGTTCGCGCTCGAGATCGACGCGCGCGTCGAGAGCGCACGTCACTGGGGTCGCGTTCGCGACTTCCTGCTCCGCACGTTTCACCACCACGGCATCGAAGGCGCCGTGGCAGAAGAGCTCGCGATGCTGCCGGGCGTCGAAGAGCTCACGACGCTCTTCGCCGTCGAAGCCTTCGCCGCGAGCGGCGACTACGACCAGCTGATCCTCGACTGTGCCCCCACCGACGTGGCGTTGCGCCTGGCGACGCTGCCCGACGTCGCGCGTGGAATGGGCCGGCACGTGCTGCGGATCGCGGCAGCGTTGATGGGCGTCGCAGGCCCCATGGCGCAGCGCTGGCTCGGGGCGCCGGTCCCCGACGACGGGGTCTTCACCGAGACCGAGGCCCTCGTGTACCGCAAGCTGGCGGCGCTGCAGGCCAGGATCACCGGCCCGGACACCTCCGTGCGTCTGGTGGTCACGCCCGAGCGACTGGTGATCGATGAAGCCCGTCGGGCCTATACCGAGCTCGCGCTCTTCGAGGTGCCTTGCGATGCGGTCGTGTTGAATCGGCTGCTTCCCGAGGAGGCGGCACACGAGCCGCTGTTCCGCGAGCGTTGGGCAGCCCAGTCCGAGCGCGCGCGCGAGATCGCCGCCCATTTCGCACCGCTTCCGGTCCTCCACGGCTTCCTCCAGCCCGAGGAGGTCACCGGACGCGTGGCCCTGGAAGCCTACGCGGCCGCGCTCTTCGAGCAGCATGACCCGGCGGCCAGGCTGTGCTCGGCGCCGCGCGTGCGTTTCGAGCGCGAGGGTGGGGACTACTGGGTGCGCGTTCCGGCTCCCGCCACCGACGCGAGCCGTCTCGATGTCGCTCGCGTGGCCGACGATCTCGTGATCACGACGCCCGCGCGGCGCCGCGCGCTGAAGCTCCCGCGTCGTTACGCGGGCCTGGCGTTGGCGGCGGCACGCATCGAAGACGACATGCTCCACGTGCGCTTCGCGCGCAGCGAGGCCGGCGGCTAGTGCGGGTCCTGCTGTTCGCGGGAAAGGGCGGGGTCGGGAAGACGAGCCTCGCGTTGGCGACGGCGTTGGCCGCAGCCGAGCACGGCCACCGCTGCTGCGTGATCTCCACCGACGCGGCCCACAGCCTCTCCGACGCGCTGGCCCGACCCGTCGGCCCCCAGCCCGTCGAAGTGGCGCCGAAGGTCGTGGCCCAGGAGGTCTCGACGCTCGCCGAACTCGACCGCTCCTGGGAAGCCATCGAGACCTGGCTGCGCGCCCTGCTCTTCCAGGAAGATCACCTCGTCGCCGAGGAGCTGCTCGTCTGGCCGGGACTCGAGGAGTGGGTCTCGCTACGCGCGATTCACGAAGCCGCGTCCACCGGCGCCCACGATCTCTGCATCGTCGACTGCGCTCCCACTGCGGCGAACCTCCGGCTGCTCCGACTACCCGACGTGCTGCGCGTGTTGATGGGAGGGCTGTGGGATTGGAAGCGCCGCGCCGCGCGCGCGATGCGCCCAGTCGCCGAGCGACTCGGGGCCGGCAACTTCGTCGCCCCCGAGCACGTCTTCGACGCCTTCGAAGCGCTGACCGAACAGGTCGAGGCGGTGCGGCAGCTGCTCACCGACCCCGAGCGGAGCCAGGCCCGGCTGGTCGTCAACCCGGCGCGGGTCGTCGTCGAGGAGACCCGCCGCACCTTTGCCTACCTGTCGCTGTACGGAGTGGCGTGCGACGCGGTGCTCGTGAACCGCGGACTGCCCGCCGAGCTGAGCACCCCCGCGTTCGCGCGCCAACGGGAGCGGGAGCGCGAGCAGTGCGCGCAGATCGAAGCGGGCTTCCCACTGCCGATCTTCGAAGCGCCACTCCGGGCGGAAGAGCCGATCGGAGCCTCTGCCCTCCGTGAGCTGGGCCTCGCCCTCTACGGCACGCGCGACCCCGCGTCCCGGTTCGTGGACCGGCCGCCGGTGCGCTTCCGCAGCGAGGCGGACGTGCACCACCTCGAGATCGCGCTGGGCGCCGTTCCCGACGAAGAGTGGGACGTGTGGCTGCGGGGGGAGGACCTGGTCGTAAGCGTGCGCGACTTCGAGCGCCGGATCGCCCTGCCCGCTTCGATGGCGGATCTCGCGATCCATGCGACCGAGTGGCGCGACGGCGTGCTCGACGTCTCCCTTGGAGCGGCGGAGGCATGAGGCCCGCGTCCGAGGCGCAGCGCATCGTCTCTCTCGTTCCCAGTCTCAGCGAAGCCCTGTTCGCGCTCGGGCTCGGGGCGCGGGTCGTCGGGGTGACCGATTGGTGTGTGCACCCGGCGGAAGCGGTGGCTGCACTCCCCAAGGTGGGCGGCACGAAGAATCCGGATCTCGCACGGATCCGGGAGCTCTCACCGGATCTGGTGATTGCCAACCGCGAGGAGAACCGCGAGCGCGATGTCGAACGACTGCGGGAAGCGGGGCTTCCCGTCTGGGTGACCTACCCGCGCACAGTGGAGCAGGCGATCGGGCTCCTCGAGGAGATCGCGGGGTTGGGCGCGCCCGAGGCTTCGGGGAACACGGTACTCGCCCGGGTGCGAGACGCCTTCCAGGCGCGGCGCGCCCTGCAGGTGCCAAATCCCACGCGCGTGTTCTGTCCGATCTGGAAGCGTCCGTGGATGGCGGTCGGCAGCGACACGTACGCCGACGATCTGCTCGGGGTCTGCGGCGGTGTGAACGTCTTCGCGGCAAGGACCGAGCGCCGCTACCCGATCGTCGAAGAGTCGGAGATCGTCGCGAGCCAACCCGAGGTGATCCTTCTGCCCGATGAGCCGTACGCCTTCGGGTTGGCCGATGCCAGCGAGCTCGCCCGGCTCGACATCCCGGCGGCGCAGGAGGGTCGCATCCACTGCCTGGATGGGACGCTCGTGTCCTGGTACGGGCCGCGCATCGCCGAGGCACTCGATCAGATCGGGGCGCTGCTGCATCCGCCGGCCTGAGGACGCTCGGCGTTCCTATCCTTAAGGGGCAAAGCGCCGTGCCCGTCCCCTGCGCTCACCCAGTACGTCTCCTCCGCTCGTCTCGGGGCAAAACCCCCTCGGCGAAAGGCCGCGAAAATGCGGAGGCGGCCCAGAAACCCGGTCAAGCGCTGCTGGCTGGTTGCCGATACGCTGCACGCAGAGGGATGAGTTCCCTCGTCTCAGGAGTCCCACCCGGACCATGATTCGTCTCACCACCCAGATCCTGCGCAGCCGCTTCGCGGCGCTGCTCGTCGTCGGGATCGTCGTGGCCACCGCGCTCCCGGCCTTCGCGGCCCAGGTGATGCGCGTGCGGGTGGGTGAGCACGCGAAGTTCACGCGCATCGTCTTCGAGCTCGACCGAGCCGCCGGCTACCGCGTCGAGAAGGTCTCCGGCACGACGCCGGCGCTGCGCGTCACCGTCGAAGCGGCCTCCGCTGCCCGCGAGGTGCCCGTCAGCGGCGACGTCAAGCGGATGAAGCTCCAGGCGGGCTCGCGCGCCGTCGCCGAGATCGATCTCCACAAGTCGAACCTGCGCCTGCAGGAGATGATCCTGGCGAACCCGCCGCGGATCGTCCTCGACCTGATGCGGCCGGAGCCGGTGGCGACGCCCGCGGCGAAGCCGAAGCCGAAGCCCGTCGCGAAGAAGCCGGCCCCGAAGCCGAAGGCCGCACCGAAGCAGACCGCGAAGGCGACGCCGAAGCCGGCGCCCAAGCCGACCGCGAAGCCCGCGCCGAAGCCGACCGCCAAGGCCGAGACGCCGAAGCCGAAGCCCGCTGCGAAGCCGGCCGCAAAGCCTGCGCCGAAGCCGCCGCTCGCGAAGCAGCCCGAGCCCAAGCCCGTCGCCCCCGTGGCGAAGACCACGCCGCAGGCGAAGCCCGAGCCGAAGCCCGAACCCGTGAAGACCCCGGTCGCACCCGTCGCGAAGACGCCTGCGCCGGAAGCCAAGCCCAAGGCGGTGGCCAAGGCCGAAACGCCGACCGCCGCCAAGCCGACCGATCCGCGCACCACGAAGCAGCCGGCTCCCGAGATGAACACGATCCCCGGTCACCCGGAGATCACGCCGACCGCTCCCGTTGCGAAGCCGGTGGCGAAGACGCCCGCTCCGAAGCCGGCGTCGACGACGCCGCGACACGCCGAGATGCCCGCCGCGCCGGCCGAGCCGAGCTGGGCCGAGCGCCTGAGCAGCCCGACCGCGATGGCCGTCATCGCCGGTGTGCTGGTGACCCTGGGCGTGGGTGGATTCCTGATGGCACGCCGACGCCGCGCGTTGCCCAACGACTCGGACGTCACCGCGATCTCCGATGCCTTCGGCGACACCGACGCGGCCAGCGAAGACATGGGTCGGATCCCGACCGACGGCTTCTCGATGGGCGAGCCGATGCCGGAGCCCGTCGCTCCCGCCGCGACCGAGACGCCCGAGCCGTTCACGATGCCCGAGCCCGAGCCGGTGGCCGACACCGCGCCCCTCGCGGCTGCCAGTGATGATCTCTTCGATGCCCCGGCTCCCTTCGAGCCGGCGGAAGCCACGCCGGAGCCGGTCGCCGAGCCGATCGCGCCGCCGGTGGTCGAACCCGAAGCCCCGGCGCTCCGTGAGGCGCCGCCTGCCGTGGACATGTCCGCCCCGAGCGCGGAACCCACGGTCGAAGAAACCGATTCCCTGTTCGGCGACATGGATGCCGCCGCAGATGATTCCTCCCTGGGAGATGCCCCGATGATGAACCAAGACATGGATCTGCCCGCCGACCCGACGATGGCTCCGTCCCCGACGACGCCGCCCCCGGTGATGGGTGGCTCGGCCGCGCCGGATGCCGACATGTCCCGCATGTTCCAGGAGTTCGAGCGCCGCATGCAGGCGATGGAAGCGAAGCTCGAAGAAGCGAATGAGGCGCGCGAGAAGCTCGAGCGCCAGGTAGCCGCCCAGAGTGAGGAGCTGCGCGTGCAGCGCGCTGCGATCGCCCGGACCCAGCGCGCTCTGCGCACGATGAGCCGTGCTGACGAAGACAAGGCGACCGAACCCGCATTGCGCGACGGCGACACCCAGGCGAAGACCCGCGTCAACCTCTAGGGAGGTCGACGCCTTCGCTGCCGCGGACGGACGCATCCAACGCGTTCGCCCGCAGCCGCACGCCCGCGTCCGATTCCCGGCACCCAGCCAGCGGGAGTGGTGCTGATGTACACGCGCCACTTCGGTCTCCGCGAGAAGCCCTTCTCGCTCACGCCCGACCCGCGGTACCTGTTCCTCTCGTCGTCGCATCGGGAAGCCCTGGCGCACCTGCTCTATGGCATCGAGCAGGGCGAGGGCTTCATCGCCGTGACGGGCGAGGTCGGCACGGGCAAGACGACCCTGTGTCGGACGCTGCTCGAGCGTCTCGGACCGAACGCCGAGATCGCCTACCTGTTCAACCCCCAGCTCTCGCGACTCGAGCTCTTGCAAGCGATTCACCGCGAGCTGGCGCTTCCCACCGAAGGCTCGCGCGCCGAACTGCTCGATCGGCTGAACCGGTTCCTCCTCGACGCGAGCCGCGAGCGACGTCGCGTCCTGTTGATCGTCGACGAGGCGCAGAACCTGCCCGTGTCGACCCTCGAAGAGCTGCGCATGCTCTCGAACCTGGAGACCTCGACCGAGAAGCTGTTGCAGATCGTGCTCTTCGGTCAGCCCGAACTCGACGCGATGCTCGATCGGCCCGAGCTGCGCCAGCTTCGACAACGCATCGGGGTACGCTGGCAGCTGGCGCCGCTGTCGTCCCAGGAGGCGGCCGAGTACGTGCTGCACCGTCTCAAGGTGGCGTCGGGCCGCAACGGAAAGGTGTTCAGCGCCGGGGCGTTGCGCGAGCTTCGCCGGCGTTCGCGCGGGGTCCCGCGGCTGGTCAACCTGCTCGCAGACCGCGCTTTGCTCGCAGGCTATGCTGAAGGGTCCCAACAGGTGGAGCGCGCCCACGTCGGACGGGCGGCGCGCGAGATCCTGTCGGCTCGCGACCGGCGGCGTGCCCGCCAGCGCTCTGGCTGGCGGAGGTTCACCGGGAAGAGGTCCGAGTGAGCACCATCCTCAAGGCCCTGCGTCGTCTCGAAGAAGAGAAGGCGGCCACCCATGAGGGGCGTCCGCTCCGCGAAGAGATCGCCGGCCCGACCCCGCCGCCCTCCAGGGATTCCGGCACGCCTTGGGGCGCTGCCGTCCTGGCGCTGCTGCTCGGGTTGAGCGCCGGCGCCGGCGTGTTCTGGTGGATGAGTTCCGGCGAAGCCGATGGCGGGACGACGCCACCGACGGTGGCGGCTGCAGCCCCTCCGGGCGAAGCGCCCGCTCCGCCTCCCGCCGACGTGCGTCCGCCTCCGCTTCCGCCGATTCCCTCGGAGCAGCTTTCTCCGCCGCCGGCGATCGACCCGCCGACCGGACCGCCCGAGAAGGCCTTCGCCTCCGAAGTCGAGGTGCTCGCGCGCCCCACCCCGGCGCCGCGCATCGCGGACGCGAACCCGATCGCTCCGAGCGACACGCCGAAGCCCGGCTCCGAGCGGCCCGTCACGTCGTCGTCTGCGGCGCGCCGCGCGCGGCAGGCCGCCGCCGATCGCGCCGCGGCGGCGGTGCCGGCGCCGCCCGCCGAGGGGCCGCCGGTTCGTGAAGCACCCGCGCCTCCGCCCGAGCCGATCCGCGTCGCGAAGGCACCCGCACCCGAACCCACGCCACCGGCTCCGCGCGCCGCTCCGCCCGAGCCGAAGCCCGCCGCACCCGAGCCGGTTGCGAAAGAGCCCGCACCGTCGCAGCGTGCGGACGCTGGGCCCCACCCCTACAAGCCCGCGCCGCCGCCGAAGACGAAGGAGCCGGCCGCGAAAACGGCTCCGCCGGCTCCGCGCGCGGAAGTCCCTCCGCCGCCTCCGCCCGAGGCGCCGGCTGCGTCCGCGCCCGCCTTTCGGGTCGAGCGCACCCACTGGCACCCGGCCGCCGATCGCCGCGTGGCCTGGCTCCTGCTCGAGGGCGAGAGCGAGTCGCGTCGGCTGGTCGAAGGCGACGTGCTCGGCGAGTTGATCGTCAAGCAGATCGAACCTGCGGCGATCGTGCTCGAGAGCGCGACGGGCGAGGAGCTCCGCCGGAAGATCGGCGACTGAGCTGGCGCGCGGCGTCGAAGCCGCGCACGTTCTCCCGGCACCGAACCCTCGGTCGCAACCGGCGTGCGTGGATGCGGTTGCGACCGCCCCGAGGCGTCCGGACACAGGGAGACGACATGCCCCTCGAAACACGAGCCCTCGAAAACGTCGGCGTGGAAGTTCAAGGCTTCGACGTGAGCGCCCCCGCCTCCGAGGCGGTGCAGGCCGAGCTTCGCGGGCTCTGGGACGAACACGCGATCCTGGTCTTCCGCGACCAGACGATCGATGCCCGCGCCCAGATCGAGTTCAGCCGGATCTTCGGCCCCCTCGAGCGCCACCCCCTCGAGACGAATATCTCGTCGGAGCACCCCGAGCTCTTCGAGCTCGTGAACGGCGGACCGGCCGATCGTTTCCAGACCGCCTTCTACCACGGCCAGGAGATCGTGGGTCGTCTCGATTGGCACATGGACCTCCACTACACGGGCCGTCCGAACCGGGGCGCCGTGTTGCGTGCCGTCGAAGTCGCGGACGAGGATGGCCAGACCGGTTTCGGCGATCTGGGGAAGGCCTACGCCGCCCTGCCCGAAGCGACGAAGCAACGCATCGCGGGGCTCGAGGTCGTGTATCGATTCACGGTGCAGCGACGCCAGATGCGTTTCGTGGACCTCGATGGCTACGAGCCCGGGCCGGGCAGCCCGAAGAAGCCCTCCGACATGGGCTACCCCGAGTTCCCCGACGCGGCTTATCCGATCGTGGTCACCCACCCGGTGACGAAGGTGCCCGTGCTCGAGGTGGTCGAGCAGTTCCTGCATCGCATCGCAGAGCCCGAGCGAGCCGGGCTCACGAACGACGAAGCGGATGCGCTGCTCCACGAGCTGGTCGAGCACACCCGCCGGCCCGACTTCCACTACTTCCACGACTGGCGGCCCGGGGACATGGTGCTCTGGGACAACTGGCGCGCGATGCACTGCACCCGGGGCACGCGGCCGGGCGTGCGACGCGTCATCAATCGCACCACGATCGAGGGCGACGTGACGTTGGGGCGTTCGCTCGAGGCCTAGCGTCGAGCGCAGGCGACTGGGCGCCGTCGCGGGCGCTAGCGGAGCGAGACCGAACCGTTCGAGGTGCGGAGCTTCACGAGCTTGCCGCCGGCGCCCAGGCGGCCGAGCAGGCGCCCGATCGTCTCACGACCCTTCGCGAGCACCTCGCGATCGCTGCGGATCACGCCGTTGTCGACGCGGATGTCCACGTCGACGTCCACGACCTCGGGCAGGTCGAGGACGATGCGTCCGTTGCTCGTGGCCAGCTGCACGCCGTCGGCGCCGACGTCCTCGAGCGAGGCACGAATCAGCCCGTTGCTGGTGGAGGCGTCGACCGAGCCGCGGTGCTGGTCGATCTCGATCTTGCCATTGCTCGAGCGCGCCAGCAGCCGACCGCAGGTGCAGGTGCAGGAGACCTTCGCGTTGGTGGTGGCAACCTCGACGTCGCCGATCACGTCACACACCTTTGCGGCGCCGTTCGTCGACTTCGCCCGCACGAGGCCGCGGATTCCCTCGACCTCGACGCGGCCATTCGCGGCGGCGACCCACACTTCCATCTCGCGCGGCAGCTTGATGCAGAGATTGGCAGCGCCGCGCCGGTTCCACTTGCGGGGTACCTCGACATCGAGGTCGAGGCGGCCGCCGGTCTCCTGGAAGTCGATGTGAATGTCCTGCACCAGCTGCTGGGCGGCGTCCGCCGACTCGGCCCGGCCCGTCTTGAATGCGACGACCTCGATGTCGTCTCGCTCTTCGCCGGTGATGCGGGTACGCCCATTCGAGTTGTGGACGCGCAGCACCTGGCCCGACGGCGTGGCGAACTGGTGCTTCTCCTCGGCCTCGGCCTTCTCACTCCACGGCATCTCCGATAGGAGGCTGCGCAGGAAGCCGGTAATGCCGCGACCTTCCGAGGTCTTTTCCGAGGTGTCTCGTCGCCAGCTCATAGGGGGGTTCCACCGGCTAGTGGTAGCGGCGGTCCTGATCGCGCCGCTTCGACTCCCATTCTTCGTACTGCACGGCGCGCAGCTTCTGACGCATGCGGTAGCGCCGCCAGCGGTACTTCAATTGCTCGAGTGAGAACACCGAGCCCGCGTCGCCGGTCTGCCGCAGGTACAGCCACCCGACCAGCACCCCCCCGAGGTGGCCGACGTGACTGACGTTGCCCCCGCCGAACACGAGCGTCATGAAGAACATGGCGGGGATGAGCCAGATGGCCTTGAAGGCCACGGGCGGGAAGATCAGCATGATCGTGCGATCGGGCCAGGTGAGCGAGTAGGCGAGGATCACGCCGTAGATCGCGCCAGAGGCACCCACGGTCGGGATGTTGAGCGAGAAACCCGCCCCCAAGCCGAAGCCGTAGAGCAGGAACGGCAGCGTCGCGATGATGACGCCCGCGCCGACACCGCAGATCAAGTAGAAGCGCAAGAAACGCTTCGGCCCCCACGCCATCGCCAGCGGGGAGCCGAACATCCACAGCACGAAACAGTTCATCACGATGTGGCCGAGACCACCGTGGAGCCACATGTACGAGAAGGGCTGCCACAGGTACCCGCGTTGCCACACGTCGACGGGAACGACCGGCAGGTAGTCGCGGACCTGTTGCACGAGGCCCTGTGCAACGAACGCCGCAGCCAGCGTGATGAGCAGCTGCTTGACGATGGGCGGCGTGAACGCCGGGCCAAAGCCCAGGCCCGCGCCTCCGGGTTGATTCCGACCGCCGCCGTACACTCGATTCCCTTCTTCCGTGCCCCGGAGCCTATGCGAACACGCGCCCGTTGCCGGGAGCTCGGATGCGGTGATGGTCCTGGGCGGGCGGGAAGGGCGCGAATCCCGCGGTCCACTTGAGGTTACGGCACGGCCGCGCCGAGCGTCAACGAATCGTTCCCCCTGGGAACGCCTCCAGGGTCTCCCGGGCCGCTCCGGCGTCCAGACCCGAAAGATCGACCACGGCCATCTCCAGCCTTAGCTGGGAGCCCCAGTGCCGCAATTGATCCGCGCATTCGGCCGGCGTGCCGGTGACCAGGGAGGGCGTCACCTCGGCGTCCGGCAGATGGGCGAACCAGGGGTTCCAACGCCGGAACTCGGCAAGGGCCTCGGCGCTGCCGAGCCGCTGGGCGCGCGCGAAGACCCACATCCGACGCCGAATCGCGTCGGGGTCGCGTCCCGCGCGGCCGCAGGCGGCCGCCAGGGTGTCGGCCGAAGCCGCGACCCGATCCGGGATCGGCGGCCAGTTGACGTTCCAGATGTCCGCATGACGGGCCACCAGCTCGAGGAGCTTCGGACCCTTGGCACCGAGTTCGATGGCCGGCGCCCCAGCACCCAGCACCGGGCGTACCCGCGCGCGGTCGAGCCGGACGTATGCGCCGTCGCATTCGACCGCCTCGCCGCGCCAGAGGGCGCGCACGGCGCCCAGGGTCTCGTCGAGGAACGCGATGCGCTCTGCGGGCGAGAGCCGCGGGATGCCCCAGGCGGGGTCTTCGGGCCGATCCCCGATCGAGGCGAAGAATTGGAGTCGTCCGGGCGCGATCCGCTCGAGGGTCGCGGCCGCCTGGGCGAGCCGCGCCGCGTTCCAGTGTTGGACCAGCCGGATCGAGCCCACACCGATGCGCTCGGTGCGCGCGACGAGCGACGTGGTGACCGTCCAACCGTCGAGCACCTCGGTGTCCTGGCGCTGGCCGAGCTGGGTGATGTCTCCGTCGTGGTAGGCGGCCGCGTAGCCGAGCGCTTCGGCCCGCATGACCAGGGCGAGCAGGTCTTCCCAGGCGAGGCAGTGCCAGCCGAAGACGACGCCCAGCTTCACCCGAGTCGTCCCACGCGGTGCGCGGCGTGGAGCAGGGCCATCGCGCTCTTGGCGTCGGTGAGGGTCCCGTCCCAGATCCAGGCGATCGCCTGGCTGAGGGGCACGACCTCGGTCTCGATGATTTCGTCGTCCTCGGGGCGCGGCGGTACGCGCGTGAGATCGAAGGCGGCGAAGAGGTGGATCACCTCGTCGGTGAATCCCGGCGTGGTCCAGATCTGGCCGAGGCGCTCGAGGCGTCCGGCGCGGCAGCCCGCTTCCTCTTCGAGCTCACGTCCCGCGCACAGGTCGGGGGCTTCGCCCGCGTCGAGCTTGCCCGCCGGGACCTCGTAGATCGTGCCGCCCGCGGCGTGGCGGTACTGGCGGATCAAGAGCACTTCGTCGTCGGAGACGAAGGGCACGACCGCCGACGCGCCCGGGTGTCGGACGACGTCGAGGAGCATCGTGCGCCCGTTCGGCAGGACGAACTCCTCCTCGGAGACCTGCACTCGGAAGCCCCGTAGCGGCTGGCCATCGTCGTCGGGCGGTCGAGACACGCGCGGCAGGGTAACGTCTGCGGCGTGACGCGACAGGAAGACAAGATGATCACGATCGCGCTCCCCGCGGTCGACTGGGTGCTCGAGGGCATCTTCATCCGAGGCCAGGGGCCCGACTGTGGGGGCGCGGTGCTGGCACCCCCCCACCCGCTCTACGGCGGCAGCATGGATTCGCCGGTGGTGACCGAGCTGACCTGGGCCTGCAAGCGCGCCGGCTACGCCACCGCGCGCTTCAACTGGCGCGGGGTCGGGGCCAGCGGCGGTGCGCCCAGCGGCGACGCGGGGGACGCGGACGCCGACTACCAGGCGAGCGTCGACTACCTCGCCGAGACCGTCGAGGGACCGCTCATCGCGGCGGGCTACTCGTTCGGCGCCGCGACGGCGGTGCGGGTCGCCGCGCGCAACCCGCGCGTGCGCAAGCTGCTCCTGGTGGCGCCCCCCCCAGCAATGCTCGACGTCGAAGCGCTCGCTTCGTTTCGCGGGCCCGCCCTCGCGATCGTCGGCAGCGAAGACGCGTTCGCCCCGCTCCCGGAGGTCGAGGCCCACTTCGGAGACGAGGCCCATCGTCGCCTGTCCGTGGTCCCCGGCGCCGACCACTTCTTCGGCGAGGGGCTCGCACGGATCAGCCGCGATGCGCTGGCCTGGCTCGGCGGTGAGCCGGACTCGGATTGAACGTCGGCGTCAGTTGAGGGGCTGGTCCGGGGGCGCCGCCGCTTCCGGCGCGATGCCGCCGGCCTGGTGGAGCACCAGCTGCCAGACGCCGTCCTCCAGGGAGAAGACGTTGGTCGCGGCGAGGCGGTCGTCACCGATGCGCTCGTAGCAGGTGACGAAACCGACGGAGCCAAGCAGCACCGCCTGGGCGTTCTCGCAGGTGATCTCGGGTGCGTCGCCGTCGAGCAGGATCGAGCGCCAGCTCGACATCACCTCCGCGCGCCCGTGGAGCGGCGGCCATCCCGGGTGCACGCATGCGACGGGCGTCGCGTGGGCCCAGAGTTCGTCCATCGCCTCCATGTTGCGCGTGGCAAAGGCCTCGTAGAAGGCCTCGTTGCTCCGCAGCAACGCTTCTTCCGGTGTTCCCCGCATGGCTCAGGCGCTCGTGCGGTCGCAGCCGGCGGAGGCTCCCCGGGCGGGGAGTCGGTCGAACGCACGGAGGGAAGCCGGCACTAGAACGCGTCGGGTTCCGTCATCGGGAAGGCGTCGGAACCGAAGCTGTCCTCGCGCAGGTCCTGCCGTGCGCGGTTCTGCTGCTGCGCGGCGGCGGCGGTGCGGGTGGGCTCGGTCCCGGCGATGAAGGGCTGGAACACCACCCGTTCGGTCTCGCGCGTGGCCAACAGACCGGTCTGGCGATCGATCCGCGCCCACACGATGCCACTCTCGCGAGGCACCTCGAAGTCGCGCTTCGGCAGCTTCTGCAGGGCGTCACGCATGTAGTCGGTCCAGACCGGCAGCGCCGCGCGGGAGCCGGTCTCGCCGGCGCCGAGGAAGCGCGTCTCGTCGAAGCCGACCCAGACGCCGGTGGCGATCTCGGGCGAGAAGCCGACGAACCAGGCGTCGGCCTGGTCGTTGGTCGTGCCGGTCTTGCCGCCGAGCGGTCGGCCGAGGGCGCGGGCGCGCTGACCGGTGCCTTCGATGACGACGGCGCGCAGCATGTCCGCCATCAGGTAGGCCTGGGAGGCGGGCAGCAGCCGATCCTCGTCGATCGGGTCGGCGGCACCGTTCGTGTCGAAGCCGGCCTCGGACCCGTCGCCGTTCGCGTCACCGGGCTGGCCGGCCGCGACGTCCTCGGTCTCTTCGAGGAGCGGATCGCCGAGGGGCACGTTATCGAGCAGCACGTTGCCCTCGCGGTCGAGCACCCGACGCAGGAAGCGCGGCACCACGCGCATCCCGCCGTTCGGGAACACCGCGTAGCTACGGGTGAGCTCCAGCAGGGACACGCCGCTCGTGCCCAGGGCGATGCCCAGCGAGGCCTCGAGCGGCGAGTGGATGCCCATCTTCTCCGCGTAGCGGATCACGTTGCCCACGCCGACCTGATCGCAGAGGTGCACGGCGGCGTTGTTCACCGACTTCGCGAGCGCGGTACGCAGCGTGATCGGGCCGTAGAACTCGCGGCCGTAGTTCTTCGGCTTCCAGACGAAGCCCGAACGACGGTCGCGATACACCTTCGGACGGTCGTGGATGATCGAGGCCGGCGTGTAGCGCGGTCGACCGCTGCCGTCGCTCATCGACAGGGCCGCGCCGTACACCAGCGGCTTGAACGCCGAGCCCGGCTGCCGACGGCTCTGGGTGGCGCGGTTGAACTGACTGCGCGCGAAGTCGTAGCCGCCGACGATCGCGAGGATGTCGTTGCTGTCCACGTCGATCGAGATCAGCGCGCCCTGGACGTTCGGCTCCTGGTAGAGGTTCAGCCGCAGCTCGGCCCCTTCGACGCCGTCGAGAGCCTTGTCGGTGGGCGCGCGCTCGAAGCGGGCGATGTCTCCGACCGACAGGATCTTCTCGATCTTCCTCATCTTGTAGGGGCGAATGTCCGGGTTCATCGGACGCGCCCAGTCGACGTCGGAGAGGAAGACGCTCCCCTCGACGTCGGCGCCGAGGGCGACGGTGGCGCGCTTCTCCTTGCCGTCCACCTTGGTAACGACGCCGAGCCAGTACTGGCGCTCGGCGAGCACCGCGAGGGGGTCGTACTCGACGCCGGCCTCGATCTCCGCCTCGGCGAGTTCTTCGAAGCCCGGGAACTCGTCGGGACGCGCCTTCGCCTCTTCGCGGCGGACGAGCCCGTTCTCCTTCGCGAGCTTCGGTAGCTCGTCCTCGATCGCGTCGGGCTCCACCTTGCGCAGCGCGCCGCGGTAGCCGTTGCGCTGATCGAGCGCCTCGAGGCCCTTCTGGACCGCCGCGACCGCCGCCGCCTGATTCCCGAGATCGAGGGTGGTCTCGATCTGCAGCCCGCCTTCGAGCACTGCAGTGCCACCCAGGTGATCGAAGAGGAAGCGCCGCACCTCTTCGGTGAAGTAGGCCGCGGTGTCGAAGGCCTCGACCTTCGAGCCGTCGATGAAATCGGGTCGCTTGGACGAGAATTCGGTGTGCTGGGCCGCGGTGATCATCCCTTCCTTCTGCATCCGACCCAACGCATAGAGCCGGCGGCGCTCGGCGAGGTCGGGATTGCGGAAGGGCGAGTAGCGAGAAGGCGCCTTGGGCAGGCCCGCCAGCTGGGCGCCCTCGGAGATCGTCAGCTCCGAGACGTCCTTGTCGAAATAGCTGCGCGCGGCCTCGCCGATGCCGTAGGCACCGTTCCCGAAGTAGATCTGATTGAGATAGAGGTACAGGATCTCCTGCTTCGTGAAGCGCTGCTCGATCCGGCGGGCGAGGATCATCTCGCGCACCTTCCGGCGATAGCTGCGCTCGGGCGTGAGCAGCAGGCTCTTCACCATCTGCTGGGTGATGGTGCTGGCGCCCTCGACGGTCCCACCGGCCTGGAAGTTGCGCCAGGCGGCGCGCAGGATGCCTCGGAAGTCGATTCCCTGGTGCTCGAAGAAGTCCGCATCTTCGGCCGCGACGAAGGCGTCGACGACGTGCTTGGGAATCTCCTCGTACTCGACGAGGCGTCGCCGCTCCTTGAAGAACTCGCCGATCGGCTCGCCGTCCGTGCTGTACACCGTGCTCGCGAGCTTCGGCTCGTAGTCGGCGATCGAGCGCGGATCCGGGAGGTCGGCCAGGAACGCGAAGTAGAAGGCTACGCTGCCGGCCAGGCCCCCGAGCACGAACAATCCGGCCATGACCGCGAGGAGGCGTCCCCAACGCCTCGGGCGCGCGGGCCGGGACCTGTTGGAAGTCATCGTTACTCCTCAGGAAATCCTACCGTAGCCGAGGCCCTTCCCCCTGCGCTACCGAATCGGCCGGAACGGGGATGGACTGAACCGATGACCTCCCAGACAACCCGGCCCCCCCGGGCCACGATGGTTTCCCTTTCGAGATGAACGCACAGACCCCGCAGCTGACGATCGTGTTCGTGATGGATCCCGTGGAATCCATCGATATCCAGGGCGACACCACCTTCGTACTCATGCTGGAAGCCCAGCGCAGGGGGCACCGGGTGCTCTACTGCGACCCGGGCGATCTGGCCGTGGGCGACGAGGGCGTGGTCGCGAATGTGTCCCCCGTCACGCTCCGCCGTGAGGAGGGCCGCCACGCAGACCTCGGGCCCTCCGTATCGATGGTCTTCGACGCCGAAGTCGACCTGGTCCTGCAGCGCAAGGATCCGCCCGTCGATTCCGCCTACGTTACGGCCACCCAGATCCTCACGCTCTGCCAGCGTGCGCTGGTGCTGAACCGGCCCGCCGGCATCCTCGCCTCGAACGAGAAGCTCTACGCGCTGAACTTCCCGGACCTGATGCCCCCGACCCAGGTGACGAAGTCGATCGGCCGACTGCTGGCCTTCCTGGACAAGCTGGGGGGCGAGATGATCGTGAAGCCTCTCGACGGACGCGGCGGCGAGGGGATCTTCCACGTGCACCGCGAGGACAAGAACCTCAACTCGATCCTCGAGCAGTCGACCCGCTTCGAGACCAACCCGGTGATGGCGCAGGCCTACCTGCCGGCGGTGCGGACCGGCGACAAGCGCATCTTGCTGGTGGACGGCGAGCCGCTCGGCGCGGTGCTGCGGGTGCCGGCCCAGGGCGAGACGCGTGCGAACTTCCACGTGGGTGGCTCTGCCGCGCTCGCCGAGCTCGACGACGACGACCGCCGCATCCTGGATCGCATCCGCCCGTGGTTGCAGCGCGACGGACTCTTCTTCGTCGGCATCGACGTCATCGGCGGCAAGCTCACCGAGATCAACGTCACGAGTCCGACGGGCGTTCAGGAAGTGAATGCCCTCGAGAACCGCCGCCTCGAGTCGAAGATCGTCGACGCCCTGGAAGCGAAGGTCGCCGAACACCGCACGGCGTCTTCCTGAGCGGGCTCGCGACGGCAGGCCCAGGCCCCAGCGCGCCGGAGAGGCCCGGCACGAGGTCGGCTATCGTCCGCCCATGAGCGACGGCCTGGATCCGAAGACGATTCGCGAGCGCGTGGACGCAGTGCCGCTCTGGTGGCACAGCGTCGAGGTCGGGCAGGGCATCCATACGCCCGGGAACAAGACTCCCGAGCTGCTCGACGCCGAGCTCGCGAACCTCCAGC
The DNA here is from genome assembly GCA_039030075.1 of Myxococcota bacterium. Taxonomy (NCBI): domain Bacteria; kingdom Pseudomonadati; phylum Myxococcota; species Myxococcota bacterium. The sequence goes on along the minus strand of JBCCEW010000003.1, from coordinate 281,054 downwards.
TGCCCGATCTCCAGGGCAAGCGGGTCCTCGACATCGGTGCCTGGGACGGGTTCTTCTCGTTCTCCTGCGAGCGGCTGGGTGCGGCCGAGGTGGTCGCGCTCGACCACCACGTCTGGAGCATGGACATCCCCGCCTACAGCGCGTACCGCGACGAGCGCATCGCCGCCGGGGAGCGCATCCAGCCTCCCGAGGAGCTGCCGGTGTGGCAGCCCGATCGGCTGCCGGGGAAGGCGGGTTTCGACACCGCGGCCGAACTGCGCGGCAGCAAGGTGAACTCAGTCGTCGCCGACTTCATGGACACGGACCTCGCGGCCCTCGGCAGCTTCGACGTCGTTCTCTACCTCGGCGTGCTCTACCACATGGAGCATCCCTTCCTGGCCCTGCAGCGCCTGGCCCAGGTGACCCGCGAGGTCGCGATCATCGAGACCGAAGCCACGCGGATCCCGGGCTTCCCCGACGCCAGCATGGCGCTCTTCCATCCGTTCAACGAGCTGAACGACGACCCCACCAACTGGTGGGTCCCGACCCTGCGCTGCCTCTCGGACATGTGCCGGGCCGCGGGATTCTCGCGCGTGCAAGCGACGACGAAGGTGCCGAAGGACCGCTCGCTGTGGAGCTGGCGTCGGCGCAAGCGCGGGCGCACACCGCGCAACTACCGGCTCGTCGTCCAGGCCTGGAAGTAGCGCGCGCCCTTCACGCCTTGCGCTTGCGCTCGGCGCGCCGGCGATGCCGCAGCGAGCGCCGGTGTCCGCGCGTCCAGCGTCGGTTCTCGGACCACAGCACGGCGACGAGCGCGCGCAGCTTCGCGGGGTCCTCGCGCAGCAGGTAGCCGCCGTGTTCGGCGAGGACGCGTCGGGTCATCGGCCACATCGGCAACCACCAGCGGCTCAGCCACGACGGATTCGTCGACAGCACCAGACGCACCGCGTTCGAGGAGTCGCCCTGCACACCGCGGCGCATCAGCAGCTCGGGCACCTCGAGGTGGGTGCCGAAGCGCAGCGTGCGGGCCATCACGACCCAGTCGCTGGCGACGTAGGTGTCGTCGGCGCGAAAGCAGCGTTGCAGGACCTCGGTGCGGTGGATGCCATAGAAGCGCGAGTTGGTTTCCGGCGCGCCGAGGTAGCGGACGAGGTTTTCGGCCGGCGTGCCGTCGAGCGGCGCCGTGGCTCCGATGAGTTCGACCCGCGAACCCTCCATGAACGCGACGCGCGACACGCTGCAGACGCCACGGTCGCTCGCCTCGAGGGCGGCCAGGTTCCGCGCGACGAAGGTGGGCTGCCAATGATCGTCGCAGGCCGCCCACATGAAGTAGCGCGTGGTGGCACTCGCCAGCAGGAAGCCGAAGTTCGGCATCGCGCCGAGGTTCTCGGGCTGCCGGACGTACTCGATGCGCTCGTGGCGCTGCGCGTAGTCGCGGCAGATGGCTTCCGTGTCGTCGGTCGACGCGTTGTCCGAGATCCGGAGCGTGAAATCCGCGTGGGTCTGGGCCAGCAGGGATTCGATCGCGGAACCCACGACCTTCGCACCGTTGTACACGGGCAGGCCGATGGTCAGCGCGCGCTCGGAGCTCGGCATGCGGCGATTCTAGACGTTCGGCCCGCGGGCAGCCGTGCCGGGTTTCCGGCCGCCGAGGCGCGAGCGCCGGGAGCGACTCCTATAATCCGCCGGGCATGCACATCGGACTCGTTCATCCGCGGCTCGACCACCGCGGCGGCGCCGAGAACGTCGTTCTCTGGATGGCTCAGGCGCTGCGCCGTCGAGGCCATCGCGTCACCGTGGTCGCACGGAAGTTCTCTGCAGCGCGCTGGAACGACGGGGACTGGGACGGGATCACCCTGCACACCCTGCCCGAGCGCTACTGGGATCGCTTCCGGACGCGCCGGGTCCGCAAGGCGCTGCCCGGCCGCCGCCTGGCCCAGCTGCTCGGCCCGGACTGCGGGCTGATCGTCGCGCACAACAGCCCCGCACAGGTCTGGGCGCGCGAAGCCCTGCGGTCCCTGCCCGACACCCGCGTCGTCTGGTTCTGCGAGGAGCCCCGCGCGCGCTTCTACTGGCAACAGACCCAGCCCACCATCGCTGCCGCGATGGAGGAGCGCGATCGCTACACGTGGGCGGCCGAGGGCTTCGCCGACCGCGATCGTCTGAGTCGCGACCACGCCCGGGCGCGCGTCGATACCGACCGCGCCCAGGATCTGGAAGCGGGCCGCCAGATCGATCGCGTGCTCGGCAACAGCGTCTTCACCGCGAAGGTCGCGGCCGAGGTCTACGGCCGGGACGTCGTGCCCTGCACGTTGGGCATGCCCGAACCCGAGTACGTGCCCGTCCCGGCGTCCGAGGCGAAGCCCTACGTCGCCTGGGTCGCGGCCAACGAGTTTCACAAGAACGTGGCGGGGGCACTCGAAGCGCTGCGGATCGCCGTGCACGAACTCGGTGCGACCGACCTGCGCGTGCGGATCACCGGGCTGAACGCGGAGCGACACGGGCCGGTGATCGATGCCGCACGACTCGGCGACCATCTCGTGCTCGAGGGCTGGCGCTCCGACGCCGAGCTCAACGCGCTGGTGGCCGGCTGTCGCTTCCTGCTCTTCCCCTCGGTCGACGAGCCCTTCGGCCTGGTGCCCGTCCACGCCATGGCCCACGGTCGAGCCGTGCTGGCGGGCAACACGGGGGGGCCGGCGGAGACCGTACTCGACGACGTGAACGGCGTGAACGTCGACGCCCTCGATCCACAGGCGATGGCGGCGGCGCTCGTCGCACTCTGGCGCGACCCGGATCGCGCGGACGCGCTGGGCGCACGGGGCCGCGAACGCTACCGCGCCGAGTTCACCTTCGATCACTTCATGGATCGCTTCGAGGCGTTGGTCGGGCCGCTCTAGTCGTCGCGGAGCAGAGGCCACGACACGACGCGCGACGGGACCGGAAGGAAGCACGTGGAGTCTGTCGATCCGGTTGGCGCCCCTGGCTTGCGCACGGCCCTCGTCGTCGGCGGGGACGGTCGCGTCGGTCGCGCGTTGGCCGCGGACCTCGAGGCGCGCGGATGGCGGGTCTGGCGCACCAGTCGTCGCCCGGCTCCGCCCGACGGCACGCGCTTCCTGGATCTGGCCGCGGTCGCGCGGGAGGGTGCCGTCGCACTGCCGGACTGCGACGTCGGCATCGTCTGCGCGGCGCTCTCGAGCTACCCGGCTTGCGCCGAGGATCTCGCCGTCACCGAGGCGGTGAACGTGGTCGGCCCGGGGGTGATCTGCCGCGCCCTGCGCGAGGCGGGCGCGGGAACGATCTTCGTATCGACGAACGCGGTCTTCGACGGTGAGACGCCGCGGCGCAAGGCGGACGATCCCACCGGTGCCCCGACGCCCTACGGTCGTTCGAAGCAGCACGCCGAGCGTCACCTCGCGGCGCTCGACCCCGAGCTCGCGGTGCTGCGTCTCACGAAGGTGTTGGCGCCCGACGACGCGCTCTTCGCGGGTTGGATCCGGTCCCTCGCCGCCGGCGAGGAGATCGAGGCCTTCGACGACATGGTGGCGGCGCCGGTGGCGCTGGCGCATGTCACACAGGCCCTGTGTCGCATGTGCGAGGACGGAGTCTCCGGGATCCGCCAGCTGTCGGCCGAACGCGAGATGTCGTACCTCGAGATGGCGCGACACGTTGCTGCGCGCGTGGGCGTCGACCCGGCGCGGGTTCGCGGCGTATCGGCGGCCGAGCGCGGGATCGCGCCGGGCGCGGCGCCGCGTCATTCGAGCCTGGATGCCTCGGACTTCCTGCCGGGCTTCGGGCTCGACCCGATCGACCCCGCCGAGGTGCTCGACAGTTTGGTCGACGCGCTCCAGGCGCGCGGGCACTGACCCGCGCTGCCCTTCAGAGCAGCAGGTGTTCGCGGTCGCGGTCCGAGATCACCTCGGGCGCGAAGGGCCAGGTGATGTCGAGCGCCGGGTCGTCCCAGCGCAACCCGGCCGCCGCGTCGGGTTGGTACGGCGTCGACATCTGGTAGAAGACGACCGCGTCGTCGGAGAGGGTCAGGAAGCCATGGGCCAGCCCGGCCGGGACGTAGAGCGCTTCAGCGCGATCGCTGGCGAGCTCGACGGAGATCCACTGGTGGTGGGTCTTCGACTCGGGTCGCAGATCCACGAGCACGTCGAAGATGGCGCCCTGGGTCACGCTCACGAGCTTCGCCTCGGCGTGTGGCTCGCGCTGGTAGTGGAGCCCGCGCAGCGTCCCGCGCTTGCGGTTGTGGGACACGTTGCACTGGGCGATGCGGTCGAAGAGCCCCTTCGCCGCGAACTCCTCGGCGCAGAAGGTGCGTGCGAAGGATCCGCGGTCGTCTTCGATGGGCTCGAGCTCGACCCGGAAGGCACCGGGCAGGGACAGCTCGACGAACCTCACCCTGCGCCGTCCTCGAGGACGCCGGGCTCGGGCACGGGAACCAGGAAGCGTCCGCCGCGGCTTCGGTACTCGGTCTGCTGGGCCGCAATCTCCTCGGCGAAGTTCCAGGTGAGGAGGAGCGTCCACGGGGGCTGGTCCTGGACGAGACGCTCGGGACCGTGGATCGGGAGATGGGTCCCCGGCGTGAAGAGTCCCTGCTTCACCGGGCTGCGGTCGACGACGTAGGCCAGGGTCTCGCGCCCGATCCCGCAGTAGTTGAGCAACGTCGAGCCCTTCGCCGACGCACCGTAGGCGACGATGCGCTCGCCCCGCGCCACGCGCTCGGCGAGCAGGGCGCGCAGGTCGTCGCGCAGCTGGTCGACGCGCTTCGCGAAGTCGGTGTAGAAGTCGCGGCGGTCCATGCCGAACTCGCGCTCGCGTTCGAGCAGGGCTTCGACGCGGGCGCGTCCCGCCGGGTCGGCGCGGTGCGCCCCGGTCACACGCAAGGAACCGCCGTGGATCGGCCAGTGGGAGACGTCGGTCAATACCAGTCCTTCGGCCGCGAACAGCGCCTCGATGGCGTGGGCGCTGAAGTAGGAGAGGTGCTCGTGGTAGATCGTGTCGAACTCGAGCTTCTCGACGAGGTCGCCGACGTAGGGGAACTCGAACTCGACGACACCCCCGTCGCGGAGCAGCGCCGCCGCTCCCCCGACGAAGCCGCGCGGGTCCGGGACGTGGGCGAGCACGTTGTTGCCCAGCACCGCGTTCGCGGTGATGCCCTCGGCGACCAGCCGCTCACCGCAGGCGCGGTCGAAGAACTCGGCGCGCGTCGGGATCCCGCGTTCTTCGGCGAGCTTCGCGATGTTCTGGGCAGGCTCGATGCCGAGCACGGGAACGCCGGCGCGCTGAGCGTGTTGCAGGAGGTAGCCGTCGTTGCTGGCCACCTCGATGATGCGACTGCCGGCGCCGAGCCGGTGCTGTTCGATCAGCGTCTGCACGTGGGCATCTGCGTGCGCGACGGCCGCGTCGCTCACCGAGGATTGGTAGACGTAGTCGCGGAACAGGATCTCGGGCGCGACGGTGTGACGGATCTGCAAGAGGCTGCAGCCCGGGCAGTAGACGCAGCAGAGCGGATAGCGGGGTTCCGGGTCGCGGAGCTGATCCTCGCGCAGGAGCCGATTCGCGAGCGGCGTCTCGCCGAGGTCGAGCACCGTCTCCAGCGGCGCGGCGTCGCAGACCCGGCAGCGATCGATGGCGACGCAGTCGGTCACGCCGCCCCCGCCGCCCAGCTGCGACCCGCGTCGGCGGCGCGCGCCGTGTAGGCCTCGATCTCGCGGGTCATCAGCGCGCGTACGGCGTCGGGGTTCGGCGCGTCGAGGAGCGCGCGGTAGCCGTGCACCGTGCGCTCGATGGCTTCGCCGAGTTCCCACACCGGCTGCCAGTCGAGCTCGGCGGCCGCCTTGTCGATCGCGAGCGCGAGGGTCGGGGACTCGGGCGGGCCACCGGGGGCCGCGGTCTCCCAGCGTCCGTCTCCCCAGGCCTTCAGGATCGCATCGACGATCTCACGGACGGGCCGGCAGGCCTCGAGGGCCGGCCCGAAGTTCCAGGCCTGACACGCTTCCGCGGGACGCCCCCCGAGCAGGCGCGCTCCCACCCACAGGTAGCCCGCGAGGGGTTCGAGCACGTGCTGCCAGGGACGCGTCGCCCCGGGGTTGCGCACGGGCACGGCCTCGCCGGCCGACAGGGCGCGAATGGCGTCGGGGACGATGCGGTCGCGTGCCCAGTCGCCCGGGCCGATCACGTTGCCCGAGCGCACCGACGCGATGCCCACACCGTGGCGGTCGTGCTCGTCGGCGGGGAAGAAGGACTCCCGGTACGCGGCCGTGACGATCTCGGCGGCGCCCTTCGACGCACTGTACGGATCGCGGCCACCCAGGGCGTCGCCTTCGGCGTGGCCGAGGGTGCCGGGGTCGCCGGCGTAGCACTTGTCGCTGGTGACGATGACCAGCGCGCAGGGCCGCGGGTTCGTGCGGAGCGCGTCGACGACGTGGGCGACGCCCATCACGTTCGTGGCGAAGGTGGGAAGCGGTGCCTCGTAGCTCTCGCGCACGATCGACTGAGCGGCCAGGTGGAAGATCGCCTCGGGCTGCACCGCGTCGATTCGCGCGGCGACGGCGTCCGGGTCGCGCACGTCGCATTCGCGGTGGCGCCCCGCGCCGTCGAGGGACGCCTGCTCCCACAGACTCGGCTGGGTCGGCGGCGGCAGGGCGAGACCGTGGACCTCGGCGCCCAGCGCCTCCAGCCACTGCCAGAGCCACGTGCCCTTGAAACCGGTATCGCCCGTCACGAGGACCCGGCGGCCCGCGTAGGCGGCGTCGAAGGCGCCCTGGGTTCCCATCGGCCTCAGCGCGGGGTCGGGTCGCTGGGCGCGCGGTCCCAGACCCGCCAGGGGGCCTCCCCCCGCGACCACAGATCGTTCAGGTACGAGAAGTCGCGGTAGGTGTCCATGCAGGCCCAGAAGCCGTCGTGGCGATAGGTCATCAGCTCGCCCGCGGCGGCGAGCCGCTCGAGCGGTTCGTTCTCGAGCACGCAGCTGTCGTCGTCTTCGAGGTAGTCGAAGAAGCTGCGCTCGCAGACGAAGAAGCCGCCGTTGATGTAACTGCCCCGGGCCTGGGGCTTCTCCGCGAACTCGAGCACGCGCCCTGCGTCGTCGACGACCAGCTCGCCGAAGCGCGACGGCGGGTGCACACCCGTCACCGTCGCGGTCTTGCCGTGGGCGCGGTGGAACTCGAGGAGGCGACGCACGTCGACGTTCGACACACCGTCGCCGTAGGTCAGCAGGAAGCGGTCGCCCTCGATGTACTTCGCGACGCGACGGACGCGAGCGCCGGTCATGGCGTGCTCGCCGGTGTCGGCGAGGGTGACGCGCCAGTCGGCCTCGGGGATCTCGTAGTGGAACTCGACCTGCTTCTTCGAGCCGAGCTCGATCGTGAAGCTCGTGTTCAGGATGTCGTAGTTGTAGAAGTACTCTTTGATCTTCTCGCCCTTGTATCCGAGGCAGAGCACGAAGTCGCGGAAGCCGTGGCTGCTGAAGCCCTTCATGATGTGCCAGAGAATCGGGCGGTCGCCGATCGTCACCATCGGCTTCGGGCGGTACTCGGTCTCTTCGCGCAGGCGCGTCCCGAGCCCTCCGCACAAGATCACGACCTTCGGGTCGCCGCCGGCACTCATCCGCTTTCTCCGTTCCGGCCTACGCGGCGCAGGTAGCCGCCGGGCGCCATCGTGAGGAGCAGTCGGTTCTCGAAGGGCTGGTCGACCACCCACTCCGGATGGTCCGCGAGGAAGGCCTGGACGGCGGTCCAGGGGTTGTCCCCGGGGCCCCACGGGCGGTTCGGGTAGAAGTCGGCCGGCATCGTCTCGACGATGGTATCGAAGACCACGCAGTAGCTGCCCTCCGTGACCAGCGGTGCGTAGAGCTCGAGCTCGCGGGCGACGTGTTCGTGGGTGTGGTTCGAATCGAGGATCACGAGCACCGGCGAACGGCCTCGGGCCCGCTCCCGCACCTGCTCGACGAGGGCCTCGTCGATCGACGAGCCGTCGAGCACGTCGATCCGCTTCGCCATCGGGTGCTCTTCGAGGGCGCGTCGGGTGTGGTCGCGCAGGTCGACATCGATGCCGAGTACGCGCCCTTCTCCGCCGATCAGCTCCAGGATCGAGGCGTGGAACACCAGCGATCCGCCCCGGGCGATGCCGGTTTCGATCACCAGCTCCGGGCGCACCCGCCACAGGATCTCCTGCATGGCGACGATGTCCTGGGGCAGCTGGATGATCGGCCGGCCCATCCAGGTGAAGTGGTACGAGTACTCGTGCTGCGAGCTCCGCACCATCCACTCGTGACTGAGTTCACCGAGGCGCTCGTCGGCCGCCATCTCCGCGGTGAGCCGCGCGTTGCGCTCCTCGAAATCGTCGCCGGGCATGGGTCTCCTAGCCGGTGGCTGCGCGCGCGAGAGGTCCGCGCGTCAGTTTCGAAGCGTCCAGGGTCGCGTCGAGGCCGGCCGCGAGGTCTCGTGCCCCCGACCAGCCGACCTCGCGGGTGAGGCGTTCGGTGGCGGCCACGAGCAGCTGGGGCTCGTCGGGCCGCGCGGGAAGCGCGCCGAACTCGAGGGTCGGGTTCGCGACGCCGCTGCGCTTCGCGACGGTCTCCACCACCTCGCGCAGGCTCGCGCGCACACCGCTCCCGATGTTGACCGCGCCCTCGACCTCGGAGTCGAGCAGGGCGGCGAAGGCCGCCGCGACATCCTCCACGTACATCCAGTCGCGGACCTGCCGCCCGTGGGTGCAGCGGACCGGCTCGCCCTTCTGGAGCGCGTCGATCACCGACGGCAGCAGCCGGCCGGCCGGTTCGCCCGGGCCGTAGGGCTGGAAGATGCGGCCCCAGGCGGCCGAAAGCCCCGCTGCGGCGGCGAAGTCCCGAAGCACGTCGCAGAGCGCGCGCTTGCTCGTGGCGTAGAGGCTGCCCGGGGTGAGGGGAGTGGCGTGTTCGTCGCAGGGTGCGTCACCGGGGCCGTATTCGGCGCAGGTGCCCGCCATCACGACGCGGCGCCCGCCGTGCGCGACGAAGTGGCGCAGCCCGCGCGCGCTGGCGGCCAGCCAGTCCAGGTTCTGGGGTGCGTCCCAGAAGCGACCGTGCTCGGTGTACCAGGCCAGATGCAGCCAGTGCTGCGGCCGGTGCGCCCCGAAGAGCGCCTCCAGGGCGCTCGGGTCCAGGAGGTCGCAGCGAAGCTCCTCGACGCCCTCACAGGGCTCCGGAGCCGTCGCCACCGAGCGCACCCGCAGTACGCGGTAGCCCCGTTCGACCAGGGGCCGGACGACGTGGCGCCCGACGAAGCCGGTGCCTCCGGTGAGCAGAACTTCGCTCATGCGGTCTGGGATCCCCGTGGTGGAGCGGTCGTTCAGCGCGACGACAGGCTAGCGCCAAGCCCCGGGGGCTTCGAGCAACGCTCGGCAGGGGTCGTGGGGTGGCAGCGGCCCCTCGCTCCACCCTGCGCACCCGGCCCGAATGAGGCCTGTGACGTCCACGCTGCGCGGGCCGGGCCGGCCGGCAGGCGGCCCAGCGTCGGGAAACCGCCTCAGTACCCCGCCGCTACCGACGGTGGCGGGACCGGGCCACTTCCCCGCTCCGACGGGCCACCGTCGGAGCCCCGACGGAGAGCCTCGTCCGACCCCCGAATCCACCGTCGGTGGCGACTCGCAACTCCGACGGTAAATACCTGAAACCCCGTTGACAGCCGAAAAATCGAGACCCACACTCTCCGACGGTGCGGGGGATTCGACCCCTCTGGTCTCCGCCCGGGTTTCGGCCCGAACGCACCTCGAACACCGTTCGATTTCGTTCCAAACGTTCGAATCCATCCTCCAGTTCCGTATTGCCCATCCCCCCTCCCGACGGGACACACCCGACACGAAGGAGATGGCCGATGGCCACGGTTGTTGAGAAGACTGGGATCAAGCGCGTCAAAGGTTGGCTGTACTACGTCGACAAGAAGGGCGACGTCAGCCGAGCTCGCATGGCCCGAGGCGGCGGCAAGGTGCCGAAGGGCAAGACCACCCAGAAGGTCGTGAAGTGCGGCATCGAGCGCGAAGAGGGTTACCTCTACTTCATCGACAAGAAGGGCAACGTCGCCAAGGTGAAGATGAAGCGCTCGGGCACGCGTCGGAAGACGACGGCCCGCCGCAAGACGGCCGCCCGCCGCCGCACCGCGACGCGTCGTACGGCGCGCAAGAAGTCGACGGCGAAGCGGAAGACCGCCCGTAAGAAGGCGACCCGGAAGACGGCGCGCAAGAAGACCGCGCGCAAGACGGCTCGCAAGAAGACGGCGCGGAAGACCGCCCGCAAGAAGGCCACGCGGAAGACGGCGCGCAAGAAGACGGCCCGCAAGACCGCGCGGAAGAAGACGGCTCGCCGCACCACCGCTCGGAAGACGACGGCAAAGCGGCGCGCACGGCGCTAGAACGCAGCTCCGGCGCGTGGTGTGTGCCGCGCGCCGGGGCCCGCGTTCGCCGGGCCACCGCGGCGACAGCCGTCTCGTGGCCCAACTTCGCTAAGGTCGGCCCATGGTGCCCGGCTCCGAGGATCCCGGGGCCCCGGCAACGGCCCCGGACGCCGCCTCCGGATCCGCCCCGACGACGGGCGACGACCCGGTAGGCACCGCTCCGACCGGTGCAGCGGGGATCGAAGCGGCCGGCACGGCGGCCGAGCCCCACGCCATCCTGCTCGTCGATGACGAGCCCGCGATCCTCGAGTCGCTCGAACTCACGCTGGGCGCCGACTACCGGGTCTTCACCGCCGCGACCGGCGAAGAAGGTCTCGGGATTCTCGAGCGCGAGAACATCTCGCTGATCATCACGGATCAGGTGCTGCCGACCATGAGCGGCGTCGAGTTCCTCGAGCACGCGATCGAGACTGCACCCCACGCGATCCGCATGATGCTCACCGGCTACGCCGACATCGGATCGCTCGCGCGCGCGGTGAACGAAGGCCGCATCTACCGCTACATCGCGAAGCCCTGGGAGCCCGACGAGGTCCGGCTGAACGTGAAGCGAGCGCTCGAGAGCTTCGAGCTCGCCGGCGAGAACGCCCAGCTCAGTGCGGCCCTGGCCCAGGCGAACGAACGGCTGCGCGCCGAGAACATCGTCCTGCGGCGCGAGGTCGAGCGTCGCTACGCCTTCGACCAGATCATCGGATCGAGCGCCGCCATGAACGCGGTGTTCGAGGTGATGGAGAAGGTCGCCGGCACCGACGCGACCGTGTTGATCACGGGCGAGACGGGCACGGGCAAAGACCTGGTGGCCCGCGCGATCCACTACAGCGGCCTGCGCAAGGACCAGCGCTTCCTCGCCCAGAACTGCGCCGCCCTGCCCGACACCCTGCTCGAGAGTGAGCTCTTCGGGCACACGCGAGGTGCCTTCACCGGGGCCCACGAGAACAAGAAGGGTCTCTTCGAGGTGGCCCACCGGGGCACGGTCTTCCTCGACGAGATCGGCGAGACCCACCCGGGCATGCAGGTGCGGCTCCTGCGGGTGCTCCAGGACGGCGAGATCCGGCCCTTGGGTTCCTCGGACACCCGCAAGGTGGACGTCCGCATCATCGCGGCCACCAACCGCGACCTGTTGGCCGAGGCCGAAGCCAACCGCTTCCGCGAGGACCTCTACTACCGCCTCCGGGTGGTGGAGATCCACCTTCCGCCGCTGCGCGAGCGCCGCGAGGACATCCCGGCCCTCGCGCACCACTTCCTCGACCGCGCCAGCGAGAAGATGGACCGCAATCTGCGCGGATTCACCAACTCGGCGATGGACCGCATCGTGGCCCACCGCTGGGACGGGAACATCCGCGAGCTCGAGAACGAGATCGAGCGCGTGGTCGCGCTGGCGGGCGACGCCGAAGCGGTCGGGGAGGACATGCTCTCCGAGCACATCCGCGGCGCGGTGGCCGAGCCGGTGAGCGGCGGAGGTGGTGACGGCATCCCGGCGGGGCTGACCCTCAACGCGGCGGTCGAAGCCCTGAAGCGGCGCATGATCCTCGACGCCATCGCCGAGACCGGGAGCAAGAGCAAGGCGGCCGAGCGCCTGGGGATCCCGCGCCAGTCGCTCCAGAAGATGATGAAGCGGCTCGACCTGAACGACGCCTGAACGCGTTTCGTCGCGCAAGGACGCCCCGTGGGTGCGCGCAGTTCGGCGCGCTTCACGAAAGCGCGGGCCCCGGTCTTTTCGTCGTCAAAAAACCGGCGGTCGATGGTATGTTGCGCGCCCATGGAGACCGTCCACACGACCCGCGTGGACTCCCCCATCGGCACACTGCGCGTCGCCTCCACGGCCGCAGGACTCTGCTTCGTCGAGCTACCCCACCACAGCGGCCGCGGCCTTGGCGGTTGGCTTGCCCAACGCGCTCCCGGCGCGCGGCTCGAAGAGGGCTTTGCGCCGAATCGCATGGCCGTGAAGCAGCTCATCGAATACCTCGAGGGCAAGCGCAAGCGCTTCGAGGTACCGCTCGATCTGCGCGGCACCGCCTTCCAGCTCGAGGTGTGGTCCGCGCTGCGCGAGATTCCCTTCGGAGACAAGATCACCTACGCCGACCTCGCCCAGCGCGTCGGGCGTCCGAAGGCGGTGCGAGCGGTGGGTGCGGCGAACGGCGCCAACCCGGTCTCGCTGATCGTGCCCTGCCACCGCGTGGTGAACACGGGGGGAAAGCTCGGTGGCTACGCCGGCGGCCTCGACGTGAAGGCGAAGCTCCTGGCGCTGGAGCATGCCCAACCGCGCCAGGGCGATCTGCTCTAAGCGATCGCGCCCCGTCCGGCTCGACCAGCTTTCGAGCAGGGATGCGCCAATCATGAGCATCCAGGCGCGCACGCTTCGCGTACGTGCCCATGCGAGCGCAAGCCGGCACGCGCTCGAACGCGCACCCCTGCTCCCTTCCCGACGCGCTTGGGATCGGACCCGCCCGGCGGTCGCGGCTTGGGTCTTCCTGCCCCGCCAGGGGTCGACTTGGCCTGAATCTTGAACCGTCGCAGCGCATGCCGATGTGCGCAGTGCACGAGCCGACCGCGGGTGCGAGGGCCGACGTGCGCGTCCGGCTTCGGAGCTCAGGATCTCCGAAGCCCCGAGAACGAAGTGTGTCCCACGTGGGAGGGCTCGCATGAGCGGGTCCGCCGCGAACTTCTGGAGCCGACCTCGGAGCCACACCGCCCCCACCGACCGCGCGGAGTCTGCCGACACCGCAGCGCGTCTCGTGATCGTGGGCGGGGGGATGGTCGCGCAGCACCTCGTCGAACGCCTTGTCGCCCGCGGCGGCTCGGAGCACTTCCACATCCGCTTGATCTCCGAGGAGCCGACGGCTCCCTACGACCGGGTCCACCTGGGCGCGGTACTCGACGGAGGCGCTCCCTCCGCCCTGCGCCTGCGGGACGACGACTGGTACGAGCACCACCACATCGGACTGCGCCTGAAGGAGCGGGTCTCGGCGATCGACCCCGGGCGCAAGTGCGTCACGACCGACGCCGGACGGGACGTGTCCTACGACCAGCTCGTGCTCGCGACCGGCGCGCGGGCCTGGTTGCCCGACATCCCGGGGATCGACCTCGAGGGTGTGTACCCCTATCGCACCCTCGATGACGTCGAGCGCATTGCCGACGCGGCTCGCCATGCCGAGCGCGTCGCGATCCTCGGCGGGGGGCTGCTGGCCTTGGAGGCCGCTGCGTCGTTGCGCGAGCAGGGCCTCGAGGTGGTGGTGCTCGAGCGCGCGCCCCACGTGATGACACGTCAGCTGGAACGCGAAGGGGCGGAGGTCTTGCAGCGGCGACTCGAGTCGCTGGGAATCGAGTTCCGGGTGCAGGCGCCGGTCGACGCGATCACGCCCACCGAGAGCGGCCTGGCGCTCTCTCTGCCCTCGGGCGAGTCGCTCGACGTGGGAGCCGTGGTCGTCGCAACCGGAATCCGCCCGCGCGACGAACTGGCGCGCGAGGCCGGGATCGCGTGTCACCACGGCGGCGGCATCGAGGTCGACGACGCGCTCGCGACCTCGGACCCGGACGTCGCGGCGATCGGCGAGTGCGCGCGACACGCAGGCCGCCTCTACGGGTTCGTCGCCCCCTGCTACGCGATGGCCGAGGCGTTGGTCGACCGCCTGCTCGGTGGCCAGGGGAGCTTTTCCCCGGCCGTCCCGTCCGCGACCCTGAAGGTCGAAGGCATCGCGGTGTCGAGCGTCGGCGACGTGCTCGAGGACGGGCCCGGCTACCGCGCACTCACGTGGCAGGAGGGCGAACGCTATCGCCGCGTCCTGCTCCAGGACGGCTGCATCGTCGGCGCCAGCGAGTTGGGGACGGGGGGTGAGTTCCCGCGTCTCCAGGAGGCGGTCGCGCGCGGCGCGCGCGTCGGTGTTCGCCAGGAGCGCCGCTTCGCCAAGAGCGGGCGCCTGTGGGGGGAGGGGCTCGGGCCCGAACTCGCGGAATGGCCGGACAGCGCGGTGCTCTGCACCTGCACCGGCGTCACCTGCGGCGCGGTTCGCAAGGCCTTCGCCGAGGGGGCGCGCACCAGTCAGCGGCTGGGCGAGAGCACGGGTGCCGGCAGTGTGTGCGGCTCCTGCAAACCGCTCCTCGAGGAGATCGCGGGCGAGCGGATCGGTGCGCAGCGCGAGAGTGCCGGCCGGCGCTTGGGGATCGCGGCCCTCGTCGGGCTCGCGGCCCTGGCCGTCGTCGCAACGGTCGGGCCGATTCCGATGACGACGTCGGTGCTCGAAACGCCCAGCTTCGACTTCCTCTGGCGCGACGCCTGGTGGAAGCAGGTGAGCGGCTACTCGCTGCTGGCGGCCTGCGTCGCGAGCCTGCTGCTCTCTCTGCGAAAACGCTGGCCGCGTTTCCGCGCGGGGAGCTTCGCGCACTGGCGCTTCGTCCACACCGTCCTCGGCGTCTCCACCGTCGCTGGGATCGGTTGGCATACCGGCTTTCGTCTGGGCGAGAACCTCAACTTCGCGCTGATGACGAGTCTCCTCGGCGTGGTGTTGCTCGGGTCGTTGACGGCACTCGTCACCAGCCTCGAGCACCGCCTGCCTTCGCCCTGGGGCGGCGGCCTGCGCCGCGCCTGGACGGCGGCGCACATCGTCCTCTTCTGGCCCATGCCAGTGCTGGTCGGGTTCCATGTTCTCTCGGTCTACATGTACTAGCCGATGCACTCGAGTCGCTTGGATGCATGCGCGGGGCGCTCGCGGTGACCTGGAAGGTGTGGCTGTGGATCGGAGCCAGCGTCGTCGCGACGGCGCTCCTGGGTCTGTTGATGTTCCGGCCTGACGCGATCGAGTCGCTGCCGGTGAAGCGGACCGTGTTCCTGCCCGGTGCGACGACGGATGGTCACTACCAGATCGAGCTCGCCTGCGAGAGCTGCCACACCGGGAACTTCTCGAACGCGGACGTGCTGCAGGACGCCTGCATCGACTGTCACAGCGCCGAACTCGAGCGCGTCGACGATTCCCACCCGAAGTCGAAGTTCACCGATCCGCGCAACGCCGATCGCGTCGCGGTGTTGGACGCGCGCTACTGCATCACCTGCCATCAGGAGCATCGCCCCGAGGTCACCACGACGATGGGGCTGAGCCTCCCCGGCGACTACTGCCACCGCTGCCACGAAGACATTGGCGAGGATCGTCCCACCCACCGCGACCTTCCCTTCGACTCGTGTGCGAGCGGCGGTTGTCACAATTTTCACGACAACCGCGCGCTCTACGAAGACTTCCTCGTCGAGCACCGCAGCGACCCGCCTCACAAGCAGTCGCCGCGGCTGCCGGCGAGCGATCTCCGCGCCTGGTCCGTCGAGGCGAAGCTGGTGTCGGGTGCGCCCCTCTCGGCTTCCGACCACGACGCGCCTGCGCGTCAAGACCTCGCGGACTGGGTCGCCGATTGGGACGGCACCAGCCACGCCGAAGCCGGAGTGAACTGCGGCGACTGCCACGCGCCCAAGGGGCAGGCATGGACGGAGAGCCCGGGCCCCGACGCGTGCCAGTCGTGTCACGTGGCCGAACGCGAGGGCTTCCTGGCCGGTCGGCACGGCATGCGGCTGGCGGCGGGACTCCCCGCGATGACGCCGTCGCTCGCTCGCCTCCCGATGCACGAAGACGCCGCCGAACACGCCCTCGACTGCAACACCTGTCACAGTGCGCATGGCTTCGATCGGCGCAGCGCCGCCGTCGACGCTTGCCTCGGCTGTCACGCCGACGATCACTCGACGGCCTACGCAGACTCCGTGCACGCGCGCCTGTGGGAAGACGAGAGCGCGGGACGGCTGCCGGCCGGTAGCGGTGTGTCGTGTGCCACTTGTCACCTGCCCCGCATCGACGATTCGCGCCTCGGCCGCCGCCGCGTCGCTCACAACCAGAACGACTTCCTGCGGCCCAACGAGAAGATGATTCGCTCCGTGTGCCTCGACTGCCACGGGCTCGGCTTCTCGCTCGACGCCCTCGCCGACCCCGCACTCGTCGCGCGCAACTTCCGCGGCTCGTCCTCGGTCGAGGTCGAGAGCATCCACTTTGCGTCCGTCCTTCGCTGGGAGTTGGAAGGCCGGACACCCCCATGGAAAGAAGAAAAGGAGAACGAGCATGAATGAACGAATCCGAAACCGACTGACCGGGCTCTCCGCATTGGGTGCGGGGTGGCTGTTCGTGGTCGCCTGCCAGCCGGCGCCCCAGGCCGCCAGCGGGGGCATCGAACCGCAGCTGATGGCCGATGCGCTCCATGCGGTCATGGAATCCGACCGCACGGTCTACACCCGCAATGTGGTCAACCGTCTGGTGAAGGAGCAGGGAGTGATCAAGGCGAGCGAGCACTGGAAGGAAGAGCCGGCTCTCCCGCTGCCCGCCCAGATGTTCCGCATGGGCGCCGAGATGGTCGCGAAGAAGGACGTGGGCTTCAGCTACGCCCTGCTCTCCCAGTGGCCGATCAACAAGCAGAACACGGCGCGCACCGACGTCGAGAAGGCCGGACTCAAGTTCGTCGCCGACAACAAGGGAGAGAACTTCTACGCCGAGGAAGAACTCGGTGGTCAGAAGTACTTCACGGCGGTCTACGCCGACACGGCGGTGGCACCGGCCTGCGTGAGCTGCCACAACGAGCACAAGGACACGCCGAAGTCCGACTTCGAACTCGGAGACGTGATGGGCGGCGTGGTGTTGCGGATCCCGCTGAGTGGCTGAACCGATGGGCCGAATCCTCGGGCGACCGCGGGCTCAACGAGGAGTCACGTGGTGGTTGGCGTTCGCCCTGGCGACCGCCGGCTGTTCCGACGCGGGAGCGAAGCCCGAGGGCGAAGCCACGTTCAAGGTATTGAGTCAACCGAAGACGGCGTCGTCGGGTCACGGTGGATCACCACCACTGCCCGCCCCGTCCGTCTGGACGACCCCCCTCGAGGACCCCGACCTCGAGGCCGGGCGCGTCGTCTGGACCGGCACCTGCATCCAGTGCCACTCGATCGGTCTCGGCGGGGCGCCGCTGATCGGCAACGCCGAGCTCTGGGGTCCGCGTATCGCACAGGGCCTCGACGTGCTCTACGAGCACGCACTCGACGGCTTCTACGGTGACGTGGGTGAGATGCCCGCGCGCGGCGGCAACGCCGCGCTCTCCGACGACGAGGTGCGCGCGGCGGTCCGCTTCATGACGTCGCGCGTGCCGGCCTCCTAGCCGACGCTACTTCCCGGGTTCGTCCGGCTTCTCTTCGATCGATGGCGTGCCGTCGGCTTCGGAAGCGGCAGCCTCTTGCTCGGGAACCAACGTCACGAAGAGGTCGCCGGGGACGAAGGAATACCTCGCTCCGCTGTCCGCATCGATCATGAAGCCAACCCAGCTCAGCAGGACCCCACCCGCCCACCAATTCCACGCGGTGGTGCCGTTGTCGATCTTGCGCAGCACGACCGTCGTAGTCTCGTAGCCCTCCAGGCGGAACTCGACCCAGTAGTCGCGCCAGCGTTCGAGCTCGGTCTCCGCGGGCGTCTTCAGGGTGCGCCCGTAGGGGTGCACGATGACGAGGGCGCCGCGGGGCTCGGAGTCGATCGTGATCCGCTGGGTCTTGCCGTGCACGAGGTTCGCGCACCCACCCAGCACGCTGGCGGCGAGCACGAGGGCGCCGAGCGCGCGCACCTGTCGTTGCACCCGTCGCCTCGACCGATCGAACGCGCGGAACCTCGAGTGATCCGTCACGGGGTCACGACGCCGCGCTAGATCCGTTCCAGCGCCTGGGCGAGGTCGGCAATCAGATCGGCCGGGTCCTCGATGCCGACGGACAAGCGCACCAGGCTGTCCCGGATGCCCAGGGCCGCACGCTCTTCCGAGGTGCGATCCCAGAACGACATCAGCGCGGGGACCTCGATCAGGCTCTCGACGCCGCCGAGGCTCGGGGCGAGGTACGGGATCTCGCAGGCGTCGGTAAAGCGGAAGGCGCCCTCGAGACTCGTATCGAGTTCGAAGGTCACCACGCCACCGAAGCCCTTCATGATTTTCTTCGCGGTGCCGTGGTCCGGGTGGCTGGGCAGCCCCGGGTACCAGACCTGACGCACCTTCGGGTGGGCTTCGAGCCACTCGGCCACCTCGACGCCGTTGGCGTTGTGACGCTCCATGCGGATGCCGAGAGTCTTCAGACCGCGCAGCAACAGGTACGCCGCGTGGGCGTCGATCACACCGCCGAGCACGCCCATCGCCTCGCGCACCGGCGCGATCTTCTCGCTGCTCCCGAGCACGACCCCCGCCAGCAGGTCGTTGTGACCGCCGAGGTACTTCGTTGCGCTGTGCACCACGTAGTCGGCGCCGTCGTCGAGGGCGCGGTGGTTGACCGCGGTGGCGAAGGTCGAGTCGATCACGACCTCGACGTCCTGGGCGTGACACACGCGCACCGCTTCGGGCACGTCGATCACGCGCAGGTACGGGTTGGTTGGACTCTCGGTGAAGAAGAGCCGCGTCTCGGGCCGCAGGGCGTCGGCGAGCTGCTTCGTGTCGCTCGGGTCGATGATCGTGGTCTCGACGTCCAGCTTCGTCAGGTACTGCTCGATGAACTGGCGGGTGCGCCGGTAGCAGTCGCTGGTGATCACGAAGTGGCTGCCCTTCGGGAGCAGCGCCAGGAACAGCGTCGTCTGGGCGCACATGCCCGAGGCGGCGAGGACGGCTTCCTCGGCCCCTTCGAGCTCGCAGAGCTTCCGCTCGACCGCCTGCCAGGTGGGGTTGCCGTAGCGGCCGTACTCCTCGCGCGTGGCCCGGCCTTCCTGGAAGGCGGCCAGGGTCTCGCTGTCGGGGAACCAGAAGGTCGAGGTCTGATAGATCGGGGTGGTGACGGCGTCGGTCGCCTGGTGGGCGCGCTCACCGCCATGGACCGCCCGGGTGGAATCCCCGGAATGCCCGGAACCCCCCGCCGATGCAGGGCGTTTGCTCATCTTGGCCTCACAGAGTGGGTGCTTAGCAGCGCGGATGCGGGTCCCAGAGAGGCCGTTGGACGATCGGATCCCCGGGGTTCGCGGGTCTGCAAGCACCGGAAATCACCCGGTTTTTCGAACCCGGATCTCCAGGCTACGAAGGAAGCCACCCCAAGTCAAATAGCGGTTGGCGGCGTCGGCGCGGTTCCAGGGCAGCGCTCTGGCGCTTCGCTGCCGCCGCGCTCAGCGCCGATTCCGGTACAGGCTCGCGTCGACGGCTTCGCGCATGGCGGTCTCGTCGAGCTTTCCGTCGAGGAAGGCGTTCACCTCCTGGGCGACGGCGGCCGGGTCTTCGACGGCCTGTTTGTAGTGCACTTCGATGAGCTCGAAGTTCTCGTGGTTCCTGCAGTAGAGGCGCACCCGCACGATGTCGTTGCGGAAGGCCTCCCTCATCGCCTCGTCCTCGGCGCTCGTGTCGCCCTGGTCCAGGCGGTCGATCATCTTCTTCTGGCTCGCGAGCACTTCGTCGAGGTCGCGGCGCATGAAGATGACCCGGTAGTCGTTGTCGTCGGGCAGATCCTTGATCAAGAAGGAGATCGCCTTGACCGCTTTGCCTCGCCCGGCCTGCAGGTACGACTTGTCCGTCTCGTTCTCGAGATCCTTGATGCGCTCGAGCTCGAAATAGCCCTTCGGATTGTCGACGTCGGCTTCGCGCTCACCATCGGAGAGGATGGGCACGCCGCCGGCCTCGAGCATTCGCATCATCATGGAGGTGCCCGAGCGCGGCAGCCCGCTCACGACCACCAGCGGCTCGCCGCGATCACCGCCGAAGAGTTTGCGCAGGGCGCGGAGCATCAGATGGTCACTCCGAACAGGCCCTTCACCGCGAAGCCGGCGACGAGGGACAGCACCAGGGTGATGAGCACGATGCCGAGCTCGCCGGCGGGCAGCGGCCCCAGCGCGCGCATGTGGGTTTCGAGTTCGATCCCGAGTACGGGACCGTTGCCGGGCAAGGCGGCCTCGCCCGGGTAGAGGATTGCCTCGAGTCCGCGTAGTCGCTTCAGCGGCACCTTGCGGGCGTCCCCTCCGACGGCCCACCCCTTCTCGAAGCGTTCGCCCGCGACGTCGACCGCGAGCACGTGGTCGCCCGGCTGCTCGGCGCGCAGCCGGAAGAACGCCTGGTGATCGGCCGTCCGCACCGGCGGCGCATCGAGCACGACGCCCTCGGGAAGGGTCAGCTGCACCTCGCGCGCTGGCACGCCCGCATCGGGATCGAGGCGCACGTGGAGCAGCTCGACGGCTCCCGGCGGCGAGGGCGTGTAGGCGTAGTTCGCGACCAGCTGCGCGAGGATCACCACGAACGGGCCGAGCATCACCGCCATCGGGATCATGTGGTTGCCCAGGTAGAGCGTGTTCTTCCAGAGGATGGCGCCGGTCGAGCGCAGCACCTGCCCGATGTCGTGGCTGAACAGCCGGATCTCGAGCAGCCGCATGCTGATCTGGCTCTTGACCCGGGTGAGCGCCTTCTGGTTCGAGACGAGCTTGTACACCGCGATCGCCAACACGCCCATCAGCACCGGCCACACCACCAGGTCGAACGCGGCGGGCTCGTGCCCGAAGGGCGCGAGCACGACATCGAAGATGGCGCTGAAGATCTGGTTGAAGGTCTGCATCGGGCGCGGCAGGCGGGGCGCTACGAGATGTAGCCGAGACCCTTCAGCCGCTCGCGGATGTCGTCGTCGGAGCCGGCGTCCTCGAAGTGGAGCATCTCCTTCTCCAGCACATGGACGATGAACTCTTCGGTCGTCGCGTAGCCCGCGACGTCGGCCACCTTGCGGACCCGATCGAAGAGGTCGCGGTCGATCTTGACCTTGACTTGGTTGCCTCCAAACATGCGCTTCTCCTTGCCCGCGAGGGCGCTAGCGAATGGCCTCGCCCACCATCCCTGGCTGCGGCTCCACACCATAGTGCGCGAGCAGGGTGACGGTGAGGTCGGTGAGATCGTAGTCGGCGCCGGCGAGCTTGCGGTTCACCAGCAAGATTCCCGGCACGACGTCGGGTGACATCAGATGGTTGCCCGACCAGCGCGAGGTGTTGTCTTCGAGGATCGCCTCGGTGATCTCGCCCAGGGTCGATTCGTCCGATGCGCCGTACCCGCGGTCGTAGCCGACGATCAGGTCGGGGCCTTCGGCGCGCCGCTCGTCGCTATAGACGTCGACGGCGCGGTCCACTCGGAACACCGCCCGCGCGCCGGTCTTGGGGTCGACGATTGCCTCGAGCTTCGTCCTGAGCTCTTCCACCAGCGCGTCGACGTCTTCCGGCGCCACGCTGCCCTCGCCCTCGCGGCCCGCCACGTTCAGGTAGAGACCGTTGAAGCCGAGCCCGTAGGCCTTCGTCTTGGACCAGTCGACGTCGCCGGTCACGATCTGACCGGTCGTCGCGCCGTCCTTCAGCGCGAGGAAGCCCTGCTCGCGCAGCCAACCGTTGAGATGGAACTTCCGCGTATAGGGTTGGAAGCCGTGATCGCTCATGACGACGAGCAGGGTGTCGGGCGGCAGCGCTTCGCGAATGCGACCGAGCTCGCGGTCGACGTCGCGGTAGAAGCCCTCGATGTCGTGTTCGTGCTTCGGGGCCGTCGCCGGATCGTGCGCCGGGTGGGGCGGCGCATCGGCGTGCTTCGGATCGCCGTGGCGCCAGAGCATGTGGCACTGGAGATCGACATCCGAGAGGTAGACGAAGGTGGCGTCGCCGGGCTCGAAGCGTTCGAGTGCGAGGGACACCATCCGCTGGGTGTCCTCCTGCACGAGCGCGACCTGCCGGATGTAGTCGTCGTCGTCGAAGACCCCGTCCTTCAGGGCGTCGGTCTCCTCGGGCATGCCCTGGGTGTAGTAGAAGCCGAGGCTCTCGTAGAGCTCGTTCGCAAAATCGTCGGGGCTCGTGAGGGGCGTGGCCGGGTTCGCCGGCGAGAAGTTCACCGGCGACGCGTAGAGCTGGAAGCCGCCCAACAGCTGCTTCGCGTAGAAGCGCACCGTGCCGGAGACGGTGACGAGACCGAAGGGCAGCGCTTCGTAGTTCAGTTCCAGCCAGGGCGACCACTCGCCCTCGCGCAGCAGCGCGCGCTGACCGTCGACTTCGATCACGGCCGAGCCGCGCTCGGCGCCGAGGTGGACGGTGACGCCCTTCGTCAGATAGTCGTCGTCGCCGGGGATGGCGCCCGGCTCGAGCCGGAACTGATCCGGCGGCCCGCGCAGGATCGCGGTGACCGTGTCGCCCTGCCCGTCGAGGTCGAAGTCCTGGACCTTGACCCGCTGGATGTCGCCCTTCGGATCTTCTTCGACGGGCTGGTCCGTGTAGAGGGTGTAGGTGCCGAAGCCGCCGCGCAGGTCGACCGTACCCATGCCGCCGAGGACTCGCGCGTCCGACGGGGGCGTCGGGAAGTTGCCCGGGATCCGGTAGACCTCGACGTTCACGCCCTCGTCGGTCAGGACGTCCCACCAGGGTGTGCCGCCGCGGTTGTTGACCACTTCCGGTGCGCTGGTCGGGATCACGTAGCCGAAGAAGTGCACCGCACTGCCCGGATCGTCGACCGGGGGCGTCGCCGAGGAGATCGGCTTGTAGGTGGCCGGATCGCGGTGGATGAAGTCGAAGATCCCGTGGCCACCCGGGTTCATACCGGTCACGAAGTTGGACCAGGCGACCGGGCTCTGCGGCGGAACCGAAGTGCCCAGCGACTGGAAGCTGCCTTCGGCCGCGAGCTTCGCGAACTCGGGCATCTGCCCCTCGGCGATCAGGCGCTTCAGGATGTCGGGGTCCATGCCGTCGACACCGACGACGAACACGCCGGGCTGGCGCTTCGCCGCAAAGGCGCTCCCGGCCAGGACCGCCGCCAACAGCGCGACTCCGCCGACGAGCCAGCGGTGGGAGCGGAGCATCTTTCGGATCATGTGGACTGCTGGGCCTGCTTCGCCGGGACGGTTTCCCCGGACTCCTCGGGGAAGATGCGGGCGCCCGGGGCCGCGCCACTCTGGGGCAGGCTGTGCGGGTCGAGCATGCCGGCCACGTTCCCCTGCGAACCGTCTTCGGGGAAGATCATCTTCCCCTGCATGTAGCCGGGGATCTCCTGACCGAACAGGCGCAGCACGCTGGCCGGGACGTCGATGAGCCGCGGCTCCTCGGCCGCGATCGGCCGGTTCGAGAGGAAGATGCCGGGCACGATCGACGGATCCACGCAGTGGTCGCCCGACCAGCTGCGGTCGTTGTCGCTGAAGACCGTCTCGGTGACCTGGCCCGTCGCGCACTCCCAACTGTGTCGGTAGCCGCCTTCCCAGCCGACGAGCAGATCGGGCGCATCGAAGCGGTAGGGACCGCGGAAGAACTGCTGGGACACGGCGACGCGTCGCACGCACTCCTCGCCGGTTTCCGGGTCGACGAGCTGTCCGAGCTTCTCCGCGATCTCCTGCACCAGCTTCCGGTACTCGCTGCCCTCTTCGACGATGCCCGAGCGCTCGCGTCCCTTGCGGTTGATGAAGATGCCCGTGAGCCCGAGCGCGAAGGCGCGCGTGCGCGACCAGTCGATGCCGTCGAAGTACTCGCCGCTGGTGGAGGCGTTCTCGTCCTTCAAGAAGAGGTAGCCGTTCTCGCGGAGCCAGGTGTTCACGTTGACGCAGCGACGGAAGTTCGTGAAGCCGTGGTCGCTGATCACCATCAGCGTCGTGTCCGGGTCGTCGACGAGGTCCCAGACCTTGCCCAGCAGCTGGTCGGTCTTCTCGTAGACCTGACCGATCGCGTCCTTCCACTCTTCCGTGTCCTTGCCGGCGTTCGCCGGATGGGTCGGGTCGAGATAGCGGTAGAACATGTGCTGGACGCGGTCGGTGGTGTCGAAGACCGTCGTCACCAGGCCCTTCTTCGTCTGGGAGATCGCGTCGAGGAACATCGCTTCGCGTTCCTCGTAGAAGCTCATCGCCTGTTCGAAGAAGACCTTCTCGTCGACGACGCGGTTGTTGAGCGCCCAGGTGTCCTCGGCGAGCCCGAGCGTCGCGAACTTCCCCTGCTTCTTCGCCAAGTAGATCGCGTAGACCTCGGGGTGCGCGATCGGCATCGCCGGGTTCTCCGGGTCGATGTGGATCGGCGTCATGTACAGGTGGACTTCCGGCGTCGTCGAGATCAGGTAGAGCTTGACGATGCCCCGCACCTTGATGCCCAGACCGGCACTGAAGGCGAGCTCCACCCAGTCGCTGTACTCGCCCACCTTCAGGGTCACCGGCTCTTCCACGCTCTCGATCGTCATCTCGGCGCTCTCGGCGCCGGACGCGATCTCGAGCGTGAAGGGCAGGGTCATGCGACCGCCCGAGCGGAGCATGGTGTGGTCGGGGCCGACGATGCGCGAGCGGATCGTGCTTCCCCCGTCCTTCGACGGGGATCGCCGCAGCACCGTCTGCTCACCGCCCACGAACTTCGCCTCGCCGTCCTGGGTCTCGGTGCTGAAGAACGAGAAGGTGCCCTGGGTGCCGCGCAGGTCGGGTACGCACATGCCCGACAGGAGCATCCCATTCTTGAAGGGGACCGGCGGGAACGTGATCGGGACGCGCTGGATGATCGAGAAGATGTTCTTCTCGCCGAGGAGCTTCCAGAAGTGCTGGCTCTTCTGGAGCAGCTTCATGCGCGCCTTGCCGAGCGGCACCATATAGCGGCCGATGTTCACGACCCGCTTCGCGTTCACGATGTCCGTCGACGACAGCATCGGCGCGTAGTTGCAGGGGTCGCGCGTGAGGAAGTCGTAGATGTTGTGCTGGCTCGCATCGACGCCGGTGGCGAAGGTCGACCAGGCGACGGGGGACATGGAGGGGACGCTGGTGTCGAGCGGCCGGAAGACGCCGTGGTTCGCGAGTTTCTCGAAGTTCGGCATCCGTCCGTCGCGGATGAACTTCGTCGTGAGTCCCGGATCCATCCCGTCGAGTCCGAGGATCACGACGCGCGTGCTCTGGGCATCCTTGTAGGGGTTCCCCACGGTGATGAGCCGGTAGAGCAGCCGCAGCGGCCAGGTCAGGATGATGGAGAGGGCGATCGCGAAGGTGGCGATCAGGACGAGCAGGGAGCCGACGAACGCGAAGCCGGCACCCGGGCCGATGTAGGCATGGGCTTGCTGCGCACCGGCGATCCCCAGTGCCAGGACCAGACCCGCGGCCCACCAGCGGGCGGGGTGCGGGCGCGACTCGGGGCGGGCGGAATGGGCGTGGTGGCTCACGGAGTACTCGGCCGGCCTGGATCCGGCGAACGGAGGATCATAGACTACCTGACCGCCCGAGCGGCTCTGGGGACGAGGGCGGGATGCACGGTAGGCTCGCCGCTCCCCACCCAGGAGTGGTTCGCCGGCGCCGATCCTCGCAGGACCGGCGCGACCCGCGCGGCTCTGGGGGGGCGAATCGGGCGAGCCCATTCCCATCTTTAGGAGCGACCCATGCGCCTGCGTTGCCTGTGGATTTTCACCCTCGTCGGCCTGGTCCTCGCGTGTGGCGGGGAGTCGGCTCGCGACACCCTCGCCACGGCGCGCCAGGCCCTGAACGAGACGCGCTACGCCGATGCGCTCCAGGCGGCCGACCAGGGGTTGGCCGCGGGTGCCGACGAAGTCACCGCCTGGGGGCTCGAACTCGTGAAGCTCGAAGCCCTGGCCCGGGACGGTCTGGGCGAGGCGGCCCTGGCCCAGCTGACGAAGCTGGCCGGTGAGCGGCCCCAGAACATGAACGCCGACCAGTACGCCGCCACCGCCGACCAGCTGCGCAACGCGGGCGTCGGCACGGTCGCGATCCAGGCCCTCGACCTCGGCCTGCAGCGGTTCCCGGACGACACCCAGCTCCAGGGCCAGATCGACGCGGCGAAGGCGGCCAGCGAGGGCAGCGACGAGCTCGAGATGCTCCGCTCCCTCGGCTACGTGGAGTAGCGGAGCGCGCTCAGCTCCCGGCCCCGCCTGCGCCATCGCCCTCGGGCGACGGAGCGGGGGAGGCAGACGCCTGCGGATCGAGGATCCGGCGCCGGCGCGAGCGGTACTCGATCTCGGTGATGCGCCCCTCGCGGCGGTCTTCCTCGACGTCGGCCAGCGCACGCAGCTGCTCCGGGCTCAGATCGTCCGGCATGCGCGCTACCGGATCTTCGATGTCGTCGACCTCGGGCGGGCTCTCGAGCAGGATCGTCTTGCGCACGATCTCGCCGCTCGGCAGCACGCGCGTGCGGGTGGGACGCGCAAACACCGCGTCGCGCCAGTCGATGGCGACGCTGTGGCTGCTGACCAGCGACATCGCGCTGCTCGGCAGGATCTTGTAGCGCTGGGGCGCACTGCCGACGCGCGGCTCGGGCAGGCGATCCTTGCGGCGCTTCGGGATCTCCCACTCGAAGTGGCCCATGTGTAGGTAGAGGCGATCGTCGCGGGCGTAGACGAGGAAGCTCGTCAGGTAGTCGTGGTCGAAGACCCCGAAGCGCTTGGTTTCGCGGACGACCATCACCACGACCTCCTGGTCGGGGCCGGCCGCGGCGAGGGCCTGGGAGATGCCTTCGCCGATCTCGAAGAGTGCGTTGGTCCGCACCGCGGCCACCCGCTTCTTCGGCTCTCCCTCGAGAGCGACCAGGTAGCCCTCGGGCGGTCGAAGATCGATCCGCGACAGGATGTGCGCGACGCGGACGGGCGCGATCGTCACCGGGTGCTCGTACCCCTTCTCGACGGTGGAGAAGAAGCGCGACTCGGAGCGCAGGCTCACGTCGACGCCCCGCTCCGAGAAGACCGGTTCCTTCACCGGCCGGGTGATGCAGCTGGTGAGGAGGCCAGATGCCACGAGCGCGAGGACGGCGACGGCGAGCGGCCGGTGGGAATCGAGCGGGGTCCGCGGCATCGCGCGAGTCTACCGGCTGGCTCCCGGAGCCGCCGAAGGCCCCTCTGCACGGCGAGGGGCTGGGGCCAGGAATCCCCCCTCCCTATCTATGAGAACATGATCGCAAAGCCTCGGACGGCCCCGGCGGAGGCGGCACGAGCACGCCCCGAAGCGGGCTACTCGTTCTCGCTGCGCAGCTGGCGCGTCATCAGCACCCCGACCGCGTCGCGCGGGGAGAGCTTCCCCTCGAGCACCTGCCGCACGGCGTTCGCGATCGGCATCTCGACGTCGTGGCGCTCGGCCAGGGCGCAGGCGCCCTGGGTCGTCCGGATGCCCTCGGCGACCTGGGTCGTATCCGCCACGATCGAGGCCAGGTCGCGCCCCGCCGCGAGCTCCGTCCCGACGCGTCGGTTCCGCGAGAGGTCGCCGGTGCAGGTGAGCACCAGGTCTCCCATGCCCGCCAGGCCGAGGAAGGTGAGCGGGTCGGCGCCGAGGCGCGTGCCGAGCCGGGTGATCTCGCGGAGCCCGCGGGTCATCAACCCGGCGCGGGCGTTGAGCCCGAGATCGAGGCCGTCACAGATGCCCACGGCGATCGCCACCACGTTCTTCAGCGCGCCGCCGAGCTCGGCGCCGATCACGTCGCTGCTCGTGTAGCAGCGGAACGACGGCGTCGAGATCGATTCCTGCACCGAGATCGCGTAGCTCTCGACCTGCGCGGCGAGCGTGACCGCCGTCGGTCTCCCGTCGGCGATCTCCCGCGCAAAGGAGGGGCCCGAAAGGAACACGAGCCGGGGGTGCATGACGGGATCGAGCAGCTCGGTCAGCACCTCGTCCATTCGCTTCCAGGTGCCGAGCTCGATGCCCTTCACGGTGGAGATCACGATCGCATCGCGACGCACCAGCCGCGCGGCCTCGCGCATCACCTCGCGAACGCCGTGGCTCGGGACGGCCAGGACCACGAGCTCGGCCTCGCTGACGGCCTCGGCCAGGTCCGACGTCGCCCGGATCCGATCGGGCAAGGGCAGATCGCTCAGATAGTCCGGGTTGCGGCGGTCGCGATTGATCGCCTCCGCCGTTTC
The DNA here is from genome assembly GCA_039030075.1 of Myxococcota bacterium. NCBI lineage: Bacteria > Pseudomonadati > Myxococcota > Myxococcota bacterium. The sequence continues at coordinate 252,822 of JBCCEW010000003.1, read as the reverse complement.
CTCGCGCCGCGCCCACAACACGACGTCGTGGTTGCGCGCACACAACATCGCCAAACAGGTGCCGAAGCTGCCCGCACCCAAGACACCCACCGGAATCGCCACGCGCGCAGTCTATCACCGGGTTTGCGCCGCCCCGAAACCGCTTCGGTTTCTTGACGCCCTTCGGGCACCCAACTACCTTCCGCCCGGATTCCGTCGCGGGAACGGGTACTTCGGTGCCATCCGCGATCGTCGTCGCCCACGCGGCAGGCCCGAGCCCGCCGGGACGGAGTGGGCTCTGACACGATCGTGTGTCTCTCGCGCGACGGGCGCCCCCCACGAACGCAAGCCGCTCCGGAGACCGAGCCCATTCCGGGGGCGGCCAGTGAGGCAGGCGCGATGCTCGCGGAGTACACGGGTGTTCTGATCGTGGTGGCCATCGGCCTCGCGATTCTGTGCGCCATGCTCGGCATCCATCTCACGCTGGGGCCGAAGCGCTCGTTCCCGGAGAAGGACGAGCCCTTCGAGTGCGGGGAGCGTCCGCTGCAGTCGCCGAAGCAGCGCTACGCGGTGAAGTACTACCTCGTGGCGATCCTGTTCGTCGTCTTCGACGTGGAGGCGATCTACTTCTATCCCTGGGGCGCCGTCTTCACCGAGCTCGGATGGTTCGGCTTCTGGGCGATGTTCGTCTTCACCATCCCCCTCGCGATCGGTCTCTTCTACGAGTACCGGAAAGGCGGCCTGGAATGGTGATCTCCACGGATGCGCGCGCCCGCATCGACGCCGAGATCGCGAAGTACCCCCAGCCGCGGGGGGCGTTGCTCCCGGCGCTCCACATCGTGCAGGGCGAACACGGCTGCATCGACTCCGAGGCGGCACGGGCGGTGGCGGCGGTCTTCGAGATCACTCCGGTCGAGGTGCTCGAAGTCGTCTCCTTCTACAACCTCTTCCACACGCGTCCCCAGCCGAAACATCAGGTGTTCGTGTGTACGAACCTGCCCTGCTCGCTGCGCGGCGCCCGGACCCTGCTGCGTGAGCTCGGCGAACATCTGGGCGTCGACGCCGACGGCAACACCCCCGACGGACGCATCCGCCTCGGTCACGAGGAGTGCCTGGGCGCCTGCGGCTACGCGCCGATGCTGCGGATCGGCGAGCGCTACCACGAAGACCTCGACCTCGACGCGGCAAAGCAGCTGCTGGACGGCCTCGACTAGGCGCACCGATGCTCACCGCTCCCTTGACGACGCTGTACCTGACCGAGCATTTCGCCTCGGACGACTACCAGCGCTTGGACGGCTACAAACGCCAGGGGGGCTACGAGGCCGCGAAGCGGGCGCTCGGCGAGATGGAGCCGGCGGCGGTGATCGAGCTGCTCCAGGCGGCGGGCCTGCAGGGCCGCGGCGGCGCCGGCTTCTCCACGGGCCTGAAGTGGTCCTTCATGCCCGAGGACAGCGAGGGGCCGAAGTACCTGGTCTGCAACGCCGACGAGTCGGAACCCGGTTCGTTCAAGGACCGCATCCTGATGGAGCGCGGCCCCCACCAGGTGCTCGAGGGCATCTTGATCGCGGCCTTCGCGATCGGTGCCGAGAAGACGTTCCTCTACATCCGCGGAGAGTACGCGGAGCCCGCGCGCATCCTCGAGCAAGCGATCGAAGAGGCCTACGCGAAGAAGGTGCTCGGGAAGAACGTGCTGGGCACCGGCTTTCGCCACGACGTCGTCCTGCAGCGCGGCGCCGGCGCCTACATCTGCGGCGAGGAAACGGGCCTCCTCGAATCACTCGAGGGAAAGAAAGGGCAGCCCCGCAAGAAGCCGCCCTACCCCGCCCAGCACGGTGCCTTCGGGCGACCGACCACGGTGAACAACGTCGAGACCTTCTGCCACGTGCCGCACATCGTGAACCGCGGCGCGGACTGGTTCCGGGGAATCGGTACCGAGAAGAGCCCGGGCAGCACCCTCTTCGGTGTCTCGGGCCACGTGGTGCGCCCCGGTCTCTTCGAGCTGCCGCTGGGCACGCCCCTCGACGAAATCGTCTTCGAGCACGCCGGCGGCATCCACGATGGCCTGCGGGTGAAGGGGGTGATCCCGGGCGGCCTGTCGATGCCGGTCCTGCCCGCGAACCAGCTCGACGTGCCGATGGCGAACGAGTCACTGCGCGAGCGCGGGACCATGCTCGGTACCGGCGGCGTGATCGTGATGGACGAGACCACCTGCATGGTGCGGGTGGCGTGCGTCGTCACCTACTTCTTTCGCGACGAGTCCTGCGGTCAGTGCACCCAGTGCCGGGAGGGCACCGGTTGGATGCACAAGATCGTCGAACGCATCGAGCGCGGCGCGGGGAAGCCGGGGGATCTCGAGCTGCTGCTCGACGTCGCGGCGAAGATGGAGGGCCAGACCATCTGTGCGTTCTCGGACGCCGCGGCCTGGCCGGTGCAGGGCCTGCTCCGCCACTTCCGCGAGGATTTCGAGGCGCATATCCGCGAGGCCCGCTGTCCCTTCCTCGAGAGTTTCGACCTCTGATGGCGCGCATCACCGTCGACGGGATTCCGCTCGAGGTCGAGGACGGCGCCATGCTGCTCGAGGCCCTCGACGACGCCGGCGTGCTGATGCGCGACGTGACGATTCCTCACTACTGCTGGCATCCGAAGCTCTCGATCGACGGATCCTGTCGCCTGTGCCAGGTCGAGATCGAGGGCGCGCCGAAGCTCCAGATCGCCTGCAACACCCCGGTCGAGGACGGCATGGTCGTGCACACCGAGAACGAGCGGGTGGCGGCAGCGCGGGCCGGGGTCACGGAGATGTTGCTCGTCAACCACCCACTCGACTGCCCGATCTGCGATCAGGCCGGTGAGTGCAAGCTCCAGGACTACGCCTTCGAGTACGGCGCGCTCCAGTCGCGCACGCGCGAACCTCGGCGCGCGCTCGCGAAGAACGTGGACGTCGGCCCCACCATCGTGCTCGACCAGGAGCGTTGCATCCTTTGCCGCCGCTGCGTGCGCTTCTGCCGCGAGGTTCCCGGAACCGGCGAGCTGGTCGTCCGTGGCCGCGGGGACCGTTCGGTGATCGACACGTTCCCCGATGAGCCCCTCGACAACCCCTACTCGATGAACGTCGCCGATCTGTGTCCGGTGGGCGCACTCACGACGAAGGACTTCCGTTTCAAGATCCGCGTCTGGTTCCTGGAAGACGTGCCTGGCATCTGCACCGGCTGCGCGCGCGGTTGCAACGTGTATCTCGGTGTCGCCGACAACAAGGTTCAGCGCTATCAGCCGCGCCGCAACGACGCCGTGAACGACACCTGGATCTGCGACGCGGGACGCCTCTCCTACAAGGAGATCGGCGCGGCCGATCGCCTTTCCACCGCGATGCTGCGCGGCGACCTCGGCGTGCTGGAAGTGGTGGGGTTCCGCGACGCGCTGCAGGCGGCGGCGGATCGCCTGACGCGCGTGCGCCAGGCGCGAGGCGCCAGTCGCATCGGAGTGGTCGCTTCGCCCCACGCCACCAACGAAGACCTCTTCGTCCTGCGGCGCTTCTGCGACGCCCTCGGCGTCGAGACGGCGGGTGTGGCCGTGGTGCGCGGCGACGCCGACGACCTGCTGCTCCACGCCGAGAAGGCCGCCAACGCCGCCGGTGCCCGCGCGATGGGCTTCGAGGACGCGGCCGCGGTCTGCGAGAAGCTGCGCCGCGGGGCGCTCGATGCGCTGCTGGTCGCGGGTCACGACCTCCTCGACGCGGCCTACCTCGGCGGCGTCGACGGCCTGGGCGACCTGGACACCGTCGTCTGGCTCGACACCCACGTCTCGGATCTGCAGCGTGTCGCCGACGTCGTGCTCCCGACGCGGGTCGCGGCGGAACGCACCGGCACCTACACGAACGCGACGGGCCACGTGCAGCGGGTGACACCCGCCGTCGAGCCGGCCTTCGACGCGCGGGCGGAAGGGGCGGTGATCGCGGCTCTGGGGCAGGCGCTGCACCTCGATGGCTTCGAGGTTGGCTTCGACGCGCGCGAGACCTCGCGCGCGCTGTCCGAAGGCGTGCCGCTCTTCCGCGGGCGCTCCTTCGACGCGGTCGGAGACGCGGGCCTCCCCCTCGAGGAGGAGGCCTAGGTGTTCCTCGAGAGCTTCCTCAAGGCCGCCTTCATCCTGGCCGTGGTGATCGTGGGGCTGGCACCCGTCATCACCTGGATCGAGCGCAAACAGAGCGCCGTCATGCAGGACCGGATCGGCGCGAACCGGGCCGACATCGGGGGCGTGACGCTCCTCGGGCTCTTCCACCCCCTGGCCGACGTCTTGAAGCTGCTCTCGAAAGAAGACGTCGTTCCCTCCGGCGCGCATCGCTGGATGCACCTGTTGGCGCCGATGGTGGCCGCGCTGCCGGCGCTCGTCGCATTCGCGGTGATCCCCTTCGGCGGCATCTACAGCTTCGGTGACCACACGCTCTCGCTGGTGGCAGCGAACCCGGACTGGGGCCTGCTCTACATCTTTGCGATCGGCTCCCTCGCCACCTACGGCACGGTGATGGCGGGCTGGGCGAGCAACAACAACTGGTCCCTGCTCGGCGGGCTGCGGGCGTCTGCGCAGATGATCTCCTTCGAGGTCACGATGGGCCTGTCCGTCGTCGGCGTCTTCATGGTCTTCGAGACGCTGAAACTGCAGGACATGGCGGTCGCCCAGGACACGACCTTCCGGGTCTTCGGCTTCCTCGAGACGCTCTTCGGCTTCGCTCTGCCGGGCTGGCTCGAGTTCTGGCGGCTGCCCGCCTGGGGGATCTTCTATCAGCCCCTCGGCTTCCTGATGTTCCTGACCACGTTGATGGCCGAGAACAAGCGCCCGCCCTTCGACCTGCCCGAGGCCGAGTCGGAGCTCGTGGCTGGTTACCACACCGAGTACTCGGGGATGCGCTTTGGCCTGTTCTTCATGGCCGAGTTCATCGAGGTCGTGGTGATCGCGGGGTTGATGACGACTCTCTTCCTGGGCGGTTGGACGATTCCCTGGGTCTCGACCGACGCGCTGATCGGCTGGGTCGCGCCGGTCCTGGGCGTCGGCTTCGCCACCGGCGTTTGTGTGCTCCTTCACTTCGTGTGCTTCATGGCGAAGGTCGTGGTGATGATCTGGCTGCAGATGCTCCTGCGCTGGACGCTGCCGCGCTTCCGCTACGACCAGGTGATGAACCTGTGTTGGAAGGTGCTGCTGCCGCTCTCGATCGCGAACATCTTCGTCACCGGCTTCTTCATCCTGCTCCTGCGAGGCAGCGCATGACGCCGGTCGCCGCGCTCTTCTACGGCTTCGGGGCGCTCGCCGTGCTGGCCGCCCTCGGCATGGTGTCGAACGTCCGCAACACGGTGGCGTCGGCGATGAGCCTGGTGGTCACGATGGTGTCGCTCGCGGTGATCTACGTGCTGCTCGAGGCGCACCTCGTCGCGGCGATCCAGATCATGGTCTACGCCGGGGCCATCGTGGTGCTCTTCCTGTTCGTCGTGATGCTGCTGAACCTGCGCAGCGACGAGTTCGGCCCGGCGCGCCAGCCCCTCTTGAAGTGGGCGGCGGGTGGCCTCGGCCTCTTCGTGCTGGTGCGCTTCCTGCGCGGCCTCGAGGCGTTTCCGGAAGCGCCCGCACCTCCCGACGGCTTCGGTGGCTACCGCATGCTCGGAATCGCGCTCTACACCGACTACGTGCTGCTGGTGGAGATGGCCTCGCTCCTGCTGACGGCGGCGATCGTCGGAGCCCTCATTCTCGCGAAGCGGAAGATCGACTGACCATGGTGCCGATCGAACACGTCGTCGGGCTTTCCGCGATCCTCTTCGCGATCGGCGTCGTCGGTGCGCTCACCCGGCGCAACGTGGTCGTCGTGCTGATGTCGATCGAGCTGATGCTCAATGCGGTGAACCTCGCCTTCGTGGGCTTCAACCGGCTCGCGCCGGCGGGAGCCGAGGGCGCGAACCTCGATGGGCAGGTGTTCGTGTTGATGGTGATCACCGTCGCTGCAGCGGAGGTGGCCGTCGGCCTCGCGATCGTGATCTCGATGTTCCGCAACCGCGACTCGATCGATCTCGACGAAGTGAGCCTCCTCAAATGGTGATCGAGGAGACCACGCTGCTGCGCTGGATCGTGTTCTTGCCGCTGCTCTCGGCGGTGGTGAACGGCACGATGATCGGTGTGGTGCGGCGCCCGACCCCGCGCTGGGGCGTGATCGGGCTCTCCTGCGGCGCGGTGCTCCTCTCGTTCGTGCTCTCTTGCACCGCGTTCTACACGCTGGTCTCGTTGGACGGCGAGCTGCGGCTGCTTCACGACCGGCTCTACACCTGGATCGGAGTGGGCATCGGCGCACGGCGCCTGACGGCGGACCTGGCGTTCCAGTTCGACGCGCTGTCGGCGGTCCTGTGCCTGGTGGTGACCGGGGTGGGCTCACTGATCCACCTCTACTCGATCGCCTACATGGAGGACGATCACCGGGACGATCGCGGCTTCCAGCGCTTCTTCTGTTACCTCTCCCTCTTCACCTTTTCGATGCTGGTGCTGGTGCTCGCCGACAACCTGGTGCTGCTCTTCGTCGGCTGGGAAGGCGTCGGGCTCTGCTCCTACCTGTTGATCGGGTTCTGGTACGGCGATCGCGAGAACGCCTACGCCGGGAGCAAGGCGTTCCTCGTGAATCGCATCGGCGACTTCGGGTTCCTGATCGGGATCTTCCTCCTGTGGACCGCTTTCGTCGAAGCGGGCGCACCGGCGGGCGTGAGCTTTGCCGAGATCGCACTGCACTTCGAACGCATCCAGGATGTGACCCTCGCGGCGCCGCTGGGGCTCTTCGGCGAGAGCTGGCGGCTGGTCGACGTGGTCGGGCTGTGTTTCCTGCTGGGCGCGGTCGGCAAGTCGGCCCAGCTGCCGCTCTACGTCTGGCTGCCCGACGCGATGGCGGGCCCGACGCCGGTGTCGGCGCTGATTCACGCCGCGACGATGGTGACGGCGGGCATCTATCTCGTCTGCCGCCTCTCGTTCCTGTACGCAGCGGCGCCGGTCGCCAGTGCGACCATCGCCTGGGTCGGCGGCGCGACCGCGCTCTTCGCCGCGACGATCGCGGTCGCCCAGACCGACATCAAGAAGGTCCTCGCCTACTCCACCGTGAGCCAGCTCGGGTACATGTTCCTGGCCGCGGGCTGTGGAGCCTACGTGGGAGCCATCTTCCACCTCGTGACCCACGCCTTCTTCAAGGCCCTGCTCTTCCTGGCGGCGGGTTCGGTGATCCTCGCGATGCACCACGAACAGGACGTCCGTCAGATGGGCGCGCTCCGCGGGCGCATGCCGTTCACCCACGCGGTGTTCCTGATCGGCGTCCTGGCGATCACCGGGGTTCCGCTGACCTCCGGCTTCTTCTCGAAGGACGAGATCCTGGTGTCGGCGTTCGCGGCGACCGCCGTCCCGGGTCATCTCTGGCTCTACGGCCTCGGGATCGTGACTGCGGTGCTCACGTCGCTCTACATGTTCCGGCTCTACTACCTGGTGTTCCGCGGCGACTCGCGCCTGGCCGACAACCTGCGCGACAAGGTGCGCGAGCAGCCGTCGGGGATCGTGAACCCGCTTTGGGTATTGGCGGGCCTGGCGCTGGTCGGGGGATTGCTGGGCATTCCCCAGGCCTACGCCGACCTGCTGCCCTTTGCCGTCGAGGACTCCCACAGCCTCTACAATTTCCTCTCGCCCGTGCTGGTCGGCGAAGGACACGGGCTCGATCACGCCACCGAGTACCTGCTGGCGGGCGCCGCGATCACGGCCACCCTGCTGGGCTTTCTGCTGGCGCGGATGACGTATCGCCGGGGCCTCGCCAACGGGGAGCGCGTCGCGCGTTGGTTCGCGTGGCCGCACCGTCTCCTCGAACGGAAGTACTTCGTCGACGAGCTCTACGACGTGGCGCTCGTCCGGCCCCTCGTCTGGCTGTCGGATCGCTTCCTGTTCCGTCAGGTCGACGCGCGCTGGATCGACGCGGGCCTCGTCGACGGCAGCGCGCGCGCGGTGCGTGGCTTCGCGCACACCGCGCTACGCCGCTTCCAGTCGGGCCTCTCGCAGAGCTACCTGGCGTCGATGCTGATCGGAGCGGCGGCGATCCTGTGGTGGGTGTCGAGGTAGGCCATGGCCGAGAGTTCCTTGCTCAGCGTCGTGACGTTCCTGCCCCTGGCCACCGGTCTCGTGCTCGCGGCGACGAGTCTGCTCGCCGGCGCGCTCGGGACCCCGCGGCTGCCGGTCGCGGTGTGGCGCGCGGTCGGGTTCGGTGGATCACTCCTGACCTTCCTCGTCTCGCTGCGGCTCTTCGCGGGCTTCGACGCCACGGTCACCGACTTCCAGTTCGTCGAGGTCGCGCCCTGGATCCCGTCCTACGGCATCCACTACCACGTCGGCATCGACGGGATCAGCCTGTTCCTGGTGGTGCTGACCACCTTCCTGTTGCCGCTCACCTTTCTCGCTTCCTGGAAGGACATCGAGGATTCGGTCCGCAGCTACGTCTTCTTCATGCTGTTCCTCGAGACCGGCATGCTCGGTGCCTTCGTCTCGCTGAATCTCTTCCAGTTCTACTTGTTCTGGGAGCTGATGCTGGTTCCGATGTACTTCATCATCGGGATCTGGGGTGGGCCGCGCCGCGTTTACGCCGCCGTGAAGTTCTTCTTGTTCACGATGGTCGGTTCGCTCCTGATGCTGCTCGCACTGTTGATCGTGGTGCAGATGGGGTACGACCAGACCGGCGCCCTCAGCTTCGATCTCGTTGCGGCGGCGGGTGGCCCGGGTCTCATCGAAACCGAGATCCCCACCGAAGGGCCCTGGTGGCGGACCCAGTTCTGGCTCTTCGGCGCATTCGCGCTGGCGTTCGCGATCAAGGTGCCGGTGGTGCCCTTTCACACCTGGCTGCCCGACGCCCACGTCGAGGCGCCGACCCCGGGCTCCGTGGTGCTCGCCGGCGTCCTGCTAAAGATGGGCACCTACGGCTTCCTGCGTTTCGCCTGGCCGCTCTTCCCCGCGGCCGCTGCGGCGTGGGCACCGGTCTTCCTGGGGCTGGCGCTGGTGGGCATCGTCTACGGGTCGCTCGTGGCGATGGTGCAGCAGGACATCAAGAAGCTGGTTGCCTACTCGTCGGTGGCTCACCTCGGGTTCGTGGTGCTCGGCATGTTCGCGTTGAACATCCAGGGAACGACGGGAAGCGTCCTGCAGATGGTGAACCACGGGCTCTCGACCGGCGCGCTCTTCATCCTCGTGGGCATGCTCTACGAGCGTCGCCACACTCGGGAGATCGCGGACTTCGGAGGCGTCGCGAAGCCGATGCCGGTGTTCGCGTTCTTCTTCGGGCTGGTCACGATGTCGAGCATCGGTCTGCCGATGCTCAACGGCTTCGTCGGTGAGTTCCTGATCCTGGTGGGGGCCTTTCAGGCCGGTCCGCTCTACGGGACGATCGCGACGAGCGGCGTGGTCCTCGCAGCTGCGTACATGCTCTGGATGTACCGGCGCGTGATGTTCGGCCCCGTCGCCCACGAAGAGAACCGCCGACTCATCGATCTCTCGCTTCGGGAGAAGAGCGTGTTGGTGGCGCTGGTCGTGCAGATCCTGTGGATCGGCCTCTACCCAGAGCCGTTCCTGCGTCGCATCGAGCCGAGCGTGAGTGCGCTCCTGCAAGACGTTCGCGCGCGCGGGGGAGCCCCGTCGGAGGATGCGGCGCAGCCCCTCGCGTGGCAGGCGTCGCTCGAGGAGCGCCCATGACGCCTCCCGACCTGAACTTCGCGGTGATCGGCCCGATCGTCTGGGCGTCGATCGGGGCTCTGCTGGTCCTGCTCGGGGAAGTCCTGCTCTCGCGGACGAAGACCTTCATGGGCCGGAGCGTCAGCGATTCCTACATCGGAAGCCTGCTCGCCGTCGTCGCGATGCTCACACTCTCGGCCGCGACCTACATGGCCGGGAGCCTCGCCGTGTCGGGTGAGACCCTGGCCTTCAATCCCGACAACCCGATGCTCCAGCTGGACCGTTACTCGGCGCTGTTCACGGGGGTACTGGGCCTGGCGGCGCTGCTGTCTTGCGCGCTCTCGATGCACTACCTCGACGAGCTGCGCATCCACCACGGCGAGTTCTATGCGCTCGTCCTGTTCTCGACGGCGGGGATGATGCTGCTCGTGGCGGCGGTCGACCTGCTCCCTGTGTTCCTCGGGCTGGAGCTCATGAGCATCCCGATCTACGTGCTCGCGGGGTTCGACCGCGGCCGGCTGCGCAGCAACGAATCGGCGCTCAAGTACTTCCTGCTCGGATCCTTCGCGACCGCCGTGATGCTCTACGGAATGGCCCTGCTCTACGGTGCCGCGGGCGGCACCGGTTTCGTCGAGATCCGGTCGGCCATGGAGGGCGGCGGGACGCTGGCCACGCTCGGGCTCGCCCTGCTGGTGGTCGGGTTCGCGTTCAAGGTGTCGTCGGTGCCTTTTCACCAGTGGACGCCCGACGTCTACGAGGGCGCACCCTCGGCCGTCACCGCGTTCATGAGCGTGACCGTGAAGCTCGCGGCCTTTGCCGCGCTGCTGCGCATCCTGGTCGTGGGGATCGGCGGAGCCGGCGAGGTCCTCGGCCCGGTGCTCTGGGTGATGGCCGCGCTCACCATGCTGGTGGGCAACCTGATGGCGGTGATCCAGGAGAACGTGAAGCGGATGCTCGCCTACTCGAGCATCGCGCACGCCGGCTATCTGCTGATCGGGTTCGTGGCGGGGACGGCGCAGGCCCAGGCTGCGATCGTCTTCTACCTGGTGAGTTACGTGTTCATGAACCTGGGGGCCTTCGGCGTCGTGGTCGCGTTGGCACACCGCGGTCGCGAGTGCGAACACCTCGACGACTTCACGGGACTCGCCCACACCCGGCCGGGCTTGGCGGCGCTGATGGCGCTCTTCTTGCTGTCGCTGGCGGGCATTCCGGGCACCGCGGGCTTCATGGCGAAGTGGCAGCTCTTCACGGCGGCGGTCTCGACCGGCCATCTCGTGCTGGCCCTGATCGGCGTACTGATGAGCGTCGTGTCCGTCTACTACTACTTGAGGATTGCGGTGCGCATGTACATGCACGAGCCCGGAGAGGCGCCGCCGCGGGTCGCGTTGGGCAGCGGCGAAGCGCTCGTGCTCACGGTCTGCTCCGTCGCCGTCGTCTATCTCGGGGTGTTTCCGAACGGAGCGCCCGTCGGCGCCGACCTGCCGGTCCTCGACTGGGCGCGTGCCTCGGCTGCCGCCCTGGCGGGCGTCGCCCAGCCCTAGTCGCCGGGCGCCCCGCGAGCGCACAGAACAGGCGCTAAGCACCTGAATTCACACGGGTTCGCGCGCGGCTCGGGCCTCAAGACGGGCGCTGGGTCGGTCGACACAACTGTGTATGGGAAGTCTCACGCGCGCCCTGCGACGCCCGTTCGAAGGCGTCGTGGCCCTGGCCCTGTTCGGCCTGGCGACGGCGTTGCTCGTACAGGGCGGAACCGCGTCCTTGGATCGGCTCGCGATCGACGCGCAGCTGCGCGCGGCCCGGGTGTCGCCGCCGCCGCTCGCGGGAGGTCAGCCCGATGCGGTCGTGATCGCGATCGATCCCCAGAGCCTTCGTGCGCTCCCCGACTGGCCCTGGTCGCGCGACGTGCACGCACGGCTGGTCGAGCACCTCGCGGACGCGGGCGCGTCCTCGATCGCCTTCGATATCGACTTCTCGACGCCCCGCGATGCCGCGGGCGATGCGGCCTTCGCCCGCGCGATGCGCGCCGCCGGCAACGTCGTGCTCGCGTCGTTCAAGCAGGTGCAGACGCTTCCCGGCGGCGCCGAGCTCGAGATCGCGAATCGGCCCGCGCCGATCCTGGCCGAAGCGAGCGCGGCGATCGGCAGTGTCCACATGATCGTCGACGAAGATGGCGTGGTCCGCCGTGGCCGCCGCAGTGTCGACATCCGCGGTGTCGACGTCCCGACGCTCGCGGAGGCGGCGCTGGGAGTCGCGAACCGCGAAGCCGCGAATGCGTCGGCGGAAGGCGCAACGATCGCGGCCGACCGTCCTCCGGTCCCGGTCGAGCAAAACCCCATCCCGACTGATCAGACTCCCATCTCGACTGATCAGACTCCCATCCGCGTCGACTACCGCCGCGTCGCGCCCGAGGTCCGCACCCTGTCGGTGGCGGACGTGCTCGACGGACGCTTCGACTCGCGCGACGTCGCGGGGCGCGTCGTCTTCATCGGTGCGACGGCGGTCGAGTTCCAGGACCTCTGGCCCACCCCGGTGGGCCCCGCCCGCGCCGGCGTGTGGATCCAGGCGATCCTGCTCCGCACGTTGGCGGCCGAACGCGAAGGGCAACCGACCCTCCGCGAAGCCTCGACGCCGGTCGCCGTCGGTCTGCTGTTCGCGCTCACCGTCTTCGCCTTCGCCCTGCGCAATCAGAGCCACGCGCGGCGCTCCGCAGTGCTGGGGAGTCTCGCCGTCGCGGTGGCCGCGGGCACCACGACGAGTGCGGTGTTCACGGGTGGGCTGCTCTCCCCGGTCGTGCCGCTCGGCATGCTCGGCGCCCAGTACGTCGTGGGGCTCGAACGCGTCCGCAGTCGCTTCGGCAAGAGCCTGGCCGAACGCGAACAGTCGCTGACCGCGTTGCAGCGCGTCGGCGAGGCGACGTCGGCCCAGCACGATCAGGGCGGGATCGGGACGGCATTGGCGCTCCTCGGAGATGTGGTCGATGCCAGCGGTGTCGCCCTCTGGCGCGCCGGCGAGAGCGGGCTGGATGGACGCCGCATCGAATGGAGGCGTCGTGGGGACGGGGCGATCGGCGAGGAAGTCTGGGTCGATCGCGCACTCCAGCAACGGCGCCGCGAGTCCGTCGAGAGCGAACTCGCGAGCAGCGGCCGGCGCGGGATCGCGCACTACGCGCCGCTCTTCGCCGGCGGCCGACCGGTTGGAGTGCTGGTGGTCGAGCGCGACCGCGAGGAAGCTCTCGACGATACGGCCCTGCGTACGATCGCCACGGTGGGCACCCAGGTGACGCTGTCCGCCGAGAACCTCCGCTTGATCGACGGGCTGCGCGCCACCTTCGATTCGTCGATCGAGGCGATCGCGTGCGCGATCGAAGCACGCGACGGCTACACCGAGTCTCACTGCCGGCGCCTGGCGCTGTTCTCGACCCTGGTGGCCGACCGTTTCGGGTTGTCGGACGAAGAGATCGAGGAGATCCGACTCGGCGCTCTGCTCCACGATGTCGGAAAGATCGGGATCCGCGACGAAGTGCTGCTGAAGCCCGACCGGTTCACGCCCGAGGAGCGGGCGATCATGGAGAGCCACACGGTCGTCGGCGACGGCATCGTCGGCGGCATCCACGGTCTCGGGCCGCTGACCCGCGCCTGTGTCCGTCACCACCACGAGCGCTGGGACGGCGGCGGCTATCCCGACGGCCTGGTCGGCGACGCGATTCCGATGGGCGCGCGCATCGTCTCGGTGGTCGACGTCTGGGACGCGCTGTCGACGGCGCGTCCCTACAAGCCCGCCTTCGAGCAAGACCGCGTCCTGGACATCCTCGCCAAGGGCCGCGGCGTCCAGTTCGACCCCCAGGTGGTGGACACGTTCCTGCAGGTGCTCGACGAGGAAGGCGAAGAGATGCTGGCCGTGGTCGCCAAGGTCGGGGCGGTGGGCTCGTGAAGCGGCGCGTCGGACTCGCCGTACTGCTGGCGTGGCTCGCCGTCGCTCCTTCGATCGCGGCGAGCTCGGAGTCGACCGACCGTCTGGCCGAGGCCGCCGCCGCGCACCCGGAAGATCCGGACCTCGCCTGGTTGCTGGCCCGCGAGCTGGCCGACGCCGGCGAGACCGAGGCCGCGATCGATCAACTGCGCGCGCTGGTCCGGCGCTGGCCCGAGCGGCGTCCCGGCGTTCGCCTGCTGCTCGGACGCCTGCTCTCGTCCCAGGGCCAGGACGCCGAGGCGATCCCGCACCTGGAAGGAGCGGTGGCGCAGCAGCCCACGTCGGGTCCGGCACGCTTCCATCTCGGGCTGGCGCTGCGCGCCGTGGGACGCCTCGAGGACGCGGATGCCCAGTTCCGCTTCGCGGCCCACTACGCACCCGAACTGGCCTCCGAGGCGCTGCTGCTCCGCGCGCTGGGTCGGCTCGAGCGCGACGACCTCGAAACCGCCCACGCCCTGCTCGAGGAGACGATCGCCGTCGACCCGGACGGCGATGCCGCGCACGGGGCGCGCCTGCTCCTGCGCCAGCAGCTTCGCGAGCGCCGCTACTACGGTCTCGAGATCGATGCCCACGCGGGCGTCCAGTACGAGGACAACGTGCGGCTCGAGAGCGGCGCGGTGCCGGGAGTCGACATCGACGGGGACTTCGCGGCGACCTGGGGATCGGCGGTGACCTGGGACGTTCCGCTGCCGGCGCTCTCGGGCGAAGGCTCGAGTCGACGCTTCGGTTTCGTGACCAGTGCCTTCTACGAAGGGACCGACTACCGCGAAGAGGATCTCTTCGACGGCCACGACGTCGGGGGATCCGGTTCGCTGCGCTGGAACCTGTCTCCGCGTGCTTCGCTGCGCTTCGACGGCCTATACGGCCACAGCTTCCTCGACGATCGTTCCTACTTCCAGCGCACGGATCTACGACCGAACTTCCTGTTCGGCTTCGGAGAGAAGGCGGGTGTGCTTCGTCTCTGGGGCAACTACGCCTGGGTGCGCTACGACGACCGTCCGCTCTTCACGTCGCTCGAGCGCGACGGCAACAGCTTCGGCGGCGGGTTCGAGCACTTCTTCCAGGTCCCCGGGCTCTCCGAAGCCTGGGCGGGTTGGTACGCCGACTGGCAACGCAGCGAGACCGAGTCCGAGGACGACCTGCTCGGGTTCGAGGGAGACTTCGACCACGACCGCTATCGCGGCGGTGTCCGCACCCGCTTCGCCTTGCCCTTCGCGTTCGCGCTGCAGACGAACGCGAGCCTCGCGGCCGAGCGCTACGCGAACGACAACCTGCTCGAGTTCCTGAACCGACTGCAGGTGGGCGACCTCGCGCGCGCCGAACCGCGCGAGGACTGGGTGCTCGACAGCAGTGTGGTCCTCAGCCGACCGATCTTCGAACCGATCGAGCTCGAGTTGCGCTGGTCCTACCTCCAGCGCTTCTCGAACGCAGACCTCTACGACTACGACCGCTCCATCTACGGAGTGGCATTCCGGATTTCGACGCTTTGACGTCCGCGGCTCACGCGGGGCCGTGGCCATCCACTCGGCGGGGCGACGAAAGGAGACCCAATGACGAGCATGCATCGAACGAAAGGGCGCGCGGCCGTGCGCTGGTCCGCCCTCTGGGTTCTGGCCGGTGTTCTCGGAGCCGCCGGGGTGGCGGCCGAAGATCTCGCGACCGTCGAGACGGCCAGCGGCGCCGTCGAGCGCGGACGCGGCGAGCCTCCTGTCTGGATGCCGCTGCGCGCGGGCGAGGCGCTGCAGTCCGGTGACATCGTGCGCACCGGCTCCGACGGCAAGGTCGAGCTGGTGTGGCAGGGCTCTACCGTCCGCCTCTACGGTGATTCGGTACTGCGACTGCCCGGGGCAACGGGCAGCGTGGAAACCCTCGACATGGAGTCGGGCGCCGGACTCTTCGACGTGAAGCGTCGCCCGGGGAAGCGCTACGAAGTGCGCACGCCCGAGATCGTCGTCAGCGTGAAGGGCACGCGCTTCGCCGTGGATCTCTCCGGGAAGGGGCCGGGCGTCGCCGTGTATCACGGGGCCGTTGGCGTGAAAACGCTTGCGCTCGAAGCCGCGCGCGAGGTGATGGTCCGCGAGGGATTTCGAGCGCTGGGAACCGGCGGCGGAGGTATCGAACTCTTCCTGCTGCGGGAGGACGACCCCTGGAACAGCTGGTCGGGCGCCGCGGCTCCGCCGCGCGTCGCGCTCCGGGAGCACAACCTCGCTCGCGGGGGCGCCGTCGAACGCGTGCGGGAGGCGGCCCGCATCACCTACCGCGGAGAGGTGCTGCGTCGCGCGACTCAGGCCGATCCGGAGTTGGCACGCCGCCTCGCAAAGGTCGGGGACGCGAAGGTGGCGAGCATGCAGGAGGTCGGCGAACAGAAGCCGGCGAAGATGGGCGAGCGAAGCCGCGGTGATCGAATGAACCGCATGAAGAAGAGCGCGATGAAGGACGCGATCATGGACCAGGGTCTCGAGGAGGTTCGCGACGCGATGCAAGAGGAGTTCGTCGAAGCCTGGGTGAACGGCTACTCGAGCAGTAGCGGCAGCGCGGGGGGTGGTGCCTCGGGTGGTGGCTTCGAGATCTCGGTGGTCCAGCTGCCGAGCGGCATGCAGAAGGTGGTGATCACCCAACAACAGGCGATGGAGCAGTGGTCCTTCAACCAGAGCCAGCTCACGTACGTGGCGATGGGGCAGACCGGGTTCCCGACGCCGCTCCAGAACTATCTCACCATGGCGGGCGTGACCAGCGAGTCCCAGTTCGCGCAGATGCTCCTGGTGGTGCTCGCGAGTCAGTAGCGGCAGTCGGGCGCCGCCACGCAGGCGGCGCCCAACTGCCCCGCATCCGCAGCGAAGCGGGACTGCGCGGAGGGCCCTGAAAAGGCGGCGCCCCCGCGAGAGTGCCCCTACCATGGCGCCCCTTGGAGCCAGGCGGGGTGTCCGTGAGTCGCAAGAAGCAGTCCGGTGCGGATCGCGCCGAGTCGAAGAAGCGCCGCAAGCGCGAGACCGACGACGCCGCCGCGACCGAACTCGACGGCGAAGAACTCTCGCCGCTCGCGAAGTTCTGGGAGCAGGTCGGTCCGATCTTCTTCGCGATCCTGATCGCACTCGGTATTCGCGCGGTCATCATCGAGTCCTACTACGTGCCGTCGGGCTCGATGCTGCCGACCATGTACATCGGCGATCACGTCTTCGTGTCGAAGTTCGCCTACGGCGCGCGCATCCCGATCCTCGACATCCCGCTCCCGGCGGTGCGCGAGCCCGAACGCGGTGAGATCGTCGTGTTCCACCTCGGCCGCGGCGGCGAGAAGGAGCGCGGTCGGATCTGCCCCCTCGACGAGTGCCCCGATTTCAGCGCCGAGGGCTTCGTCAAGCGGATCGTCGGGCTGCCCGGAGACACGGTCGAATACCGGTCCGGGAAGCTCTTCTTGAATGGAAGCCCGGCCGAGCAGGTGCTTCAGCCGAAGACCTTCAGCGACGATCGCGGCGAGGCCCATCGACTGCTGACCGAGGACCTCGACGGCTGCGTCCACGAGATTCTCGACCACCCGCGCCGACCCGGGCTCACCCAGGCTCCGTTGACGATCCCCGAAGACCGCTACTTCGTGCTGGGCGACAACCGCGACAACTCGAACGACAGCCGCGGCTGGGGCACGGTGCATCGCATGCACCTGAAGGGGCCCGTGCTCATCAACTACTGGGCGTGGAACAACACGTACTCGTGGCTCGCGATGCTGAACCCCTGGACCTGGATCAAGCTCCTCTGGGGCGAGATGTACTGGGACCGGATCGGGATGACCTACGACTGCCGCGGCTGAGCGGCGTCGCGTAGCAGTCGCACGTCGCCGCGCCGCACGGTGAAGCGCTCGGCGTCGAGGAGTTCCATCAGCGGCACGGCGGTGCGTCGGGTAGTGCCGATCAGGGCCTTGAACGCTTTGGTGTCGAGAGCGTCGTTCGATTCGAAGTGGGCGCGCACGCGGTCGCGCAGAGACTCGACGGCAGCGGCGTCGAACCACAGATCACCCGGTGCAGGCACGATCCGTCCTTCGCGGGCGAGGTGAGCGAGCAGGTCGCGCAGCGGCCCTTCGTCGAGACCCGTCGCTTCGCCGAGGTCGCGCAGGGAAGGGGCTTCGAGCCCCGCCGTGCCGAGCCGCTCGACGAGCGTCGCGCAGTGCTTCTCGCTCTCGGCATCGAGCGAGGGCCGGTGGCTCGCGAGCCGGACGTGGTCGCTCTCGCGCACCACCTCGCCCGAGGCCGCGAGCCGCTCGAGCGCACACTCGACGCTGGCCGGGTGGACGTTGTCGGGGAGCACGCCGCGCAGCGCACCGGCGGGCATGCCCGGGCGCAGGGGCTCGGCCCGGTGGTAGTCGTCGAGGGCGGAGCGGAGCCGGCTCTCGAGTTCGTCCAGGGCGTCGCCCGAGATGCAGCGCTCCCGCGCCACACGGACCCAGCCGTCGCGCTCGCCTTCCGCCAGAATCGCGTCGAGCGTCCGCGCGAGCTGCCCTGTCTCGCGCGCGAGTGTTTCGCGCTCCACACCGGCCAAACCGCTGCGCTGCACCCGCACCGAGACCTTGGAGGAAGGCTCCCGCCGTTCGAGGATCTCGAGATCCGAAACGAGGGCCGGATCGCTGCGACGCCGGTGCGGCGGTGCGATGTCCAAGAGCGTGCCCCCGCCGAGGGTCGCTCCCACCGCCGTCCGCGCGAAGCCGCGCAACACGAAGTGATCGCCGGGGAGCACCGCGACGGGTTCGCCCTCCAGGTGGATCCGCGCAAAGCCGCTGCCGCCGGCGTCGAGACGTGCTGCGCCGATCGGAGCCACGCGGCCGAGTCGCTCGGTGGTACCCGAGAGGAACGCGATCGAGGTGGGCTCCTCGAGGTCGGGGGCTTCCGGAAGCCAGTGCAGACGCACGTCGAGGGTCGTGGTGGTGGGCAGCGCGCCGACCGGGCTCACCACCTGGCCGCGCGAAAGGTCCTCGAGCGCCACGCCTTGTAGATTCACCGCGCAGCGCGCTCCCGGCTCGACCCGCTCGACGCTCTCACCGTGGCTCTGCAGGCCGCGAATGCGCGCGCGTTCCTCGCCAGGCAGCAGAGCGACCGAATCGCCGACGGCGAACGCACTGCCGAGAAGCGTTCCCGTGACGACCGGCCCGAAGCCGCGCATCTCGAAGCTGCGATCGATCGGCAGCCGCGGGGGGCCCTGCCGGGGCGTGCGCGCGTCGGCGGCCTGCGCCGCCGCCGAGAGTGCCTCGCGCAGTGCGTCGAGACCCGCTCCCGTCTCCGAAGAGACGCCGAGCAGCGGCGCATCACGCAGCAGGGTGGGCGCGAGCAGATCGCGCACCTCCTCGCTCGCGAGTTCCAACATCTCCTCGTCGACGAGGTCGATCTTCGTCAGCGCGACCACGCCCTCGCGGATGCCGAGCAGGGAGCAGATCGCGAGGTGTTCTCGCGTCTGGGGCATCACCCCTTCGTCCGCGGCGACCACGAGCAACAAGAGGTCGATGCCGGCGGCCCCGGCCACCATCGTGCGCACCAGCGCTTCGTGTCCGGGCACGTCGACGACGCCCAGACGGGTGCCGTCGGGCAGGTCGAGGGGCGCGAAGCCCAGCTCGATGGTGATGCCGCGCTTCTTCTCTTCCGGGAGTCGATCGGTCTCGACACCGGTCAGCGCGCGGCAGAGCGCCGTCTTGCCGTGGTCGATGTGACCGGCGGTGCCGAGGATCAGTCGACGTTCAGCGGGGCCCAATGCGGTCGAAGCCCGTGTGCGGGCGCAGCGCCTTCGGAACGACGACCGATCCGTCGCCCTGTTGGTGGTTCTCGAGGACGGCGATCAGTGCTCGCGAGATCGCCACCGCCGTTCCGTTCAGCGTGTGGACGAGCTCGTTCTTCTTCGTGTCCTTGCGGCGGAAGCGGGTCTTCAGGCGTCGCGCCTGGAAGTCGGTGCAGTTCGAGGTGCTCGTGACCTCGCCGTAGTCGCCGCCTTCGCCGCGGCCGGGGAGCCAGGCTTCGATGTCGAACTTTCGGTACGCCGGTGCGCCGAGGTCGCCGGTGGCGATGTCGATGACCCGGTAGGGGACCTCGAGGGCCTGGAAGACCTCCTCTTCGATCGCGAGCAGCTCGTCGTGCATCGCCGGCGAGTCTTCCGGCCGGGTGAAGGCGAACATCTCGACCTTCGTGAACTGGTGAACGCGGTAGAGGCCCTTGCTCTCGCGCCCCGCCGAGCCCGCCTCGGTGCGGTAGCAGTGAGAGATGCCGGCCAGCTTCAACGGGAGCTCGTCCTCGTCGAGGACCGTGTCTTCGTAGAGCCCGCCCAGGGTGATCTCGGCGGTTCCGATCAGGTCGAGATCCGTGCCCTCGACCGAATAGATCTGGGTCTCGGGGCCGCGCGGGCTGAACGCCATGGCATCGACGATGCGGCGCCTGGCGAGGTCGGGCGTCGTGAAGATGCGGAAGCCGGCGCGCATGGCGACCTCGAGCGCCAGCCGTTGCAGGGCGAGCTCGAGGAGTACGGCCTCGTTCTTCAAGAAGTAGAACTTCTGCCCGGTGACCTTCGCCCCCGACTCGAAGTCGAAGAGGTCGAGCGCCTGGCCCAGCGCGAGGTGATCGCGCGCCTCGAAGTCGAAGCGTGTGGGCTGGCCCACCGTCCGCAGCGTGGTGAAGTCTTCTTCTCCGCCCACCGGAGAATCGGGGTGGACGAAGTTCGGCAGGCCGCGCAGTGCTTCGTCGCGGGTCGCGCCCGCTTCGGTGAGCCGCACCTCGATCGCCGCCACGCTCTCCTTCAGGCGCCGCCCCTCCTGGGTATGGGTTTCGCGCTCCTCGGGAGAGAGTTTCTTCTTCCCGGCCGCCTGGTGCTCGTTGCGCTGCCGGTTGGCGTCGTTCAGCTCGGTCTGGAGCGACACGACCTGCGCCTGTGCGGCGACGGCCGCATCGATGTCGGCATCGACACCGCGGCGACGACAACTCTCGAGGATCTCGTCGCGCCGTTCGGCGAGGCTTCGGGGGTCCAGCATGGGGCGCCAAGGGAAGCACACGCACCCCGCGGCAGCCACGCCGCAGGGGGCTTCTCATCGCGACCGGAAGACAGCTCGGGCGTTCAGGGAGTCGTACTGCGCCAGCCGCTCGGTCGGCGCGGTGCGCCGGCGCCGGGAGGTCGGACCTCGGGCGTCGGGACCGGCTCGGGATCGAGGGCGTCGAGTCGCTGGCGCAGCTCTCGGGCGAGCGCGCGGAGCTGACCATCGACCACCGAGCCCGCGGCGCCTTCGAGGATCGAGGTCGTGGCGCCGTCGGGGTTGGTCGCGAGCGCCTCGACCTTCGGCGAGCGCGACACGAAGCTGTCGAACACGGGGAGCCCCGCCCGCGCGAGCCCCGAGCGCAGGACGTGTTGCATCGAGGCCTCCCCGCCGTTCGGGAACTGGATGCGTCCGTCGACGAGAGAGATCACGACACGCGCGCGTGTGCGGGGTCGGCCCCAGCCTTCGAGTGTTTCGAACACCCGAACCGCGCCGCGCAGGGACGCTTGGTCCTTCACGGGCACCACGGTCAGGTCGGCGGCGGCCAACGCGTGCTGGGTCCAGCCGTCCAGGTCGCTCTTCGTGTCGATCACAACCAGCCCCCGCACACCCGAGGCGCGCAGGATCCGTCGCAAGCGGCCGGCCTGAGGGGGACCCTCGTCATCGCCGAGCTGCGGGGCGCTCCGCACGAAGTGCACCCCGAAACGCCCCGGACGAACGGCCTTCGCGAAGGACTCGGCGGCGAGGGCCGCTCCGACGTCGTCGGCTTCGGTGGACGCGGGCTCCTCGGCGAGCATCTCCTCCAGGAAGGGATCGTCGTCGAGGGAGAAGGTCAGGATCGGCAGCTCGCGCTCTGCGGCGCGGAGATAGACCGCGAGGTTCGCGGCGAGGGTGCTCTTGCCGACGCCGCCTTTCGGGCTCACCAGCGAAACCACCCGAAACCGATCGCTCTGTGCGACGGGCGGGGCGGGGCTCTCGCGAGGGGTTTCTTGCTGCTTCTGGCCGCGTTTTTCTTCGGCCCGGTTCAGCGCATCGTAGATTCGACTCAGGACAACTCTCCGGACGCGCGCAGTCTCCCAGACCGCGAACTCGCGTACAACTCCCGCGTGCCGATCGCCGCCAAAAACGGCGAACGGGCTTCAGCCCGCCAGGCGACCCAGCCGCACGTTCGACACCGAGACGAGACGGTCTTCTCGACCCACATCGAGGAGTTCGACGCGGAGTCGCGCATCGGTTGCGTTTCCGCCGAGCCACTCGGTCCGGCTGCGCATCGGACCATCGCGGCCGGTGGCGAGGTAGTGAATCTGCAGATCGGTGGTGACGACGTCGGCTTCCATGCGATCCGCGGCGATCGACTCGGCAGCGGCATCCACCATCGCGATCGACGCACCCCCCTGCACCGCGCCGACGCTGTTGCGGACATAGGGGACGACCGGCATCTCGACCGTGCCGGGTTCGACGGTCCGAATGCCGAGTCTTGTGAAGAAGGGTTCGTCGGAGACCGCGCTGTTTCCCTCGAAACGGAACTCGGCATCGTCGTTCTCGGAGAAGTGGGGCGTGTCGTGTCGGCGCGGGATGCGCGAGAAGCCCGTGTGGGCGAGCAGCGCCGGCGACGCATCCGGATCGGCGCTCTCGTTGGCGCGGATCTCGGCGACGACACTGGTCTTGCCGGCGCGCAGCGCAACGCCCTCCACCTGATAGTCGCCGGTCAGCGGGCGCAACAGATGCACCCCGAGCGAAGAGGTCAGGCACCAGTCCGGGGCCACCGTGCGCAGCGACAGGTTGCCGCCGAGGATGTCCACGACGGTCCCCAGGGCACTCGCGCTGAGCGAGCCGGCCCGGTTGTGGAGTGCCGCGTCGCCCGCAGCGAAGACGCGAAAGGTCGCGTCGCTGCGAACGAATCGCAGGTCGAGATCGCGCAGCAGGTGGTGCTTCGGCGGATAGGTTTCCGACATGGCCCGATACCGCGGGGCGCGGCTTTTTCTCGACGAATCCCGGCGGACGGGCCAGAATAGAACACGTTTCAATCGCCGGCCGCTACGGCCCGAGGTGCCCATGTACATCGGATACACCGAAGAACAAGAAGCGCTCCGCAAGGAGCTCCGTGCGTACTACGAGAAGCTCCTCACGCCCGAGATCCGCGACCAGCTCCACAAGGAGCATGGTTGTGGCCCCGTGCACCGAGAGGTCGTCCGTGAGATGGCCAAGGACGGTTGGCTCGGGATCGGCTGGCCGAAGGAGTACGGCGGACAGGGACGCTCCCAGATCGAGCAGTTCATCTTCTTCGACGAGTCGATGCGCTGCACCGCTCCGGTACCGATGCTGACGATCAACACGGTCGGACCGACGATCGCAGCCCACGGCACCGAGGAGCAGAAGGACTTCTATCTCCCGAAGATCCTCGCGGGCGAGATCAGCTTCTGCATCGGCTACAGCGAGCCCGGCGCGGGCACGGACCTGGCTGCGCTGACCACGCGTGCCGAGCGCGACGGCGACGAGTACGTGATCAACGGGCAGAAGCTTTGGACCAGTCTCGCCGGTGACGCCGACTACTGCTGGCTCGCGGTGCGCACCGACCCGGACGCGGCGAAGCATGCGGGCCTGTCGATCATCATCGTCGACATGAAGAACACGCCGGGCATCCGCATCGACCCGCTCGACCTGATCGGAGACCACGACATCAACGCCGTGTTCTTCGACGATGTGCGCGTCCCCGCGAAGAACATCATCGCCGGCGAGAACAAGGGCTGGAAGCTGATCACGGGTCAGCTGAACCACGAGCGCGTCACGATCTGCTCGTCCGGCATTCTCGAGCGCGCCTTCGAGGAGACTCGCGCCTGGGCCAGCCAGGCCGAGCTCGCCGAGGGCGGCAAGGTGATCGACCAGGAGTGGGTGCAGATCAACCTCGCCCGCGTCTACGCGGGGCTCGAGTTCCTGCGCCTGATCAACTGGAAGGTGGCGTGGACGGCATCGCTGGACACGTTGTCCCCCGCGGACGCCTCGACCACGAAGGTGTTCGGCACCGAGTGGTACCTCGAGAGCCTGCGTCTCCTGATGGAGATCACCGGTCAGCGCGGCTACCTCCGGCGCGGCTGCCCCGAAGCACCCGCCCTCGGTCAGCTCGAAACCCTCTACCGCGGCCTCCTGATCCTCACCTTCGGCGGCGGCACCAACGAGATCCAGCGCGACCTGATCGGCCTGTTCGGGCTCGGTCTGCCGCGCATTCCCCGCCACTAGCGCGCGGCCGGAGATCCCCATGGACTTCTCTCTTTCCGAAGAACAGCAGGCGATCGGCGAACTCGCCCGTCAGATCCTGCAGGACCAGTCGACGAACGAGCGGCAGCGCGAAGTCGAGCACAGCGATGGCCCGCGCTTCGACGCGAAGCTCTGGGACGCCGTCGCCGAGGCCGGGCTGCTGGGCATTGCCGTTCCCGAGGCCCATGGCGGCGCGGGGCTCGGCTTCCTGGAGCTGTCCGCGATCCTCGAGCAGATGGGGCGCTTCACCGCGCCCATTCCGTTCTACGAGACGGTGGTGCTCGGCGCCCTGCCGCTGGCCCAGTTCGGCACCGACACCCAGTGCCAGGCCTGGCTGCCGAAGCTGGCCCAGGGCCAGGTGAAGCTGACCGCGGCGCTCGTGGCCGATGCGCCGACCACGGCGGCGCGTCAGGGCGACGGATTCACGCTGAACGGGAAGAAGCTGTGCGTCCCGGCGGCCGCGATCGCCGACCTCGTGCTGGTTCCCGCCGAGGTCGACGGTCGTACGACCGTGTTCCTGGTGGAGACCCAGGCCGCGGGCGTTTCGCTCGACCCGCTCGACACCACCACCGGTTCGCCCGAGTCGGTGCTCACCCTCGCGGGCGTGCGCGTTGGTGAGGACGCCGTGCTCGGCGGCATCGGTGCCGGCGACGACGTGATCGCCTGGCTCGAAGAGCGGGCCACGGCGGCGCTCTGTCTCCAGTCGCTCGGACTCTGTCAGGCCTCGCTCGAACTCACCTCGGACTACGTGAAGACCCGCAAGCAGTTCGACCAGCCCATCGCGATGTTCCAAGCGGTGGGACACCGTGCCGCCGACGCCTACATCGACACCGAGGGGATCCGGCTGACCACCTGGCAGGCGGCCTGGCGGATCTCGGCGGGTCTCGACGCCGCGAAGCAGGTGGCGGTGGCGAAGTTCTGGTGCGCCGAGGGGGCGAAGCGGGTCGTCCACGCGGCGGCCCACCTCCACGGTGGAGTCGGGGTCGACCGCGAGTACCCGCTGCACCGCTATTTCCTGTGGGCCCGTCAGATCGAGCTCACCCTCGGCGGCGGGACGCCCCAGCTCCGCAAGCTCGGGCGGCTGCTCGCGGCCGAGGTCGCCTAGCCAGCCTCCGCCGGGGCAGCGGGGAATCGGGGAGTCCGGGATCAGGGAGTCGGGGAACTGACTGCGGCTCTGCGCGCAGGGTCCGGCGCGGTGTAGGATGGCCCGGCTGGGAAGGGCCGGAGGTCCGATGCCGCGCATTTTCCGATTCGCGTTCCCGTGGGCGCTCGCCGGAGCGCTGCTCGCCCTGCCCGCAGCCGCGACGCCCGTGCGGGTCCAGTGGTCGACCAGCGACGCCCTGATCGACGCCGCGTCGGGGCAGGCCCTCGGCGCCTGGACGAGTTTCGACGTCGACGTCGATCTCGCGGCGGCCGGCGAGCAGGCCTATGCGATTCCCAGCCCGACCCTGCAGGTCGGCACGAGCCCCACCGGACCCCACATCGACTACGTCACCGCCAGCGCCGACGCCCTCTTCCTGCTCTACGACGCAGCCACTGGGGCCGGACGCATCGGGGTCGACCCGAACGCGGGGCCGAACGCCTCGATCCTCTTCGAAGCCTTCGACCGCGGCCCGAGCGATCCGGGCTCTTCGGTCGAGACCGACTGCACCTATTGGACCGGACCGCCGGTCGCGAGCTGCGTGGCGCTGACCCTGCTCCTCGGAAACGCGGACCCGCGTGTGTTCTGGTTCGAGGACGGTGGGGTCTTCGCGTTCCCGATCCCGGGGAAGCACTCGCCCCAGTCGGTGTCGGTCGAGGTGATTCCCGAGCCGGGCACCGCGGCGCTCGTGGGTCTGGGGTTGCTGGCGTTCGGCTGGCGACGCGCGCGTCACCCGGCGCGCTAGCGCACGCGGCTCTCGCGCTCCTCGGGGATCGCGAAGCGCTCCTGGTAGGCGGCGTAGCGTTCGCGCAGCCCGTCGCGGTCGAGACCGAAGTCGCGGCCGTCGTAGCGGTGGCGTCCGTGCACGTCCTGCGGTCGCTCGCGCATCCACGCCTCCATGCGTCTTCGGTGGAGCGGGCTCACCTGCGTGCCGAAGGCGGTGTAGAGCCGGTCGACCGACTCCACCGGGTTCGCGACGAAGTCGGCGTACTGGAGGTGCTGACACCAGTCGCGTTCGGTCTGGGCGGCATCGAAGGCCATCCCGCGCGAGACCGCGAGGTGGAGCTTGCGATCCCACTCGCGACCGACGGCGAGCGGATCCGTGTGGTCCGAGTTCGCGCGTTGCAGCGCGGTGTTCAAGCTCGCGACCGACGGGACGACCTTCAACGGGTCGCGGTGGGTCCAGACGATACGGGCGTCGGGGTAGGTGCGTCGCAGGTCTTCGAGATGCCAGAGGTGCTGGGGCGTCTTCAGCGACCAGGCCCCCGTCGGATAGCGCGACTGCAACACCTGGAGCGCCAGCTTGTGGAGGTCGTAGGCGCCCGCCATCGACGCCCCTTCCAACCAACGCCCGTAGGACGGCATGTGGGCCTGGGTTTCGAGCGCGAGGGAGCGCAGCTCGAAATTGAAGAGCGTCACGCACTCGGTGGCGAGCGTGGCACCGAAGGGATGCATGGCGCGCACGGCCGGGTTGAGGTTCTCGAGCTGGCCGAAGCGCTTCGCGGATTCTGCGATCCGCGGGTCTTCCGCGTGGGTGGCCAGGTCCGGCGGCGGCACCGGCTCCGACGCTTCCCACTGCAGGAGCGGACGCATCTCCGGGTCCAGTCCGAGCAGGAGCGAGAGCAGGGTCGTCCCCGTTCGCGGGAGCCCGACGACGACCCAGGGACGTTCGATGCGCTCCTCGCGCACTTCGGGGTGATGCTTCGCCCAGTCGATCAGGCGCAGCCGCGAGGCCAGGCTGCCGACGAGGAGTCCCCGAAGCGCGATGCGTCCGAAGCTGCTGAGCTGGGCTTCGCGCTCGATCGAGTCGCAGAGGACGTCGAGGGGCTCGCGCCAGCCGTCGTCGCCGAAGTCGTCGAGGCGGGCCTGGCTGCGCGCCGCGCCCACGATCGACTCGGGCGTGAGCCGGGGCAGATCCCAACCCATGCGACGCAGCCGAGCGCCGACGCGGTTCCAGGCGCGCAGGACGCGCGGCTGCAGCCCGGCATCGCGGAACGTGACGTCAGGAGCCGACACGGGTGACCTCCCTCTGCACGCTCATTCCCCGAAGCACGTGTCGACGCGCCGCGCGGCTTCGAGCCACGGGTGGTCGACCGGCACCAGCTTCTTCTTGCCGGCTACTTCGGACAGGGGTACCGCGACGGTCTCCTCGCCGCGCACGGCGGTCATCACGCCGGCCTCTCCACGCGCGACGAGGTCTGCGGCGGCGGTGCCGAGCCGGGTCGACAGCAGCCGGTCGTAGGCCGACGGGGTTCCGCCGCGCACCAGGTGGCCGAGGATCGTCAAGCGCGACTCCTGGCCGGTGCGCGCCTCCAGGGCCTCGGTGAGTTCGAGGGTATGGTCGGTGTGGCGGTCGTGGAACTCGTCGAGCTGGGCCGAGAAGGCGCGCCGTTCTTCCTTCGTGCGCGCAGACTCACGCTGCTCGAGCAGGGACTGCACCTGTTCCTGCTGCACCCGGCTCATCGCTCCCTCGGCCACCGCCACGATGCTGAAGTGTTTCCCCGTGCGGCTGCGCGCGCTGATGGCGTCGGCGACGGCGTCGATGTCGTAGGGAATCTCGGGGATCAGGATTACGTCGGCGCCGCCCGCGACGCCGGCGCCGAGGGTCAGCCAGCCCGCGCGGTGTCCCATGATCTCGACGACGATGATGCGGTTGTGGCTGGTCGCCGTGGAGTGGAGGCGATCGATGGCCTCGGTGGCGATCTGGCGCGCGGTGTCGAAGCCGAAGGTGATGTCGGTGCCCGACACGTCGTTGTCGATCGTCTTCGGCAACGTCACGACGTTGAGTCCGGCCTTTGCCAGGCGCAGGGCGTTCTTCTGGGTGCCACCGCCGCCGAGGCAGACCAGGCAGTCGAGGCGGTGGCGGCGGTAGGTCTCGACGACCGCATCGGTCATGTCGAGCACGCGTTCGCCCACGGCCATCTTGTGGGGCTTGTCGCGGCTGGTGCCGAGGATCGTGCCGCCGTCGGTCAGGATGCCCGACAGCGAGGTGAGGTCGAGCTTCAGGGTGCGATCGCGCACGAGGCCGCGGAAGCCGTCGAGGAAGCCCAACACTTCCATCCCGTGCTGTTGGATCGCCGCTTTGCCGAAGCCACGGATCGCGGCGTTGAGACCCGGGCAATCGCCGCCGCTGGTGAGAATGCCCACGTGCTTCGACATCGAACCCGAAGCCTAGGAGGCTCGGCGGGCGGACTCAATGCACCGGGCGCACTCGGTGCCCCGCGCTACTCGATCCGCGAGACCGCGTAGCCTCGGCCCGAGAGCAGCGCCGGGATCCCGCGCTCCCCAACCAGGTGGAGCAGCCCGACCACGACGAACCGCAGCTTGCCGTCCTGGGCCAGGTCTTCGAGTCGACGCGCCATCTGTTCGTTGCGCTTGTAGATGACGTGCTCGTAGAAGGTGGCGAGTTCCGGATCTTGCGGGTCGAGCAGATCGGTCAGTGCGTCGGTGTCCCCGCTCTGCCAGGAACGCACCAGCTGGGCCGGGTCCGCCGCACGATCCGGGTCCGGGTCGAGCGCATCGCGCAGCAGTCGATCCTGGACCGGGATCGGCAGGTCGGCGAGGGTCTGCAGCTGGGATTCGAGGGTCTCGAGCCCGATTACCGGCTTCGGATCCGAGGCCGCGTCGGGGCCCGCGCCCCCCCGAGCCCGGTCGTCGATCTGGCGGTCGATGCCCTGCTCCGGGATCAGGCCGGCTGAAAGGTAGGCACCCTGGACCAACGCGAAGCCGAGCCACCAGGGCTGCATGCCCTGGACCGCTTCGACGGGCTGGCCCGCCTCGGCGAAGCGCGCCTCGACGAGCGCCCAGGTCTCGGGCGTGAGCACGCTCTCCAGCGTCGCCGGCGGTTCGAGGGTTCCGTACTGCTCCGCCAACAGCAGGGTCTGCTCCGGATCCACCTTCGAGAGATCGATCTCCATCACGACCTCGTCCGAACGCGCATAGGCCTCTTCGACGAGCGGGCCGAAGGCGAGGTCCTCGTTGCCGAAGTGGATCGATCCGAACAGGAAGAAGGAGCCGCGGTCTCCTTCGGCGCGCCAGAGACCTGGCCGCGCGGGCGTCCCGGGCGCGTAGGTGCCACCCGGGGCGGCCGGGAAGTCGATCCACGGCTCGGGCAGCTCGACGTCGAGGATCGGCGTCTCGATGGGCGGCGCCGGCGCGCTCTCCGTGGCGCACGCCACGGGGAGGACCAGACCGAGCAGGGCCGCGAGCAGGAGGGGAAAGCGCCGCACTTCCCCCCGAGCATAGACCGATTCTCGGAAGCTGCGGGGCTGGCCTCGGGTGCGCCCGGCGATCGGATGTGCTGGTGTCCTCGGCGTGGGAATCGGGTTCCTCGTCGCCGTGCCCTTGCTGCTCGGTTTGATCGCCTGGGCGAGCGCCGCCTTGTGGATCGACGGCCCTTCCTCTCGCCTCCCCGGGCGCTTGATGGCCCTCGTCTACGCGGCGACCGCCCTCGCGCTGCTCCTCTGGGTGCGGCCGCTGATCTACGGCGTGGCCGGCGCCGCGCTGCTCAGCGGCGGCGTCTATTTCTGGTGGACGACTCTGCGTCCGCGCAGCGACCGCAACTGGGAGGCGCCTCTCTCGCGCACACCCCGCGCGCGCCTGCAGGGCGACGAGATCACCGTCGAGAACGTGCGCTGTTTCGAGTACCGCACGCCCGAGGACTTCGACGAGCGTTGGGAGACCCGCCACTACCGCTGGTCCCAGCTCCAGGGCATGGACCTCTTCCTCTCCTACTGGGGTCCGCGTTGGATCGCGCACATGATCGCGAGCTGGCGTTTCGAGAACGCGCCGCCCCTCGCCATCTCGATCGAGGTGCGCAAACAGGCGCACGAGGAGTACTCGGCGATCGAGAGCTTCTTCCGCCGCTTCGAACTGCACTACGTCGCTGCCGACGAACGCGATCTCGTGCGTCTGCGCACCCACGGTCGCGGCGAGGACGTGTACCTCTACCCGCTGAAGATCGAACACGAAACCGCGAAGGGGCTCCTGCTCGAGTACCTGACCGAGTTGAACGAGCTCGCCGACGCGCCGCGCTGGTACAATGCGGCCACGCGCAACTGCACCACGGCGAGTTGGGACCACGTACGTGCCGTCACGCCTGGGGATCCGTGGAACTGGCGGATCCTGTTGAACGGGCACCTCGACGAACTCGGTTACGAGCGCGGCTTGATCCACACCGGGTTGCCCTTCGAAACGCTCCGAGAGCGGAGCGCCATCACCGCCAGGGCCCAGGCGCTGCCCGACGACGCCGACTTCTCGCGGGCAATCCGGGAAGGCTTGCCCGGTGAAGCTCCCGACCCCATCCCGCCGACGCCGCCCTAGCCAGCGCACGAGGAGGACCTGCATGCCGCGAAGCACACTCGCCATCGCATCCGCCGCCGGGCTCCTGGGGCTGGCCTGCGCGAGTCCGGCGCCGAGCACCCGCAGCACCCCCGCGCCGACGACGGTGGCGCCCGGCGGTTCTTCGCTGGCAGCGCTCACACCCGCTGGGTCGGGGCACGCCGCGTTCTGTGGCGGTCGTTGGATCGATGTGACCGCGCCCGTGAACGCGATCAGCGCCGACTTCGAGGCCCAGCGTCTCGCCTACGACCGCTCGCGCATGCAGGACTGCTCGGGAATGCTCCACCAGGTGTTGCGCCGCTTCGAGGCCGAGTACTGCCCCGAAGCCGCGGGCGCCTTCCCCGACCCGTCGCGCTGGCGTTCGTCCGACGGGATCGCGGCGTTCTACGCATCACGCGGTCTCTTCACGGTGGTCGACAGCGGAGCCGAGCTGCGAAACGCCGAGGCGCTGCGGCCGGGATCCATCGTCTTCTACGGATCGCGGCACCAGCGCTACACCGGGCTCTCGCCGCAGGAAGCGGCGGCGGTCGTCTCCCACGTGGGCATCGTGACGAGCGTCGTGCGCGGCCCCGAGGGTGTGCAGAGCTACGCGATCTTCCACGGTCGGCGCGTGGGCCGACCTGCGGCGGTCACCAACTACCACGTGCGCCAGCCGCGGAACGGGGGCAGCCCGCCGTTCGGGAACGGTCGCCAACAGTGGGTGGGCTGGGCGCCGCTGCTGCCCGGTCGCTGACCTAGCCGAGTACGCCCGCGTCGCGCAGCGCCGCGATCGCGTCGGCGTCCAGCTCCAACAGGTCGCGCAGCACGTCGTCGGTGCTGGCGCCGAGCGGTTCAGCCGGTGTCGTGTCGGTATCGGTGCGTGACAGGCGCACCGGGAAGGCGGGACCGTGGAACCCACTCGCGGCATCCGCTTCGGCGTCGGGGTGATGCAGGGGCACCAGTGCGCCCCGATGCGCGACCTGCGGATCCGCGGTCGCCGCGTAGGCGCTCTGCAAGGGGCCCACCGGCACGCCGGCGGCGTGCAGGGCGGTGACGGCCGCGTCGGTGGTCTGGGTCGCGCACCAGTCCGACACCACGGCGTGGACCGCGTCGCGCGCGGCCACCCGCGCGCGGAGGTCCGGATAGCGCGGCCCGAGTTCGGGTCGTCCGAAGAGCGTCGCCATCTGTTCCCACTGCGCCTGGGACGTGACCACCAGCGCAACCCAGCCATCCCGGGTGGCGAACAGTCCGAAGGGCGCACCGCGCGGATCGCTGTTGCCGTAGCGCTCGGGCACGCCTCGCGCCGCGTAGTGGTCGAGGGGCTCGTCCCAGAGCAGGCTGACCAGCGTGTCGAGCATCGCGATGTCGACCTTCTGCCCCTGGCCGTCCCGATCGCGCTGACGCAAGGCGGCCACCACGCCGAGGGCGGCGTAGATCGCGGGCAGCTGATCGCCGACAGTGGCGCCGACCTTCGTGGGCTCTCCGTCGGCGAAACCGGTCTTCGCCATCAGACCCGAAACGGCTTGCACGATCAGGTCGAGGCTCGAGCGCCCTGCGAGGGGTCCGTCGGGCCCGTAGCCGGTGATGCTGCAGTGGACGAGGCGCGGAAAGCGCTCGCGAAGCATCGCGTCGTCGAAGCCCAGGTTCGCGAGTGCTCCCGGCACGAAGTTCTCGACCAACACGTCGCTCTTCGCGAGCAATGCGGTAAAGACGCGCTTCCCTTCCGGGTGCTTGAGATCGAGCACGATGCTGCGCTTGCCGCGTCCGCGTCGCAGCGGGGAGAGCGCGAGGTCGCGTTCGCCGCGGCGGCCGTCGTGGACCCCGTCGGGCCCGACGAAGGGAGGCGAGAGCCAGGTGACGTCGCCCCCCGGCGCTTCGACACGGACCACCTCGGCGCCGAGGGCGCCCAGCAGCCACGCGCAGAGGGGACCCGACACGACCCGACTCACGTCGAGCACCCGAATGCCGTCGAGGGGCTTCATGGCGCGGGAGGGTGCCCGCCGCCCCCGTCCCGGGCAAGGCGTTACCATGCGCGGCCATGAGTTGGGAGCCCGAAGTCGAGGAACTGGAACGGCGCCGAGCGGCCGCCCTGGAAGGGGGCGGCGCCGAAGCGACCGAGAAGCAGCACGCACGCGGGCGATTGACCGTCCGCGAGCGGATCGACGCGCTGGTCGACGCCGACAGCTTTCGCGAACAGGGCGGGATCGCGGGGATCTCGGAAACCGACGACGACGGCCGGCTGGTCCGCTTCACACCCACCAACGCCGTGATGGGACACGCGCGCATCGAGGACCGCCCCGTGGTCGTCTGCGGCGACGACTTCACCCTGCGCGGGGGCGCGTACTCGCCCGCCGGCATGCAGAAGGCCGAGTACGCCGACCGGCTCGCCACGAAGCTGCGGATCCCGAGCGTGCGCCTGCTCGAGGCGGGAGGGGCTTCGGTGTCCGGCGTGACCGGCACGAAGGGCCGCTCGGGTTACGACTTCGTCGCCGGCGCCACCTCGAATCTCGCGCTCCTGGAAGCGCGCGCCAGCGTTCCGCTCGTCGCCGCGGCGCTGGGCCCGGTTGCCGGCTATCCCGCCGGGCGCCTGGTCGCGTCGCACTTCTCGGTGATGACGAAGGACACCTCGCAGGTGCTCGTCGGCGGTCCGGCGCTGGTGGCCCAGGCGATCGGGGAGGACGCCACCAAGGAAGACCTGGGCAGCGCGAAGGTCCAGGGGCGCAACGGTGTCGTCGACAACGTCGCCGTCGACGAAGCCGACGTTTGGCGCCAGATCCGGGCCTTCCTCTCCTATCTGCCGTCGAACGTCTGGGAAGGTCCGCCGGTGCGCCCCTGCGACGACCCCCGCGATCGCGCCGAAGAGAAGCTGCTGACCTGGGTGCCCCGCGAGAGCCGGCGCGCCTACAAGATGCGGCGCGTCTTCCAGGCGGTCGTCGACCGCGACTCCTTCTTCGAGTTGTCTCCCGGCTACGGGCGCTCCCAGATCACGGGCCTCGCGCGGGTGGCCGGCCATCCGGTGGGCGTCATGGCGAACGACCCCGTGGTGCACGGCGGCAGCATGACGGCCGAGGGCGCGCAGAAGCTGCGGCGCTTCGTCGAGCTCTGCGACTCCTTCCACCTGCCGATCGTGTCCTTCATGGATGAGCCGGGCTTCATGATCGGCACCGAAGCCGAACGCGCCGCCACGATTCGCTACGGCATGGAGACGATGTTCGCCGTGAACCAGACGATCGTGCCCTGGCTGACGATCGTCGTGCGCAAGAGCTTTGGCGTAGCCGCCGGGCTGCACCTCGGGCCGGGCGGAACCGTCGTGGCCTGGCCGTCGGCCCAGAGCGGTTCGATGCCCGTCGAGAGCGGCGTCGCGCTGGCCCATGGACGCGAGATTGCGGCCTCGGACGATCCCGAAGCCCTACGCAGCCGGCTCGAGGCCGAGTATGCCGACGCCCAGTCGATGCTGCCGCGCGCCGAGGAGTTTGGCGTGCACGATCTGATCGATCCGCGCGAAACGCGCGCACTGCTCTGCGACTGGATCGATCAGATCCAACCGGTGCTCGTGCAGCAGCGTGGGCCGCGCCGCTACGCGCCCCGGCCCTGAGGCAGCGAACGTGCAGTCGCGCTAGCGGCGGCGATAGCGCGGTTCGCGCTCTTCGCTGCGCGCCGCCTTGAACTCGGCGTAGTCGTCCGAAGCCTGGGTCAGAACCTGAGTGACCGCCTCTTCCTGGATCGAGGCTTTCACGGCGGGATCGGCCAGGCGCGACAGGGTCCGCCGAAACATCTTCACGGTGAACGCCGGCATGCGGGCGATCTCGTGGGCCATCTCGAGGCAGGTGTCGTCGAGGGCTTCGTCCGGCACCACCCGAGACACGATCCCGTGTCGCAGGGCCTCCTCGGCGTCGAGGGCGCGTCCGGTAAGGGCGAGATCCGCGGCGAGCCCGTGGCCGGCCATCTGGAAGAGCCGCGCCGTGCCTCCCGAGTCGGGGACCACCCCGTGCTTCACCTCGGGCAGCATCATGCGCGCGCTCTCCCCCGCGACGCGCATGTCACAGAGCAGCGCGCGTTCGAAGGACCCGCCGATCACCCACCCCTTGAGCGCGACGATGATCGGCGCGGGGACGCTGAAGAAGTTCTGGGTGCCCGCGTGGCCGCGCTCGATGAAGTCGAGGTTGCTGATGTCCTCGGTCCGCACGCCGAGCTGGGTGGTGTCGCGGCCCGACGAGAACGACTTGCCGTTGCCGCGCCAGACGATTGCGCGCACGTCCTCGCGACCGTGCAGCTCCCCGAGGGCCTGCCAGAGCTGGGCGTCCATCTCATCGTTGGCGGCGTTGTGCTTCTCGGGTCGGTTGTTCGAGAGCACCGCGACGCCGTCCTGGATCTCGAGGGTGATCAGATCACTCGCCACCGTGTTCTCCTCGCGTGTCGCGGGTCCGGGACGTGGGTCGGCGGACCGAGACGGTCGATCCTAACAGGGACGGCGCCCAACGCCTCAGCTCCCAGGCGGCGTGTACCAGATGGGCGACGTCCAGGCGCGCTCCTGCACCGTCTTCGGGAAGCGCTCGTCGCAACAGCCCTCGTAGCCGGGCGGCACCGTCGCGTCGCAGCGGATCCCCGCCTCGTTGCACGCGAACGCTTGCCAGCGGCAGCTCGGATTCTGCAGGACGCGCGCGTAGTAGAGCGCTGGTTCGTCGGCGTCGAAGTCCGGGTCCTCCCAGACCTCGCAGAGCTGGGGGAAGCCTTCGCCTTCCGGCTCGCAGGTGTCGGGGTCGACGCTCGCGCCGTTCCTGCCATCGCCGGCGACATCGACCACCTTCTCGCGGGTCTTTCCGTCCTCCACCCACAGCTTGATGATCTGCACGCGCTGCAGCGGGACTCCCGGCGCGTCGACGGTGCCGACGTCCTGAAGCGCCCAGACGGCGATGCGCGGAGCCGCTTCGGCCGACGCGGCCGGGGCGAGGACGCCGCCCATCGGCACGCCGCCCTGGTAGCCCTCGCGCGCGAAGCGCGGACCGCAGAGATCGTCCGGGTAGTCCCACCCGCCGAAGAGGCGAACTTCGATGCGGGGTCCGCTCGTGCCGAAGGTCTCGCGTCGACGCATGGCCTCGAAGAGCGCGTCCCGCGAGTTCTCTTCCGCCCAGACGCCCGCGAGGCCGCCCGGGTTGTACTCGACGCGATCGAGGAGCGCGTCGGGGACCGTCACCCCGAGCTGAATGCCGGCGCCGCCGTGACCGGGAAACTCGCGCTCCTCGATCAGGCCCGGCGTCCCGAGATGGGTATCGGTGCTGCCGATCACCCCGAACTCGAAGGGGTTCACACCGAGCTGCTGCCCCAGCAGCAATCCCTTCGCCTGAGCACCGCGCGTGAAGTTGATCGGTTCCGGTTCCGGGGCCATGAACGTCAGATAGCGACCCAGAAAGGTCGTGTAGGGGAGCAGCTCCGAGTTGCAGAGCTCGTCGCTGGTCCCGACGCCCACGCGGCACTCGGAGTCGCCCTTGTGCTGCATGATCTCGACGATCGGTTCGTTGGCGAGACGGCGCCGCGCGTAGTCGGTGTCGAGGGGCTCCTCGCTCTGCATCTTGTGGTTCGCGAACATGCGACCGCCCGAGAGGTTCGAGTTGTGCGGGATCACGATCGCATCGCAACCCGGCTTCTCCTCGCGACACTCGGCGTCGAGGGCATCCCAGAGGGCGCGGGCCGTGCGCACGTCCGTGGCGCTCGGCGGCAGGTCCGGGACCTTCTCGTTGCGGAAGATCACGTTGCGGTGGAGGTTGTCCGACGTGCCCGCGACCTTCGTCCACTCGTAGCCGACGAAGCTCGTGAAGCGACACTGGGACGAACGGTCGTAGGCCGCCTCGGCGGCCTCCTGCATCACGTTCCAGGGACCGCGCGCCGCCTGCAGACAATCGGCGCCGCCCTCACCGCAGTACTCGAAGCGCGGAGCGCCACGCGCGTTCATCACGAAGAACGCCATCCGCGGCCAGTTGCGGTAGATGCCGCAGACCAGCGCGTCGTAGCCCGGCGCGTCCGGGTTGTTGCAGATCGAGAGCTCACCGAAGAGCTCGGCGTGGTCCGTAACCGCGGCGAAGTCGATGGGGCGCGCCAGCTTCGCCCGGCGCATCGGTTCGCCACGCGTCGTGAACGGGTGAAGCCCGAGCTCCTCGCCCTGGGCGAAGGCGTAGGCCTGGGCGGGGGTCGTGCGCGTGCCCTGGGTGTTGGCGTCGAGCGAATACCGGGTGTGGACGTGCAGGTCGCCGAACCACGCGCGTTTCAGCGGATCGTGGAGCTGGCAGCGCGCACGGTCCTCGGTGCGTTCCACGGCGAGGGACGGCAGCGCGAAGGCGATCGTCAGCCCGAAGAGCAGCGCGCGCTTCATTCGAAGATGTGCCAGATCGCGGAGCGCGCGCGGGTGCTCGACAGAGGCGTCTCGTAGAGGGGCAGGAGCGACGACACCCCCAGTAGGAAGATCACGGTCCCGACCGCGGCGACTTGCATGGGGGGCGAGCCCACCCGCTGGATTCCCTTCACCGCAAAGCTCACGGCGAGGTAGAAGAGCGCGACGTAGAGCGCCGTCTGGACGAGCCCCAGCACTCCGAAAATCGTGGTGAAGCCGCCGCCGTCCGCGACCATCAACGCGGTCAGCATGCCCGTGAAGAAGGCGAGGCGAACCACCGGCGCCCATTCGAGTTCACCCAGGAAGAAGGGCACCGGCATCGTGGCGAGTACGGCGATGAGGAGCCAGCGTCGAGCAATCTTGGAGGGCACGCGCGCAGTCTACGGGATTGCCCGCAGGCGGTCAGTCACGGATCTTGTACCGAAGCGAGGAGGCGCCCGTGTCCGAACACCACGCTCACGTGAAGTGGACCCACACCACCGAATCGTTCGCCTACCCGGACTATTCACGGAACCACGAATGGCGCTTCCCGAACGGGGCGATCGTCGAGGCGTCGGCGGCGCCCGACTTCCTCGGCAGCGAGGATCGTGTCGATCCCGAGGAAGCCTTCGTCGCCTCACTCGCCTCGTGTCACATGCTGACCTTCCTGGCGATCGCAGCGCGCCGCCGCCTGGTCGTGGAGGCGTATGAGGACCGTGCCGTGGGCACCCTGGCGAAGAACGCGGACGGGAAGCTCGCAGTCACCGAGGTGATCCTGCGCCCCGACGTGCGCTTTCGTGAGGCGCCCGCTGCGGACGCGGTGGCGAAGATGCACCACCAGGCCCACGAGAACTGCTTCCTCGCCAACTCGGTCGTGACCGCGATCCGGGTCGAACCGATCTGAGCGCCGGGCGCGCGGCGTCGCGGGGGCTTCAGCTGGGCTCGGAGAAGATGCCCGGAAGCGCCGGGTTGCGTTCCTCCCGCAACTCGTCGAGGCGCTGGTACAGGCCCGCCTTCACCGGTTCCTGCGCGGGGATCACGTAGAAGCGCTGGGCGGCGACTGCATCGAAGATCGCGTCGGCGACCCGCGAGGGCGGCCAACCGTCGTCGATGCCCGCCGACAGGAAGCCGGTGATGAAGTTCCCGCCCTCACTGAGCGTGCGCGCGTCCGGGTCGCGGTCGCCCGTACCGGGTTGGTTGCGGGCGCTCTCCATGATGCGCGTCTGGATCAGGCCGGGGCAGACGACCGAGACGCCGACGCCGCTCTCGAGCATCGCGAGCTCCTTGTGCAGGGTCTCGCTGAGGGCCACCACCGCGTGCTTCGTGGCGTTGTAGATGTCGAGGTAGGGGGCCGCGGTCAGCCCCGCCATCGACGCGGTGTTCACGATGTGTCCCTCGCCGCCCTGCTCGAGCAGGATCGGCACGAAGGTGCGAATGCCGTGGATCACGCCCCAGAGGTTCACGTCGACGGACCAGCGCAGCTCGTCGAGAGAGTTCTCCCAGAGCGAGCCGGCGACGAGCACCCCGGCGTTGTTGCAAACCAGGTGAACGGCGCCGAAGTGGTCTAGGGCCGCCTCTCCCAGCCGTGTGACCGCGCCCGCGTCGGACACGTCGGTGGGGACTGCCGCGACCTCCGCTCCCGCTGCGCGCAGCGCATCGGCGGCGGCATCGAGGGTCTTCGGCTCGATGTCGGCGAGGACCAGTCGCATCTGTTTCGCGGCGGCAGCTTCGGCGATGCCCCGTCCGATTCCGCTGGCGGCGCCGGTGATGACGGCAACGCGCTCGGCAAGTTCCTGCACGGCTCTCCTCCCGTGGAGGAGCCACCCTACACCCACGGGCAGCGGGGCGGGGAGGGAGAGCGCAGCCCGGCGGCTATCGCGCCCGGATCGTCTCGAGCTCGGTGGCGTGGGGGGCGCCCGCGTCTTCCCACGTGACGCGCACGGCGAGCTTGCGCACCGACGGGTTCGCGTCGGGCATCTCGACGCGCACCGAGACCTGATACAGGTCTTCTCCACGGATCGTGCCGTCGGCTGCGCGGACCACGACCGGGAGGGATCCCGTCGGCAGGCCGGGATGACACTCCCAGGCCGCCGCCTCGAAACCCTGCGTGGGTGCCAGGGTTTCGAGGGGCAGGGTGTTCACGAACTCCATCTGATTCGCCGCGATCTCCTCTGCCTGGGTGCGTCGAGGCGGGTGGGAGACCTCGTCGTCCGTGCGGAAGCCCATCGCGTCCGCGCCCATCCCATCGGCGCCGAGGAACGCCAGCGCAAACAGCAGCTCGGTGCTGGAGTAGCCACCTCTGCGTCTGCGGTCGTGGGGGTGCGCGAACATGGCGAGTCAGTCCTCTCGCTGGAGCCGGAACACCGGCCGGGGGTGCAGGTTGCTCCCCCTCTAGAGCAATCGGCGTACCAACCAGGACGAGCGCGAGGGCGCACCAGACCGCGCCCGCTGCCGCCGTGAGCCGCGGAAAGGGATCCGTTCCTCCCGGATGGGAAACGCGGGTGCCTCGACGGGCGCGGCTCCGCAGGTTCTTGCATGCTCCCGCGGATGGGATCGCGCGGCGCATTTCTCGATTTTAATAGTCAGGAATTTGGGAAAAGGGCGAGCATCGAGATCGCCCGAGGTTCTCGTGTTCGCGCCGCTTCTGGAAGGCCCGGGCCATCCGTTGCGATCTGGAACCGCGTTGCGGTATTTTCTCGCACCCGAATTCCCGTGTTCTGGTGTCTGGAACTCCGGGAAGATCCGTTCCCGAGACTCGGCGACGGCACCCCCCAGCGCGTACCCAAGAGAGTCCCATGGCCCGCAAGAAGGCTTCGAGCCACGTCGTGATCGCGAATCGGCTGGGAGACGGCCGAGTCGTCTACCTGGGCGAGGGCAATACGTGGGCCGAGCGCATCGAGGATCCGGTCGTCCGGGTCGCCGACAACGAGGCCGACGCCGCCGTGCTCGAGAAGGACGGCTTCGCCGCCGAGGCCCGCCAGGAGGTCGTCGGCGCCGAGCTGATCGGGGTCGAGCGCCGCGACGGCGTGGTCGTGCCGGTCCGCTTCCGCGAGGTGATTCGCGCGGCCGGCCCCACCGTCCGGACCGATCTCGGCAAGCAAGCGGGCAACTAGGCCGCCCCCGCGCCCGCGAAGGAACCCCCATGTATCGCTACGACGAATTCGACGCCGAGCTGGTCAACGACCGCGCGGAGCAGTTCCGACGTCAGACGGCGCGGCGCATCGCCGGCGAGCTCACCGAAGAGCAGTTCCGCCCGCTGCGCCTGATGAACGGGCTCTATCTCCAGCTCCACGCCTACATGCTCCGCATCAACGTGCCCTACGGCGTGATGTCTTCGCGGCAGCTGCGCAAGCTGGCCCAGATCGCGCGCGACTACGACAAGGGCTACGGACACTGGACGACCCGTCAGAATCTCCAGCTCAACTGGATTCAGCTGCAAGAAACGCCGGACATCCTGAAGGAGCTGGCCAGCGTCGAGATGCATTGCATCCAGAGCAGTGGCAACTGCATTCGCAACACGACCGCCGACGAGTACGCGGGTGTCGCGGCAGACGAGATCGAGGATCCGCGCGTCTACGCCGAGCTGATTCGCCAGTGGTCGACGCTCCACCCCGAGTTCTCGTTCCTGCCGCGGAAGTTCAAGATCGCGCTCACCGGCTCGCCGAACGACCGCGCGGCGGTGAAGGTGCACGACATCGGCTTGATCATGCACCGCAACGATGCGGGCAAGCCCGGCTTCGAGGTGATCGTCGGCGGCGGTCTCGGGCGGACGCCCTTCGTCGGCAAGACGATCCGCAAGTTCATCGAGACGCGCGAGCTGCTGAGCTACCTCGAGGCGATCCTGCGCGTCTACAACCGGCTCGGGCGTCGCGACAACAAGTACAAGGCGCGTATCAAGATCCTCGTGCACGAGACGGGCACGGAAGAATTCACTCGGATGGTCGAGGAGGAGTACACGCGTCTCGCCGGCGGTGCTCTCGAGGTGCCGCAGGAAGAGATCGATCGCATCGACGCCTACTTCGCGCCGCCCGACTACCGCGCGCTACCGGCGGCGTCCGAGACCCTGCGCGAGAAGCGCGCCGAGAACCCGGCCTTCGATGCGTGGGTCGAGCAGAACACCCACGCGCACAAGCAGCCCGGCTACATCATCGCGAACATCACGGTGAAGACGCCGGGACGCGCCCCGGGCGACATGTCCTCGGATCAGATGGAGGCCGTCGCGGATCTCTCCGACACCTTCAGCTTCGGCGAGCTGCGCGTCACGCATCGTCAGAACCTGACGCTCACCGATGTCGAGCAGGACCGGCTCTTCGAACTCTGGGAGCGTCTGGTCGAGCTCGATCTCGCGACCGCGAACCACGCGCTGATCGGCGACATCATCGCCTGCCCGGGCCTCGACTACTGCGCCCTCGCGAATGCGCGTTCGATCCCGGTGGCCCAGGAAATCGCGACGCGCTTCGAAGACATCAAACGCCAGAAGGACGTCGGCCCGCTCGAGCTCAACATCTCGGGCTGCATCAACGCGTGCGGTCACCACCACGTCGGCAATATCGGCATCCTCGGTGTCGACCGTGCGGGCGAGGAGCTCTATCAGCTCCAGCTCGGCGGCTGCTCGCGCGAAGACGCGGCGCTGGCCGACATCACCGGACGCGGCTTCGCGGCCGACAAGATCACCGACGCGGTCGAGACCGTGATCGACACCTATCTCGAGCTGCGCAACGACGGCGAGACCTTCCTCGATACCTACCGGCGCGTCGGCATGGATCCGTTCAAGCAGAAACTCTATGACGCTGCTTAGACGCGGGGAAGTCATCGAAGACGCGTTCGCATCGGCCGTGGGCGAAGAGAGCCTGCCGGCCGACGGCGCCGTGATCGTCGATCTCGCGCAGTGGCAGGCCCAGCGCGACGCGCTGCTGTCGCGCGGCGCACCGGTGGGCGTCTGGCTGCGGCCCGACGACGATCCGCGCGCCCTCGCGGACGATCTGTCGAAGCTGGCCGTCGTGGCGCTCGAGTTTCCCGCGTTCACCGACGGGCGGGCCTACTCGAATGCGCGCATTCTGCGCGAGCAGCTCTCCTACCAGGGTGAGCTGCGCGCGGTGGGCGACGTGCTGCTCGAGCAGCTCCACTTCATGGACCGGGTCGGCTTCGACGTGTTCGAGGTGCGCTCGGAAGATGCGGTGCAGGCGTGGAAGACCGCGTCCGCCGACATCGACGTCTGGTATCAGCCGACGGGTGACGGGCGCAAGACCGCCCTCCAGCGTCGCTGGGGACGTTAGGGCGTCCCGCAGAAACGGTGTCCGCGACCCGCCGCATCGTCATCGCGGGCCTCGGCGACACCGGCGTGCTCAGCGCCATCCATCTGGCCCAGCGATCGGATGTCGAGGTCGTCGGCATCGGGGCGAAGTCCTGCCTGGTGAGCGGCCAGGAGCTGGGTCTGCGGTTGACGCGTCCCGAACGTTGGAAGCGCGACTATCTCCTGCGTTTCGCGCGCTACCGGAAGCTCGACGCGGTCCGCACGGTGCACGGTGCGATCAGCCAGGTCGATCCGGTGACGCGCTCGGTGGTCATCGTTGACGCCGACGGGCGCACGACCCGCGAGCCCTACGACGTGCTCGTCGTCGCCACCGGGGTCACCCAGGGGTTCTGGCGCAACGCGACGCTCCAGAGCGAGCGCGAGATCGAGGCGGAGCTCTCGGATCAGGCTGCGCGCGTCGCCGCTGCGAAGTCATTCGCCGTGGTAGGAGGCGGTGCCTCGGGAGTGAGCGTGGCGGCGAACGTCAAGCGCCGCTTCCCCGAGAAGGAGGTGCATCTCTTTCACCCGCATGAGGAGCCGCTGCGGGAGTATCACCCGAAGATCCGCGGCCGCCTCGTCGCGCGTTTGGCCGCGCTGGGCGTGGAACGACACCCGCACCACCGCGCCTTGCTCCCGGATGGGATCGAAGCGCCGTTCAGCAGCGAGCCGGTGCTCTTCGAAACGGGTCAGCCGGCGTTTGCTTCAGATCTGGTCCTCTGGTGCGTTGGCCGCGCACGTCCGAACGCCGACTTCCTGCCCGATGCGTGGCGCGACGACGCCGGCTTCGTCCGGGTCGACGCGAGTCTGCGCGTCGCGAGCGCCGAGGGGGTGTTCGCGCTCGGTGACGTCGCTGCCACCGACCCCCAGCGCAGCTCCGCCCGCAACTGGGGGCACCGCGTGCTCACGCACAACGTGGGCGCCTTCCTCGACGGCCAGCCCGAAGGGATGAAGCGCTACCGACCGCCGGCGCATCGCTGGGGCTCGATCCTCGGACCCCAGCACGACGGTCTCGAGGTGTTCCAACCGAACGGCGGGCGGTATCGCATCCCGGCCTGGATCGTGGACCGTGTGATCACCCCTTGGGTGGTGAACCGTGCGATCTACCGCGGCGTGAGAAAGCCCGAAGCGGACGCCGACCGCTAGGCGACGCGGTACTTCTGCGCCATGCGCGATTCCGCGGTGGCGCCGTCGACGCGCACCTTGCGGACGGCGAAGCCCCAGACGCCGTCGCGGCGTTCGAGCCGGTCCGCATAGACGCCCCAGTGGTCGAGACCCACCTCGGTGTAGACGGCGAAGTAGCTGCGCGCCTCGGCCTCGCCCTCGCCGCCGAGCGTGATCCCCACGCTGGAGACGTGGTGGCGCATGCGTGCCGGACGCGGCGTCTCCGCGCT
The DNA here is from genome assembly GCA_039030075.1 of Myxococcota bacterium. NCBI lineage: Bacteria > Pseudomonadati > Myxococcota > Myxococcota bacterium. Next base: position 209,412 of record JBCCEW010000003.1, on the reverse strand, counting down.
CTCGTCGACCACGTTCTGCAGGCGCTCCCGAATCGCCGCGCGTCCCTCGCAGGGCGGCTCGTCGGGGAGGTCGAGCACGCCGTCCTCGTGGAAGCACGCGCACAGCCCGACCAGGTCGCCGCGGTCGCCCGCGTGGTTGTAGCGGCTGATGAGGTCGCGGATCGACTCGCGCGCGATCGCCTCGCCGGCTTCCATCGGCGTACGCTCCCCGGATGATGCGCCGGCGCCAGTTTCGCATACTGGTTCCCCGTGCCCCAGATGTCCTACCCCGCCGCCCTGCGATCCCACGCAGCACGCACCCCCGAGCGGGTCGCGCTCGTCTGTGGCGATCGCCGTCTCCGCTACGACGAACTCGACGCCCTGTCCGAGCGCTGGGCCCATGCCTTCGCCGCGCGCGACGTGGGTGCGGGAGACTTCGTCACGATCGCCTTGCCCAACGGCGTGCCCTTCGTGCTGGCGTGCTTCGGGGCCTGGAAGCTCGGCGCGGTGCCCCAACCGATCTCGTGGCGGCTGCCCGCGAAGGAGCGCGAGGCGATCCTCGCCCAGGCGAAGCCGCGCCTGGTCGTCGGCGTCGACGCCTCGGACGCCGCCGGGTTCCCGGCCCTGCCCGCCGATTTCGAACCGCCGGTCGTCGACGCACCGCCGCTGCCCGACCGCACCTCCCCTTCGCGTCAGGCCCTCGCGTCGGGCGGGAGCACGGGTCGACCGAAGCTGATCGTCGACGCGCTGGCCGCGGAATGCGATCCGACCCAGCCCTTCTATGGCAACCAGCCCGGCAACACGGTGTTGGTTCCCGGGCCCCAGTACCACGCAGCGGGCTTCGTGAACACGAGTGTGACCCTGTTGCTCGGCGGCACGGTCGTACTGCTCGAACGCTTCGATCCCCAAGAAGCGCTCGCCGCGATCGAGACCCACGGCGTGCAGTGGGTGTCCTTCGTGCCGACGATGCTGCTGCGGATCTGGCGCCTGCCCGAAGCCGAGCGCACGGCCCACGACCTCGGCAGTCTCGAACGCCTGGTGTCGAGTGGCGGACCCTGCCCGGCCTGGTTGATGACCGAGCTGGTGCATTGGATCGGCCCCGAACGGGTCTTCAACGCCTACGGCGGCACCGAGCGCATCGGGGGCACGCTGATCTCGGGTCGCGAGTGGCTGGATCACCCGGGCTCCGTCGGCAAACCGACCGGTGGTCGCAAGCTGCGGATCCTCGCCGACGACGGCCGCGAACTCCCGCCGGGCGAGATCGGCGAAGTGTTCATGATGCCGCCGGGTGGGCGCGGTTCGACCTATCGCTACATCGGGGCCGAGGCCCGCGGCACCGACGACGGCTGGGAAACCCTGGGCGACCTCGGCTACCTCGACGCCGACGGCTACCTCTACCTGGTCGATCGCCGCACCGACATGATCGTGACCGGCGGCGCCAACGTGTACCCGGCCGAGATCGAGGCCGCCCTCGACGCCCACCCGGCGATTCACTCGTGCGCCGTGATCGGCCTCCCCGACGAGGACCTGGGACAACGCGTCCACGCGATCGTCGAAGCCGACCCCGCTGTGGTGGGCGACGAGACCCTGCGTACCCACCTGGCCGACCATCTCGTCCGCTACAAGATCCCGCGCAGCTTCGAGTACGTCACCACGCCCCTGCGCGACGAAGCGGGGAAGGTGCGCCGCTCGGCCCTGCGCGACGCGCGCCTGCCCGCCTCGTGAGCGACGCGCCGGATCCGCGACTCGCTGCCGAGAACCGGGACCGCTACCTCGAGCTCTTGAAGCTCGCCCTGTGCCACGCCCTCTGGGACGAGCCCGGCCTGCCGCTCGCGACGCGCGACTACAAACGCGGGCTGCTGCGCCGCCTTGCCGTACGCGGTGTCGAACGCGCGTTCGCGCGCCTGGGTTGGCGCGTCTTCGAGCGGCTCGAACCCGACGCTGGCCGCAGCGGGCGCAAATGGGCGCTTCAGGCCCACAGCATGATCGGGGTCGACCGGATGGAACACCTGCGGCGATGTGTCGAGCAGGTGTTGGCCGAGGACGTCCCGGGTGACCTCGTCGAGACGGGGGTCTGGCGCGGCGGCGCGTGCGTCTTCATGCGGGGCGTGCTCGCCGCCCACGGCGTCTCGGATCGACGCGTGATGCTGGCGGATTCCTTCGCCGGCCTGCCGCCGCCCGACCCGGAGCGTTACCCCGCCGACGCCGGCGATCGCCACCACCAGAAGCGCTTCCTCGCCGTGACCGAAGCGGAGGTCGAGGCGAACTTCCGCGCCTTCGATCTCTGGGACGACCAGGTCGTCCTCGTCCCGGGCTGGTTCGCCGACACCCTGCCGCGCTTCCCGAGTGAACGCATCGCCGTGTTGCGCCTCGATGGCGATCTCTACCAGTCGACCCGCGAGGCCCTGGAGCACCTCTATCCGCGCCTCTCGGTGGGGGGCTGGTGCATCGTCGACGACTACGGGCTGGCGCCCTGCGCGCGGGCCGTCGACGACTACCGCCGGGAGCACGGGATCGAAGAGCCGCTCGAGAAGATCGACTGGACCGGGGTGGCCTGGCGAAGGGCCCTGGGCTGACTCATTCTGGCAGGCCGTCGGCCCTCGGGCCGTTCCCTCCCGCTCCCCCTCTCCTTCCCGACTGACCGAGGACGCCTCTTGGACCCCCGCACCCCCGTGCTCGTCGGCTGCGGCCAGACGAAGCAGCGCTGTGATGATCCCGCCGATGCCCGCGAGCCCCTGGCCCTGATGGTGGAGGCGGCGGAGCGCGCCGCCGACGATGCCGGCTCTCGCGACCTGCTCGGCCAGCTCGATTCGATCCGGGTCCCGAAGGGCCTGTGGCCCTACACGAACGCAGCGGCGCTGCTGCGCGACCGCTTCGGCTGCACCGGTGCGCAGACGGCGTCCGGCCCGATCGCCGGCTCGACGGTCCAGCGCATGCTGTCCCACGCGGCGGTCGAGATTCAGGCGGGGAAGCGCGATTGCGTCCTGCTCGTCGCCGCCGAGGCCGAGCACACGAAGCGGCGATCGAAGCAAGCGGGCCTCGAGCTCGCGTGGACCGAGCAGCCCGACGCCTGGCCCGACGAGACCTTCGACTCGGACGCGGGCTGGACGCCCTGGGAAGAGCGCTATCGGGGCATGCCGCCGGCGGTCTTCGCCCTCTACGAGAACGCCCTGCGCGCCGCGCGCGGTGAGTCACTCGCGGATCACCGCGCACGCGTGGGTCGGCTCTGGGCCGGCTTCTCCCGAGTGGCCGCCGACAACCCCTACGCCTGGATCCGCGAACCCATGAGCGCCGAGGCGATCGCCACGCCGAGCGACGCGAATCGCTGGATCGCCTTCCCGTACACGAAGTTCCTGGTGGCGAACATGGTCGTCGACCTGGGCGCCGCGGTGATCGTGTGTTCCGTCGAAGCGGCGCGCCGCCACGGCATCCCCGAAGACCGCTGGGTCTTCCCCTGGGCCGCGACGGACGTACACACCACGACGCCGATGGGCGTGCGCGCGAGCTTCCACGACCAGGCGGCCCTTGGCACCGCGGGACGCCGGGCCCTCGCCCTCGCCGGCGTCGAGGCGGATCAGCTGGGCCCCGTCGATCTCTACAGCTGCTTTCCCTCGGCGGTGCAGATCGCGGCGGACGAGCTGGGCCTCGGCACGGATCGGCCGCTCACCGTCACCGGCGGGCTCACTTTCTCGGGCGGTCCCTTCAACAGCTACGTGATGCACGCCCTCGCGACCCTGATGAACCGCCTGCGCGGGCCCGACCGCGGCCAGCTCGGCTACTCGAGCGGCATCGGCAGCTACATGATGAAGCACGCCGCTGCGGTCTATTCGAGTGAGCCCCCCGAGCAGGGCTACCGCTACGAAGACGTCACCGCGGAGGCCCAGAGCCCGACCCTCGACTGGGACGAGTCCTACACGGGCCGCGTTCAGATCGAGACGGTGACCCAGCTGACCGACCGGGATGGCAGCCATCCGCGCATCCTCGTCGCAGGCCGCACCGAAGCGAGCCCGCCGGCCCGGGTCTGGGCGACCAGCGACGATCCGGATCTGTTGGCGAGCCTGCCCCGCGAAGAGTTCTGCGGGCGGACGGCCCGCGTCCGAACCGGCGGTACCTTCGAGCTGCTCTAGGAGGCCCCGTGCGCACGCTCCGCGACGACGAGATCGCTCAGTTCGAGCGCGATGGGGTCGTCGTGCTCCGCCAGGTGATTCCGCCGGACTGGCTCGAGCGGATGGCCGCGCCCCTCGAAGCCGAGCTGCGGGCCGTGCGCAGCGCGGATCTCTCGGAGATGGCGCGTGCGATCGAGGCGCGCGGAGGCGACACCCTCGTCGAGGGCGACGCACCGGCCCAGGGCGGCTTCGTCGCCGGGACCGACCACTGGCGGCACGACGCCGACTTCCGCGCCTTCGCGCTCGAGTCGCCCCTGGCCGCGGCCGCCAGCGCGCTTCTGCGTTCGCGCGCGGTCTTCCTCTACGAGGACAGCCTGCTCGTGAAGGAGCCGGGCACCGCGGAACACACCGCCTTCCACCAGGACATGGGCTACTTCCACGTGCAGGGGGAGCAGGTCTGCACGACCTGGTGTCCCCTCGATCGCGTGACACCGGAGAGCGGCGCGCTGCGCTACGTCGTCGGTTCCCACCGCGACGGACGGCTCTATAAGCCGAACTTCTTCGTCTCGAACGAGGAGGTGCCGGGCACCGAGGGCGAGAGCGTCCCCGACATCGCGGCGGGCGACTTCGAAGTCGTGAGCTTCGATCTCGAGCCCGGCGACGTGGCGGTGCACCACGCGCGCACGGTGCACGGCGCCTTCCCGAACCTCTCGACGGACCGCCGGCGCGCGATCTCGGTGCGCTACTGCGGCGACGACGCGCGCTTCGCTCTGCGCCCTGGGGCGCCGACGAAGCCGCATCATGCCGAGCTCCGCGAAGGCGACCCGCTCGGCGGCGAAGCTGCGCCGCGGGCCGCGCTGGCGAGGGCCTAGGCGCGGGTGCGTCGGCGCAGGCCCCAGGCGGCCAGCCCGGTCGCCATCAACAGGCCCGTCGAAGGCTCCGGAACCACGGTGGTGCCGAGGTTCGTGATCGCGCCGAAGGCGGCGTCGAGGTTCGGCCCGTAGGTGAAGCGCAGAGCCGCATGGGCCTGGCCGTAGCCGCCTGCGCTCAGATCGCCGAGCAGGGCGTCGAAATCGCAGGCGCTGTAGTCGCAGTTCATCTGCAACGTGAAGCTCTGGGTCTCGCCGGGGGCGATGCGCTCGGTCGCGCTGGCACCGGGCGCGGTCCGCAGCGACTGGTCGAAGTTGCCGAAGAAGGCGGTGGTGCGGTCGTAGCCGTAGTCGCCCACGGACCAGGCGCCGGTGTTCGTGCCGTTCACCGAGCTGACCGCTTCCACCAGGTTCAGGTAGCCAACCTGATCGCCCACGTTGAAGAAGACGTGGGAGATGTCGAAGGCGGTCGCGCCGGCCGTGTCGTTGCGGACGGACAGCGTGAAGGTCTGGAGATCCACGACCTCGTAGGAGAGCGTCGCCCCCAGCCATTCGGCCGGCGTCGAGTCGCTACTGGCTTGGCTGAAGCCGAAGGACGAGAGCGCCCCGGCCGGGGCGGCCAGCGCCACCGAAAGAAATCCGAGGGCGAGAACCGCTGCACCCTGCTTGCACCACTGCTGCTTCCGCATGAGACCCTCCTGCGCTGGCAGGAGTGGTCGGGAAGCCCCAGTTGTGTCAGCAGAGTCTCAGCGGAAGGTGTACTCGATCGTTCCCGAGGGGATGTAGTCGGCCCGCAACCCCTGGTCGTTCAAGCGGAAAACGACGTTGGCGGCGATCACGAGCCGGCTCCAGGGGTTGATCTTCAGGCCCGCCGAGACGGCGAAGATGTCCTTGCCGATGTCCTCGCCCCGGTTGATCAGGTGCTCGCCGATGACGTCTCCGGTGAGGGTGATCAGCTCGTGGGGCTGGATGTCGACGCCGCCCGCCCAGCGGAACTGGTGGAGGTCCGTGTCATCGGTGCGGAACTGGAGGCCCGCGTTCGCGTGGGGCGAGATCAGGCCGAAGTTCTTCGAGAAGATCAGGGTCGGGCCGAAGGCCGGGCTGCCGAAGCCGCGCAGGTCGTCCTCGTCGCCGGTCGGGATCGTGACGTCGGCCCGCAGGGCGGCGTCGATGAACTCGCTGGTGAGCAGGCGCGCCTTACCGCGAACCGTGACGTCGCCGAAGCCGAAGGTGTTGTCCCGCTCCCGGAAGGTCCGGACGATGATCGGGTTGCCCGCCGTGTCCGTCAGGCCATAGATCGTGCCCTGACCCGAGGCATCGATGTTGAGCAGCGGGACCACCGCTCCGACGTCGAGCCAGTCGGTCACGCCGTAGTTGAGGAAGAAGGCGAACACGTCGACGTCGAGCTCGGCGTCGAGGAAGGCCTGGACGTTCGGCACGCCCACGCTGCCGCCCCCGAATCCCGAGGTGTGGAAACCGACGAGCTCGCCACCGGGCGTTCCGATCGTGCCGCCGCCGGTGTCGCCGAAGACGATCTGGGAGCCGGGCCCGAGGTTCACGTCCTGGTTGAAGTCGAGGAGGGTGCCGCCGCCCTGGAAGTTCAGCTGACTGGCTCCCGGCGAGGAGCCACCGAGGATGGTGAAGTTCAGTCCCGACAGGTCGATCGGGATGCGGTCGAGGTCGTTGCCCTCGAACACGCTGAACGCCACCCGCGAGTACGAGAAGGCCATGTTGATCTTGCCCTGGCCGGTGGTCTGAGCGCGCTCGGAGAGCAGCGGCCCGAGGCCCTGCGTCGAGCGATTGAAGACGTTCAGCTCCGGGTCGAACTCGAAGGTGAAGGCCGCCACCGTGGATCCGAGCGGGAAGCGCTGGAACTGCCCCGAGATCTGACTGGACAGGCTCGCGACACTGGCCACCGGGTCGACGGTCCCCACGACGAACTGGCCGCCGTCCGCCGTGAAGGTGCCGGAGTCGGTGCCTCCCGTGAAGGTCACCGTGGGCGCGAAGCCCACTTGCTGCGAGCTGAGCTGCGCCTGCTGGATGACGCCGGGAAACAGATCCTCGAGGTCGCCGGCGGCGACCGAACAAGGAACGAGCAAGGCGCAAACCGCGAGGAATCGCGGAAATCGCATAGAGGGCACCTCGGGTGGGGGGACAGTGCGAACGACGCTAGACGGGGAGTCGACCGGCTGTCAACAAACGGTACAGCCGGGCGCGAACGCCACGGACGCAGCGCGTCACGCGCTGGACATCCCACCTGCGCGGCGCGTCGGCTCGGTCAGCGTAGGAGCGAGGGCGCGTAGTCGTCGGGCGCGTCGAGGCCCAGCAGCTGGAGCACCGTGGCCGCGAGGTTGGCCAGGCCCGGTTCGTTCACGCCCGGCCGCAGGGACAGCCCGGCCCCGGGCGCGTGTACGTAGAAGGGCACCTGGTTCAGCGTGTGGCTGGTCTTCGGCTTCGGTCGCCCGTCTCGAGCCAGCACGACTTCGCCCTTCTTGTCGCGCTCGAACATGTCGTCGCAGTTGCCGTGGTCGGCGGTCGCGATCAGCGCGCCGCCCAGCTCGTCGATCGCGCGCAGGAGTCGTCCGAGCTGTAGGTCGACGGCCTCGACGGCGATGACCGAAGCGCCGAGGTCGCCCGTGTGACCGACCATGTCGCCGTTGGCGTAGTTGAGGCGCACATGTCGGAAGCGTCCGGTTCGCAGCTCGGTGATCACGCGGTCGGTGATCTCCGCCGCCTTCATCCAGGGACGTTCTTCGAAGGGGAGCGTGTCGCTCGGCACCTCGACGTAGAGCTCGCGGCTGTCGTCGAACGTGCCGCTGCGATTCCCGTTCCAGAAGTAGGTGACGTGGCCGAACTTCTGGGTCTCGCTGATCGCGAGCTGGTGCACGTCGTTGCGAACGAGGTACTCGCCGAGGGTGCGCTCGATCTCGGGCGGGGAGACGAGGAAGCGCTTGGGGATCGCGAGGTCGCCGTCGTACTGCATCATGCCCGCGAAGAGCACGTCGGGGCGGGCACCGCGGTCGAAGTGCGGAAAGTCGTCGTCCTCGAAGGCCTGGGAAAGCTCCATCGCGCGGTCGCCGCGGAAGTTCAGGAACACCACCGACGATCCGTCGCGGATCGGGCCGACCGGTCCGTCGTCGTCCGCGATCACGAAGGCGGGCAGCTGCTGATCGCCCACCGAGGCGTCTTCGCGGTAGAAGGTCTCGACCGCTTCCTTCGCCGTGCGGAACGCGCGGCCCTCGCCCCGCACGTGGGTCTGCCAGCCCCGCTCGACGATGCGCCAGTCGGCGCCGTAGCGGTCCATCGTCACCAGCATGCGCCCGCCGCCCGAGGCGATGCGGTAGTCGCGGTTCGGCTTGCGCCGCAGGGTCTCGAGCAGCTCTTCGAGGGCGTCGAGGTAGCCGAGGGCGCTGCGCTCGGGGACGTCGCGACCGTCGAGCAGCGCGTGGATGCGCACCGCGCTCACCTCCTCTTCGTCGCAGCGTCGCAGCAGGGCGAAGAGATGGTCGATGTGGCTGTGGACGTTGCCGTCCGAGAGCAGGCCGATGAAATGCAGCGGCTGCCCCGAGGCGCGCACCCGCTCCGTCACCTCTTGCCAGGCATCGCCCTGGTAGATCCGACCGTCGGCAATCGCCTGGGCGACCAGCTTCGCGCCCTGGTCGAAGACCCGGCCGGCCCCCAACGCGTTGTGGCCGACCTCGCTGTTGCCCATGTCGGCGTCGCTGGGCATGCCGACCGCCGTGCCATGGGCGCGGAGCTGGGTGGCCAGCGCGTTCTGGGCGAGCCAGTCGAGGTGGGGGGTGCGGGCGAGGTGGACCGCGTCGGACGCGTCGCGGGCGCCGATGCCCACGCCGTCCATCACGCAGGCCACCACCGGTCCGCGCACGCCGGAGAACGTCGGGTGCGAGCGGAGCTTCCAAGTCATCGACGGGTTTCTAGTACACCCCTTCCTGGGACGCCGGCAGGCCGGCCCAGGCGGATTGGCGCGACCACAGTCCGATGCCGATGGCGTAGACCGCGCAAACGGCGGCACCCGCCAGCAGCGTGGGGACGACGCCGAAGGAGCCCGCGGCGGCGCCGAGCGCCAGCCCGCCCCACGGCACCAGGCCGGCCCAGGCCACCTGGAAGAGGCTCATCACCCGGCCGCGCTTCGACTCGTCGACGAGCTGCTGCACCAGCGTCTGCAGGCTCGTCATGATCGCGAAGTAGCACCATCCCAGGACGAACTGGGTGAGGAGCGCGGCCCAGAGAGACGTGGAAACGGCGAAGGCGGCGAGGGCACCGGAATAGGCGAGCATCACCCACACCGAGCTCGCCAGCGTGGGATCACTGCGCCGGTAGCCGATCGTGAGTGCGCCGAGGACCGCGCCGGCCCCGGTCGAGACGACGATCCAGGCGAAGGCGTCGAGGTTGCCGAGCACCTCCTCGGCGAAAACGGGCAGCACCACCGCGTGGGAGACGCCGAAGAGCGACAGCACTGCGACCACGCTGAGGGCCGGAACCGCGGGTTTGCGCTCGCTCGCGTGACGGAAGCCGCCGGCCAGCCGGGCGAGGATGCCGCCTTCGCTGGGTTCTGGTGTGTAGGGCCGCACGCGCATCGCCGCGGTGAGTCCGCCAGCAATCGTGGCCGCCACGACGAACGCCATGAAAGCCCACTCGAAACGCCCGGTCGCGATGATCGGTGCTACCGCCATCGGCCCGACCACGCGCGTCAGGTTGTTCGCCGCCGACTGGAGCGAGACGGCGCTCGGCATGTCCTCGGGCGGGACCGTGTTGGCGGCGAGCGCGTAGCTCGCCGGACCCGAGAAGCAGAAGCACAGGCCCATTCCGAACCCGATCGAGAGCAGGGAGAGCGGGGTGATCGCGTCGGTGGCGGTGAGCGCAGCCAGCACCGCCGAGAGCGCGGCGATACCCGCGTAGCTCACCAGCATGATCCGCTTGCGGTCGTACCGGTCGGCGGTCACGCCCGCCAGTGGGGCGAGGGCGAAGGCTGGGATGAAGAGCGCGAAGAAGAGCCAGCCGAGCCACAGCGGGTCGTTGCCGCTCTTTGCGGCCATCAGGCCCTGCATGCCGAGGTGGGACAGCCAGAAGCCGGTCTGGTTCACCAGGAACGCGGAGAACAGCAGCCGATACGGGCGGTGGGCCAGCGCGCGAAACGCACGACCGCGCGACGAGCCCAGGAAGCCCGGGGCTTTGGAGGCGGGCACGCCCATCGCCACCTGATCGGCGGGATTGAGGGCGGCGTCCCCGGGGTTGGCCCCGAGGCTCTCTTCGACGTGGGTATCGACCATGGTGCGGGTGCCGACGGGCGTTCGGCCCCAGGAGTGGGGACGGCGCAGTCTACCGAACTCCGTCGGGTCCCCGCGTCGACCCCTGCGAAGCGGAGACGCGCAGCCGCGGGGGGCGCACGAGACGCGATAGCATCCGCGCGTTTCGCGTCCGCGAAGGAGCCCCCATGATCGACCTGCGCCGCGAGGGCGATGTCTTCGTCCTGCAGATGGACTCTGGAGAGAATCGCTTCCACCCGGACTTCGTGGCGGCCTGGAACACGGCCCTCGACGAGGTGGAGAAGGCGTCCGGGCCCAAGGCCCTCGTCACCACCGGCAGCGGGAAGTTCTACTCGAACGGCCTGGACGTGGAGTACATGACGGGCTGCCCCGACGTCCCCGCCTACCTGAACACGGTGCTCGCGGTGATGAGGCGCATCCTGGTGTTCCCGGCCTTCACCGTGGCCGCGCTGAACGGCCATGCGTTCGGCGCCGGTGCCCAGATCGCTCTCGCCCACGATGCCCGGCTGATGCGCTCCGAGCGCGGCTTCTTCTGCATGCCCGAGATCGACATGAAGGCGCCGCTGCATCCGGGCATGACCGCGATCATCCAGGCGCGTCTGCCGCGCCAGACGGCACACGAGGTCATCGTCACCGGCACCCGCTACCCGGCCGAGCGTGCCCTCGAGGCGCGCATCGTCGATCGCGTCGTGCCCGAGCCCGAACTGGTCGCCGCGGCGACCGCCGTGGCCGCCGAGTACGCACCGAAGGCCGATCCGGTCATGACGGTGCTGAAGGAAGGCATGTACCCGCAGGCGCTCGCGGCGCTGTCGAAGACCTTCGGCGAGTAGCGCGCCCGATGCTCGAGACCGCGGTGTGCCGCCTCGACGACCTGCCGGATCCGGGGGCGCGGGGTTTCGTGGTGGACGGGGGCGACGGCGCGCAGCGGGTGATCGTGCTGCGCGAGGGCGACGTCGTGCGGGTCTTCGAGAACCGCTGCCCGCACCGCGGGACGCCCCTCGATCTGCGCCCCGACGACTTCCTCGACCGCGAGGGCGAACACCTGGTCTGCGCGACCCACGGCGCCCTCTTCCGCAAGGACGACGGGCATTGCATCGCCGGTCCCTGCACGGGGGATCGCCTCGAGCCCTTCGAGGCGCGCGTCGAGGCCGGCGTGGTGCTCGTGAACCTGCTGGGCGGGCTCGAGCCCGACCCCACCTGACGCGACGGGTGAAGCCGCCCGCGCTCAGACGCGGATCGGCAGCTCGGTGTAGGCGCGGAAGAACTCGGAGCGCATGCGCTTCGTGTTCGCGGCGTCGACGCGGTACTCGGGGAACGCGGACAGCACTTCCTCGACGAGGATGCGGCCCTCGAGCTTCGCCACGTGCGCGCCCAGGCACATGTGTTGCCCGTGTCCGAAGGAGAGGATGCGGGGGGCGCGCCGCGTGACGTCGTAGCGGTCCGGCTCCTCGAACTCGCGCTCGTCCCGGTTCGCCGATCCCCACAAGAAGAGCAAGCGGCTGCCGCCGCGCAGCGTGTGCCCCTGGAACTCGAAGTCGTTCACGATCGTGCGACCCAGCATCTGGGTGGGCATGTCGATGCGCAGGGCTTCGTAGAAGGCATCGGCCGCGAGGCCCGGGTCGGCGACGCAGGCAGCGCGCTGATCCGGGTTCTGGGCCAGGCGGTCGAGGGTCGCCGAGAACACTTTGGGGAAGGTCTCGGTGCCGCCGATCACCAGCATGTTGAGCTGGATCGCGATGCCCATGTCGTCGAGCTTCTCGCCGTTCAGCTCCTCCTGGTGGAGTTTCTGCATCACGCTGCCTTCGGGCGCGCCCTCGCTGCGCATGCGCTTCGAGGTCTGGAACAGGTAGATCGCGAGTTCCTTCGCGGCCTGGATCCCGCGCTTCGTGCTGCCGCGTTGGCCGGGTTCGCGATCGAAGTAGAGGTTCACCCACTCCTGGATCCGGTCGGCGTCTTCGAGGGGCAGCCCGATCAGCGTGCAGACCACCCGCGACGAGACCTTGCCGCCGAGTTCGACACCGCATCCACCGCCGGCTTTCTGCAGCTCGGCGATCGCGTCACGCGCGAAGCCGCGGATCTGGGGCTCGAGCGTCGCAACGGCGCCGGGCTTGAAAGCCGGATTGAAGAAGCTGCGCACCCGGTTGTGTTCCGGCGGATCGAGTCCGGCCAGGTTGGGGGAGGTCGGCGTCTGCTGGATCACCAGGTGGGTCGACGTCGTGCCGTACTTCGTCGTGAGATTGCGTTGGTCCTGTTCCAGCGCCCAGACGTCGGCGAAGCGCGAGAGGAACCAACAGTCGAACTCCTCCACGTAGTGCACCGGCGAGTGATCGCGCAGCGCGCGGTAGGTGGGGAAGGGATCGTCGTAGATGGCTTCGCTGAACGGGTTGTAGTCGACCTTCACGCCGAGAACGGTACCACTCCACCGTCGGTGACGGCCCTGCGCTAGCGTGCGCCGCGCCATCGAAACGTCCCAGGAGGACCGCCATGAAGCGCTTCGAAGGAAAGGTTGCCCTGATTACCGGTGCCGCCTCGGGCATTGGTCGCGCGACGGCACTGCGCTTCGCCGAGGAAGGCGGACGCATCTTCGGCGCCGACATCAACGCCGAGGGACTCGCCGAGACGGCGAAGGCGGTCGCCGAAGCAGGCGGACAGATGGAGAGTGGTCGCTTCGATCTGACGAAGTTCGACGAGTGCGGCGCCGCCGTCGAAGCCGCGGCCTCGGCCTACGGTCAGCTCGACACGCTGGCCAACGTCGCCGGTGCGAGCCGCTTCCATCACTTCCACGAGATGGAAGAGGGTCAATGGCGCTTCCTGATGGCGCTGAACCTCGATTCCGTGGCCTTCATGTGCATGGCCGCGATCCCGCGCCTGCTCGAGTCGAAGGGCTCGATCGTGAACGTGGCGTCGGTCGCGGGCATGATCGGTCAGGCCTACACCGTCGGGTACTGCGCGGCGAAGGGCGGAGTCGTCCAGCTGACGCGTGCGCTGGCGGCGGAGTACGTGAAGACGGATCTCCGCGTGAACGCGGTCGCCCCGGGTGGCGTCGACACGCCGCTCAACCAGAACATCGACTTCCCCGACGGCATGGACTTCAAACTGGTCCAGCAGTACTCGGGGCATCGGGGCTTCGCCCAGGCGAGCGAGATCGCCGCATCGGTCGCCTACCTCGCCTCGGACGAGGCGCGCTTCGTGCACGGCACGGTGCTGTCGATCGACGCGGGCGTCAGCTCGAGCTAGCGACGCTTCAGGGCCGCCATGCGGGGGGATGCGTAGGCTCGTTCCGCGAGGCGCTCTTCGCCCAACACGCTCGCCGGACTCTGTCCGTCGATGTGGCCCATGATGCCCTTGTAGAGGCTGTAGCCGCAGAGCTCGAGCAGCCGGTCCGAGAAGCCGCGCGCGATCTCGGGCGGTACGCCGAGGTACTGGTTCTGCTGCGGCCGGCACCAACCCGCGCAGTACTGGACGTTCACGCCGAGGCGCCATTCGTCCGAGGTCTGGTTCGCGCCACCGCCGTGCCAGGTGCTGCCGTCCAACAAGAGGACGCTGCCCGCCGGCATTTCGGCCGGGATCCAATCGTGCTCGCCCTTTGGATCCGGGAGACCGGGAAAGCGGTGGCTGCCCGGGATCACACGGGTGGCTCCGTTGGCTTCGGTGAAGTCGGTGAGCGCCCAGATCGACGTGCACATGACGGGCGGGTGGGGCCGCGGTGCCGTGACCACCAGGTCGTCCGGATGGATGGGCTGGGGGACCTCGCCCGGGCCCATGTCGATGGCGGTCATTCCGGAGAGCAGGCAGCCCTCGTCGAGCACCCCCTCGACCACCGGGAGAACGGCCTCGTGGGTGGGCATCTCCTGAAAGGCTGCGCCCTTCGCCAGCAGGTTGTAGGTGCGGAGGGTGGCGTATCCCTCGGTGGAGTTGCCCCGTGGGGCCGCCGCGGCCTCGGCAGTGACCTCCCGGATCGCGTCGCGGAGCCGCCGGACGAGCGCCGGCTCGATCGCGCCTTCCAGGATCACGAAGCCTTGATCGGCCAGGGCTTCGACGGTCTCTTGCGGATCGGGGCCGGTCGACATGCTTTCCCTCCGGGGGTCGGAGGCGGTTCGGAGCGGCGAATTCGGGGCCCCGCCGACACACCTCTCGACCTTTTTTCGAGGCCGTTCATTTTCCTTGTACCCTTTTTGGCCTGAAGGGGCACAGGAAAGAAAGCGAAGATTTTCAGCGGTTTAGGTGCACTTCAGGCTTGAGCTGAGGCTCCGAACTCTGATAGTCTTCGCCTCGACCCACGCTGTTTTCGGCGGGCCGGGTCGCTGCTTCTACACACCGAGTCGGGCTGCGCTGCGGAGTGCCCTCGCACTCCTTGGAGGACGGAAACAATGCTCAAGAAGAACTGGAGCTCCAAGGGACTGTTTATTGCTTCCCTTGCGACGCTCACTTTGCTGGTCGCTGGCGCCGCGAACGCGGTCGCCATGTTCGACCTGACCAGCAAGAAGAACTGGTACGGAAAGTCGTGGTCGACCGAGGTCCACGGCATCGAGCTGAAGCTCACGGCTCACAGCACCGATGGTCGCGAGTGGGTGCACATGGGCAAGTGGGGCACGGGCGTCTACTCGTACAAGGGTGACTCCACTCAGATCGATGGCTGGGGCCCGGACGAGCGCCTGCGCATGCACTTCTCCGAGATGGTGCACATCGTGAAGGTCGAGTTCACCGAGGCCAACGGCAGCGGTGACGACTGGTCGCTCGACATCGACGGCAAGACGATCGTCGACGACAAGGCTTCCGGTAGCGGCATCTGGTGGGCCAACAAGGCTGTCTTCGACAAGCCCGGCACCATCATGGACTTCTACGCCGACCACAAGAACGACGACTTCAAGATCAAGAAGATCTGGGTCAAGAAGTGGGAGAAGCCCGTTCCGGAGCCGAGCGCTGCGCTCGTGTTCGGAATCGGCCTCCTGGTGGCGAGCCAGGCCTCGCGCCGCCGCCGCTAGTACCCGGCCACCGTTCGAAACGAAGCAAGGGCCTCGCTCCTCCGGGAGCGGGGCCCTTCGCTTTGGTGGCGGTGCTCGCCGACCGAAACCCGCCGCGCGCTCAGAACTTCGCGATCACGTCATCGGCGAAGCGGCGCAGGCCGTCCTTCTTCTCCGAGAGCACCTTCGTGTCGCCCTGGGTGAAGATCCACGGGAGCGTCAACACGTGGGTCACGCCGGCGTCGGCCAGGCGGCGGTAACCGTCGACATCGAAGGCGTCGCTCGCGCTGGCCATCACGTCGAGGGGCGCGTCACCGCGCCCGAGCTCCTCGCGGTACTGACGCACGCGCGCAATGCACTCGGCGATCTCGGCCGAGCTCTGCAGGTCGGAGAGCCAGCCGTCGTTGCGCGCCGCGCGTCGCAGCGCCGGGTCCGAGATGCCGCCCACCCAGATCGGGATGCGCTCCGGCGGCTTCGGGTTCATCTCGAGGGGTTCGCACTGATAGAAGCGGCCCTCGTGGGAGACCATCTCGCCGGTCCAGAGCTTGCGGATCAGCTCGATCATCTCGTCGGTGCGCTTGCCGCGGGTGCGGAAGTCCTGGCCCATCAGCGTGTACTCGACGTTCGACCAGCCGACGCCGAGGGTGAGCGTGACGCGCCCCCCGGACATCGCGGCGGCCGTCGCGATCGACTTCGCCGCGAGATACGGGTTGCGCATCGCCAGCACGAATACGTTGTTGGTGAAGCGCAGCCGACGCGTGACCGCGGCGCAGGCCCCGATCGCCACCCAGGGATCGACCCACGGCGTGAAGGCCTCCCAACGCCGCGAACCGTCCTCGGTGTAGGGATAGGGCGTATCGAGCTGCTCCGGGTGGACGACGTGGTCGGGAAAGGCCATCGCCTCGTAGCCGTGCTCGTCGGCACAGATCGCCAGCTCGGTCAGATGGTCGGGGTCGTTGAAGGCAGCGGAAACGACGAACTTCACGGGGGCTCCGTTGGCTCGGGGGTGGACGCACAGGGCCCAGCGGGGCCCGTCGCAGCGGTCGTAGAGCGCAGGGACTAGCGCAAGAGCTGGATCGGCAGCGAGGCGAAGCCCTGCACGAACTCGGTGCGCAGGCGCTCGGCGCCGTCGAGGTCGATGCCGTACTCCGGATCGCGCTCGAGCAGCTCCTCGAGGGCGATTCGCCCCTCGGCCTTTGCCACGTGGATGCCCAGGCAAGCGTGGGTGCCGTGGCCGAAGGAGAGAATGCGCGGTGGGCGCCGCTCGATGTCGAAGCGGTCCGGGTCGTCGAACTCGGCCTCGTCGCGGTTCGCGGAGGCGTAGAGGAAGATCACGGACTCGCCCTCGCGCAGCTTCTGATCGCGGATCTCGACGTCGCGCAGCAGGGTGCGGCCCAGGAACTGGGTCGGCATGTCGTACCGCAGCCCCTCGGTGAACGCGTCGGGTGCCAGGCTCGGGTCGGCCGCCACCTTCGCGCGCTGCTCCGGAAACTCGGCGAGCCGCCGGGCCAGGTTGGCGAACACCTTCGGGAAGGTCTCCGAGCCCCCGATCAGGAGCATCGACATATGGGAGGCGATCTCGTCGTCGACGAGCGGTCGGCCGTCCTGTTCGAACTCGATCAGGACGTCGAGGGGGTCGGCGCCGTTCGTGCCCTGGGCGCGTCGCTTGCGGGTGAGCTCGCCGAAGTACGCGAACATCTCCATCATCGCGGCGATCCCGTCCTCGGTCATGCCGTCGACGCCCTCTTCCCGGCCGAAGAAGCGCTTCACGAGCTCGTAGAGCATCTCGCCGTCCTCGAGCGGGATCCCAGCCACGATCGACGCCACCTTCGTCGCCACCCGGGTGCCGAACTCGCCGACCAGGTCGCCGCCGCCGCGCTCGACCAGCTCATCGAGGGCCTTGCTGAACAGCTCGCGAATCGTCGGGTCGAGGGCGCGTACCCGCGCCGGCCCGAAGAAGGGCCGGAACTGGGAGCGCAGGCGGGTGTGATCCGGCGGGTCCAGGTTGTTGATCATCGGCGTGACCGGCTGGACCTTCGTGAGCTGCTGGGCCGGCGTGGTGCCCTGCGCCACGGAGTAGGACTTCGCGTCCATGCTCGCGTTCCAGACGTCCTCGAAACGCGACAGCGCCCAGCACGGGTAGTCGGCGAGCCGGTAGACCGGGGCCTCGGCCCGGAGCTGGCGATAGATCGGGTAGGGATCCGCCATGATCTCTTCGGAAAACGGGTTGTACTCGACCATCGGCTGCCTCCTCGTCGATCCGCGACGCCGCCGGCGAAGGTAGCTCTACCGACGCCCACGTCCCCGCTATCATCCGCTCCCGTCGGAGGAGGAGACATGGCCGATCCGGTGCTGCGCGAGCTCGACGAGGATGGAGTCCTCCTCGTCACCCTCAATCGACCCGAGAAGAAGAACGC
This sequence comes from Myxococcota bacterium, assembly GCA_039030075.1. NCBI lineage: Bacteria > Pseudomonadati > Myxococcota > Myxococcota bacterium. The sequence continues at coordinate 191,789 of JBCCEW010000003.1, read as the reverse complement.
CTTCCACGATCCACAGTGGGACGGGCTGCGCGACGCCCTGCGTGACGCACGCGAAGACCCCCGGGTCGCCGTCGTCGTGGTGACGGGTGCCGGCGACGACTTCTCGGCGGGTCAGGACCTGACCGCGTTCGGCAGGCCAGCCGAACCAAGAGACGACGGCCACCCCAGCGGCTACCACGCGTGCATGGAGGCCCTGGTGGCCTTCGACAAGCCGCTCCTCGCGGCGGCGAAGGGCGTCGGAGTGGGGATCGGTGCCACCTTCCTGTTCCACTGCGACGTCGTCTACGTGGGCGAGAGCGTCCGCCTGCGTCTGCCCTTCGTATCGCTCGGGCTCGTGCCCGAAGGCGCCTCCAGCTACATGCTCCAGCAGGTGATCGGTTCCCAGAAGGCCGCCGAGCTCTTCTACACCGCCGAGTGGATCGACGCCGGCCAGGCGGTCGAACTGGGGATCGCGGCCGGCGTCTTCCCCGACGCCCAGCTGCTCGAGGCGACCCTCGCGGTGGCGCGCGAGATCGCGGCCCACCCGGTTTCGTCCCTGCAGGCGACGAAGCGCACCCTGCTCCGCGCGCATCGCGACGGCATCCAGGCGGCGCTGGACGCCGAAGACCACGGCATGAAGGAAATGGCGGGCTCGCCCGAGAACCTGGAGGCCGTCCAGGCCTTCATCGAGAAGCGCAAGCCCGACTTCAAACAGTTCCGCTAGGCGGCGACCCATGACGCGGCGACAGATTCTCGTCACGACCGCCCTGCCCTACGTGAATGCCGACATTCACCTCGGGCATCTGGTCGAGCACATCCAGACCAACATCTGGGTGCGCTTCCAACGGATGCGCGGCCACGAGGTGGCCTACGTCTGCGCCGACGACACTCACGGCACCGCGACGATGCTGCGCGCCCAGCAGGAGAACCGCGAACCCGAGTCACTGCTCGAAGAGGTGCGCAGCGCCCACGAGCGTGACCTCGCCGATTTCGGCGTCGTGTTCGATCACTACGGCAGCACCCACAGTCCCTCGAACGAGCGCCTGGTCGGCGAAGTCTGGGCGGCTCTGCGCGCGGGCGGGCACGTCGTCAGCCGTGACGTCACCCAGCTCTACGACGCCGAGGCGGGAATCTTCCTGGCCGATCGGTTCGTGAAGGGCGAGTGTCCGCGCTGCGGGGCACCCGACCAGTACGGCGACAACTGCGACGTGTGCGGATGCGTGTATCAGCCGCACGAGCTCAAGGACCCGGTGAGCACGATCACCGGCACCGTCCCCGAGGTGCGCAGCGCGACGCACCATTTCGTCGCCCTCGCTCCGTTCCAGGAATTCCTCACCGAGTGGACCCAGGCCGAGGGCCGGATGCCGCGCGAGACCGCGAACTGGCTGAAGGGAGCCTTCCTCGCCGAGCCCCTGCGCGACTGGGACGTGTCGCGTCCCGCGCCCTACTTCGGCTTCGAGATCCCCGACGAGCCGGGTCACTTCTTCTACGTCTGGCTCGACGCACCCGTCGGCTACATGAGCGCCACCTGGGACTGGTGTGAGCGCACCGGCGACGACTTCGAGCGCTGGTGGGGGAACCCGGAGTGCGAGATCCACCACTTCATCGGCAAGGACATCGCGTACTTCCACACGCTCTTCTGGCCGGCGATGCTGAAGGCCTGGGGGCGGCCGCTGCCCACGCGCGTGCACGTGCACGGCTTCCTGACCGTGAATGGCGAGAAGATGAGCAAGCGCAAGGGCACCTTCGTGCTCGCACGGACCTACCTCGATCATCTTCCTTCCGACTACCTCCGCTACTACTTCGCGACGAAGATCTCCGGCGGCGCGTCGGACATGGATCTGAACCTCGAAGAGTTCCACGCCAAGGTGAACGCAGACCTGGTGGGGAAGGTCGTGAACCTCGCGAGCCGCACGGCTCGCTTCGTCCAAGGAAAGGCGCTCTCGGACGCGTATCCCGACGACGGCGGCCTGTTCGCTGCGGCGGTGGCGAAGGGCGACGAGATCGCGGGAGCCTACGAAGCCTGCGATCACGCGCGCGCGACCCGGCTCGTGATGGGGCTGGCGGATCAGGCGAACGAGTTCGTCGAGGCGCGTGCTCCCTGGAAGCTCAAGAAGCAGGAAGGGGCCGAGGCCGAGTTGCGCGACGTGTGCAGCGTGGCCCTCAACCTCTTCCACCAGATCATCGTGTACCTGGCGCCGGTGCAGCCGCGGCTGGCCGCCGACGCGCGCAGTCTTCTCGGTCTGTCGGCGGAACCCAACTGGGACGAGGCGGCGACTCCGTTGACGGGCACCGCGGTCGGCAAGTTCCAGCATCTGATGGCCCGGCTCGAAGCCGAGAAGGTCGAGGCCTTCATCGCGGCGGGCGCCGCGGCGGCTGCCGTGGCCGAAGCAGCGACGGTGCCGGTCGACGACGGGGAGGCCCTCGCGGGCGAGCCCCTCGAGCCCGAGATCGCCATCGACGACTTCGCGAAGCTCGATCTGCGCGTCGCGCGCATCGAGTCGGCCCAGGCGGTGAAGGGGGCGAGCAAGCTCCTCGAGCTGGAGGTGAGCCTGGGCGGCGACGAACGCCGCACCGTGTTTGCCGGCATCAAGAAGGCCTACGAGCCCGAGTCGCTGGTGGGCCGCCTGGTCGTGGTCGTCGCCAACCTCGCTCCGCGCAAGATGAAGTTCGGGACCAGCGAGGCGATGGTGCTGGCCGCCGGACCGGGCGGGTCGGACCTCTTCGTCCTGTCACCGGACAGTGGCGCGGTGCCCGGCCAGCGCGTCCGCTAGCGCTGCGCACCCAGGGACGAAGGGCAGCGACTCGCGCGCTCAGATCTGGGTGCTGGGGCGATCGGCGAAACGCTCGCGCCAGGCGAGCAGGTTCGCGTACTTCGCATCGATCTCGACATCGCGGAACTTCGCGAAGTTGAACCCGGCCCACAGCGTGCAGTCGGCGATCGTGACGCGATCGCCGGCGACGAAGGGCCCGGCGCCCACGCGGGCGTCCAGCACCTCGAGGTTGGCCTGCAGGTTCTCCCAGGCGACCTCCGCGACCTGCGGCTTCGGCGGCAGGTCGAGCGGGGATTTGGTGGCGTGGATGTAGCGCGCCACCGCCGACAGCACGCCGTTCTCGCAGATGCGCTCGAGCTCGCTGATTCGCGCCCGCTCGAGGGGCGTGGTGCCGACCATGTTGGGCTCGGGGTGGAGCTCCTCGAGGTAGCGCATGATCGCGAGCGATTCGGTGAGGATGCTTCCGTCGTCGAGCTCGAGGACGGGGAGCTTGCCGAGCGGGTTCTTCGCACGGAACTCGGGGGTGTTCTGGGCTCCCTCGAAGAAGCTCACCAACTCGAGTTCGATCTCGATGCCCTTTTCCGCGAGGTAGGTGCGGACCTTGGTCGGGTTGGGAGCAATCGGGAAGAAGTAGAGCTTCATCCCTCGGCTTTAGCTGTCTTCAGAATGCCCTGCCAAAGCGAACGCAGGGCCTGCTGGGCCTGCGCGAGTTCCTTCTGGCCGACCAGGTTCGCGTAGTCGTCCCAGATCTCGTGGATCACGGCCGCGGCGTCGGCCATGAAGGCGCGACCCTTGACGGTGAAGCGGACGATCTTCGCGCGCCCATCGGCCGGATCCGGCACACGTTCGACGTAGCCGAGTCGTTCGAGGTCGTCGACGATCTGACCCATCGCCTGCTTCGTCATCGCGGCGCGACGTGCGAGGTCGGTGAGGCGCGTGCCCTGGGCGCCGAGCCCCTGGAACACCGCGTTGTGCGAGGCCTGGAGCTGGGGGTGGCCCCGCTCCTCGAGCTTCGCCGTGCAGCGGCGCGTGAAGTCCCGCGTGAGCAACTGAACCAGCAGCGGGAAGTTGCGTTCCTTCATGTCGGCGATCGACTGCGCCGCGTCTTGGATCGTGGCTTCACTCATGAGGCTTCCAGTCTATGGTGGGTTGACCGCTTAGTCAAGATAGTTTACCAAATGGGGCGCAGGAGAACCCCCATGCATTTTGGATTGAACGAGGAGCAACAGCTCCTCCAGGAAACGGTCCAGGGCTTCGTCGCTGGCGAGTGTCCCCCGCCCCGGCTCCGGGAGCTCTTCGACGCGGGCACCGGCCACGACCCGGGCCTCTGGAAGGGCCTGGCCGAGATGGGCATTCCCGGCCTGGCGATCGACGAGGCCCACGGCGGCGCCGGCATGCAGCTGCTCGAGCTGGCGATCGTCTTCGAGGAGCTGGGCGCGGGCTGTCTGCCGGGGCCGCTCTTCGGCCACGCCCTCGCTGGCCTGGCGATCCAGCTCGCGGGCAGCGACGCCCAGCGCGAGCGCTGGCTTCCAGGCATCGCGTCGGGCGAGACCCTTGCGACCGTGGCCTTCGCCGACGGGGCGGATGGCTGGGACCCGGAGCAGTGGAGCCTTGGGCTCGACGGCGGGTCTCTGCGCGGCCAGAAGCAACACGTCCCCCACGGTGGGCACGCCGAGTTCTGCGTGGTCGGCGTGGCGGGCGGTGGCTTCGCGGTCGTCGAGACCCAGGCCGACGGCGTGCGCTGCGAGGACGAGAACGGCATCGATCGAGGACGCCCCCTCGCCACGCTCCACTTCGACGGCGCGGCCGCCGAAATTCTCGAGGGCGATGCGGGAGCGGCCGCACGCGTGCGTGATGCAGCCGCGGTGCTGTTGGCCGCCGAGGCCTTCGGCGCGGCCTGGCGCCTGGTCACGATGACCACCGAGTACGCGAAGACCCGCGAACAGTTCGGGACGCCGATCGCCCAGTTTCAGGGGGTGAAGCACCAGCTCGCCGACATGGCGACCCAGGTCGAGGCGTCCCGCGCGCTCTACTGGTACGCCGCCCACGCCTGGGACGAGTTGCCCGCGGAGTCCGCCCATGCGGCGGCGCTCGCGAAGAGCCACATCACCGACCGCGCCATCGAAGTCGCGCGCGCGTCGGTCGAGCTGCACGGCGGCCTGGGCTTCACCTGGGAGTGCGACGTCCAGCTCTGGTTCAAGCGCGTTCTCTTCGATCGGGCCTGGGGGGGGACGCCCGAACAACACCGTCGGCGGATCGCCGAGCTGGGAGCCTGGTAGATGAACCTCACCTACGGACCCGAGTACGAAGCGTTCCGTGCCGAGCTGCAGGAGTTCCTGCGTGGCTGGCCGCTCCAAGGCGACGAAGCGAAGCTGCCCCGCAACGAACAGGAGCGTCTGTTCCGCAAGCGCGGCATCGAGGCGGGCTACGTCTACCGCAGCATTCCCGCCGAGTACGGCGGCGCCGGACGCCAGAGCGACCCGCTCTACGACCGCATCATCCAAGAGGAGTACGCGCGCACCGGCGCGCCCGGCAACCGCCTGAACCAGGGTCCGGGCCTGCTCGTGCCGACCCTGCTCGACTTCGGCACCGAGGAGCAGAAGCGCCGCTTCATTCCGCCGACGCTGGCGGGAGAGATGCAGTGGTGCCAGGGCTACAGCGAACCGGGCTCCGGGAGCGATCTCGCCTCGCTGCAGACCAGCGCGCGTCTCGATGGGGATCACTGGGTGATCAACGGTCAGAAGATCTGGACGAGCAACGCGCGCGAAGCCCACTACATGTTCGGTCTCTTCCGCACGGAGCCCGACGCCGGCAAGCACGCGGGCATCTCGTACCTGCTCGTGCCCATGGACGCCGAAGGCATCGACGTGCGCCCGCTGAAGCAGATGACCGGGAGCGAGGAGTTCAACGAGGTCTTCTTCAACGACGTGCACACGCCCGCGGACCACATCCTCGGCAAGCGCGGCGAAGGCTGGACGATCTCGCGGGCCACCCTGCGCCACGAACGCAACCTGATCGGCAACCCGGCGCTGATGCGCCAGCAGTTCGAGATGATGCTGGCGATCGCACGTCGGACCGAGCGCGGGGGGCGACCGGCCATCGAAGAGCCCGGTATTCGCGATCGCATCGCGGAAGTCGAGGGGTTCGTGCGCTGCGTCGAAACCACCAACCTGCGCATGCTCTCGGCCGAGTCCCGCGGCGAAGCGATGCAGGTGATGCTGCCGATGATGATGATCAAGCTCTACTCCACCCAGGTGATGGAGCGGGTCGCGAGCCTGGCCTACGACCTGCTCGGTGGTGACGGGCTGCTCGCGCCGATTGTCGAAAACGACAGCATCTACGACGGCTCGGGGACGCTCCGCGGCGGCGTGCACAACTTCCTGTACTCTATGGGCCCGTCCATCGCGGGCGGTGCCTCGAACATCCAGCGCAACATCATCGGCGAGCGCGGGCTGGGGCTCCCCCGAGACCTGCGCCCCAGCGGAGGCTGATCCGACTGCCGCGCCGCTGTGTCGGTCGCGGCACGTCTCGAACCCGGATCTCCCCTCGCGAGCGAACGATGAGGTCGTCGTGAGATTTGCGTGATCTTTGCCCGCCACTCTGGGGGCATGGACACGACACGACGACCCGACTCGATCGACGCGAAGGCTTCCGCGGCTCCGGCCGCGGCAGCGCTGGCAACCCCCGAGGCCCTGGCCGAAGCCGCGACCGCCTACCGGTCGCGCCTCCTGGCCGCCGCAGATCGCCTGGTGCGCGATCCGGACGAGGCCGAGGACGTCGTCCAGGAGGCGGTGCTGGCGGCACTCCGCTCGCTCCACCGCTTCCGCGGCGACTCCCAGCTCTCCTCGTGGCTCTACCGGATCACCGTGAACTGCGCGCTGATGCGCCTGCGGTCGCGCCGACGCCGCCCGACCGTGGCCCTGGACGAGGTCTCCAACGGCGAGGCCGAGTGGCCCGATGCGAACCTGCCCGCGGCCGACGAGCGGCTCTGGCAGCGCGAGCGGCTGCACGCGGTCCGCGATTCGATGGAGTCGCTCTCGGACGTCCAGCGCGAGGCGCTGCTGCTCCGCGGGGTCCAGGAGCTGCCGGTGGGCGAGGTGGCGAAGCGCCTCGGCCGGACGCCGAACGCGGCGAAGATGCTCGTTCACCGGGCGCGCGAGCGCGTGCGGGGCGACCTCGAACTGCTCGATTCGGCGGCCTAAGCGTGGCTCTCTCCCTGCCTCCCCCCGACCCGGAGCCTCGGAACCCGGGGGCGTCCCCCGGCATCGAAGGCCCCATGCGGCGCTTGCTGGTGGTGGAGGACGATCCCGAGATCGCCGACCTCGTGCTGCTCCACCTGCGCAACACGGGCTACGAGGCGGAGCACGTGCGGAAGGGGCGCGATGCCCTCGACCGCCTGGACGCCGATCGCTTCGACCTGCTGATCCTGGATCTCGGGCTGCCCGGGGGCGTCGACGGCCTCGAAGTGTGTCGTCGTCTGCGGGCGCGTGGCGACCTGACCCCGGTCGTGATGCTGACCGCCCGGGGAGAAGAGATCGATCGCGTCGTGGGTCTCGAACTCGGCGCCGACGACTACGTCACCAAGCCCTTCAGCGTTCGCGAGCTCCTGGCGCGGGTGAATGCCCTGCTGCGGCGCCTGGAAGCGATCGACGAGCGCCAGGAGGGGCTGCCCCCCGTACTCGAGTTCGGCGCGCTGCGCATCGACACCGTGCGGCACCGGGCGGAGCGCGAGGGAGCCGCGATCGACCTGACGCCGCGCGAGTTCGATCTCCTGGTGTGGTTCGCCAGGCACCCTGGGCGGGTGTTCACGCGCGGCGAGCTGCTCGAACATGTCTGGGGCTATGGCCACGAGGGCTACGCTCACACCGTGAACTCCCACATCAACCGTCTGCGCTCGAAGCTCGAACGCGATCCCGCCGCGCCGGAGTTCGTGCTCACGGTCTGGGGGGTCGGATACAAGTTCGCCGAGCATCCGGCCCGCTGAGCGTGCGCCGCACCCTGTATCGCAAGCTGGCGCTGGCGCTCACCGCGTTGGTCGCTGCCCTGCTCGTGGCCCAGCTCGTGGTCTGGATGCGCGTCAGCCAGGTCTACGAAGACGAGGCCATCCAGGCACTGCACCGAGAACTCGCCGGGACCCTGCTGACCGACGAGGTCGATCCAAAGTGGGGCCTTCCGGTGCTCGAGAGCGAGTTCGAGACGCTCATGCATCTGAACCCGAGCGTCGAGCTCTACTGGCTCGATCCGGCGGGCGGCCTGCTCGCCTACTCGGCACCCGAAGGCAGCGTGGTGCGTCAGCGCGTCGACGTCGAACCGATTCGCGCCTTCATCGAGCGCGGCGAGATGCTGCCGATCTACGGTGACGATCCGCGCGACGCGGGTCGCGAAGTGATCTTCTCGGCGGCACCGGTGTTGGGCGACGACGGCGGACCCACGGGCTTCCTGTACGTCGTGCTCGAAGGCCAGCGCTATCAGAGTCTCGGCGGCTTGATGAGTCGCAGCCGGATCGCCCAGCTCGCCGTCGGCAGCGTCGCGTTGGTCAGCGTCTTCGGCCTGGTCGTCGGGCTGGTGCTGTTCCGCTCGATCACCCGCCGCGTCACCGACCTCGACCAGCGCATGGCGACGTTCCTGGCCGACGCCGACCCGGACGAACCGATCGCGCCGCTGGGCGCCGACGAGCTCGATCGCCTGCGCGCCACCTTCGACCACCTCGCCGATCGGGTTTCCCAGCAGGTGAACGCGCTCGAGGAGGTCGACCGATTGCGTCGTGAACTGGTCGCGAGCGTCTCCCACGACCTGCGCACACCGTTGGCGTCCCTGCGCGGCTATCTCGAGACCCTCCAGCTGATGGGCGATCAACTCTCCCGCGAGGAGCAGCTCCGCTACCTCGAAGCGGCGGCGCGCCACACGGATCGCCTCTCGGCGCTCGTCGACAGTCTGCTCGAGCTGGCGCGTCTCGAGTCGGGGGGGGTCGAGCTGCGCCGCGAACGCTTCGCGCTGGGAGAACTCGTGCAGGACGTCCTGCAACCCCACGTACTCCGCGCCGAGGAAGCAGGGGTGCGACTCGAGGCGAGCGTGGCACCCGGGTTGGCGCCCGTGCACGCTGACATCGGCCTGGTCGAGCGGGTGCTCGAGAACCTCGTCGAGAACGCGCTGCGCCACACCCCCGACGGGGGCGATGTTAGCGTGCGCGCCGAGCGGGCCGGGGCGGGCATCCGGGTCGAGGTCACGGACACCGGCCGCGGGATTCCGTCAGAGGCTCTGCCCCACATCTTCGATCGCTTCTATCGGGTCACGGATGTCCCGGGCGAGGGAATGGGCCTCGGCCTCGCGGTGGTGCACCGGATCCTCGACCTGCACGGCGAGGCGATCGAGGTCGAGAGTGAGCCGGGACGCGGCACGTGCTTCCGCTTCCACCTGCCCTGTGCGGGCGCCGCCGCGGAAGCCTAGGACGCCCGGAAGAACGCCCGCTTCGCGTAGGCCTGGATGCGCCCCGCGAGATCCGCGGGCGCTTCCCGCATGCCGCTCTGCAGCCAGTGGCTCAGGTGCACCTGGTGGCTGGCCCGCATCAGGCTCTGCAGGACGCCCGGATCCTCTTCGATGAGCTCACCTTCGGCGACGCCGCGCTCGTAGAGCGCGTCTTCCATGAACGCCGCCGCCGCTTCCGGGATTCCTTCGGCGTCGAAGCCCCAGCCCCCGGCTTCGCGCAGGTACATGCGGAGGTAGTCCGGGCGGGACGTGAGGAAGCGCGTCGAGACGCCGGAGCGGGCGAGGATCGTCTCCTGCACCGATCCGCCGGGCGGGATCTCCGCATAGGCGGCGGCCAGGGCATCGAGGTTCTCCCGGTGGACCGCGCGGTAGAGATCGCGCTTGCTGGGGAAGCACGCGTAGACCGTGCCCGTCGCGATGCCCGCGCCCAGGGCGATCTCGGCGACCTTCGCCTCGCCGTAGGGCTTGGCGCCGAAGACCCGCACGGCGGCCTCCAGGATCAGGCCCCGGTAGGCCTCCTGTCGGGCGCGGCGCAGGGTGTCCTTGGCGTGGGCTTGGCTGGGCACCCCGGCTCCTCGCGCTTCGGCGGGCGCCTCGCCGCCCCCGACCTCCGGAAGCGCCGGGCTCGGCCCCGCTCACGATTGTATGAATAGCGGTTCATCGAAACGAACGCTAATATTTCGGCAACGAACCACGAGTCATTCCGCGAGCGGGACCCCAGCGGCCCGCACCGCCAAGGAGCTCCCGTGTCCCAGATCGCTTCCTCTCACATCGACTTCGCGGCCTTCGACGCCGACAACCACTACTACGAGGCCGAGGACGCCTTCACCCGCCACATCGATCCGAAGATGGCCCGACGCGCCATGCAGTGGGGCACGCTGAACGGCCGCAAGTGCCTGCTGGTCGGCGGCAAGGTGAACCGCTTCATCCCGAACCCCACCTTCGACCCGGTGGCGAAGCCCGGCTGCCTCGACGAGTACTTCCGCGGTCGCAACCCGGAAGGGAAGAGCATCCGCGAGGTCTTCGGTGACCTCGAGCCGATCAACCCCGCCTACCGCGATCGCGATGCGCGCCTCGCGCTGATGGATACCCAGGGGCTCGAGGGCATGTTCATGTTCCCGACGCTGGGCGTCGGTATGGAAGAGTCGCTGAAGGGAGACCCCGAGGCGCTGTGCGCCGCCTTTGGTGCGTTCAACCGTTGGATGGACGAGGACTGGGGCTTCTCCTACAAGGACCGCATCTTCGCGGCGCCCTACATCACGCTCGTCGACGTCGACCACGCCGTCGCCGAACTCGAGTGGTCGCTCGCGCGGGACGCGCGGGTCGTCGTGATGCGGGCCGGTCCGATCCACACGCCGGCCGGTGGCGTCAGCCCTGCGGACGAGCGCTTCGACCCGTTCTGGTCTCGCGTGAACGAGGCGGGCATCACCGTGGCGTACCACTCGGGCGACTCGGGCTACTACGAGTTCTACGACTCGTGGGGGCTCGGCACCGAGTTCCAGTCCTTCGACTTCAACCCGCTGCGGCTGTGCATGTCGCCGTCGCCGATCCTGGACACGATGGCGGCGCTCGTCTGCGGAGGCCTCTTCGATCGTCACACGCGCCTGCGCCTGGCGACGATCGAGACCGGCAGCTCCTGGGTTCCCCCGCTGCTCTCGAAGCTGAAGAAGGCCTACGGACAGATGCCCTTTGCCTTCAAGCAGGACCCGGTCGAGGCCTTCCGCAAGCACGTCTGGGTGTCGCCCTACTACGAGGACGATCTGCCGGCGCTGCGCGACTCGATCGGCGCGGATCACATGCTCTTTGGTTCCGACTTCCCCCACGGCGAAGGTCTGGCGGATCCCACCGAGTTCGTGAACGACCTCGCGGGCTTCAATGCCGAGGACACGCGTCTCGTGATGCGCGACAACGGGCTCGGACTGACGCGACCGCTCTAGGGCGCGCGGACCGAGGGTCGGGGCCCGGAGCCCCGACCCGCTCTCCGTGCCAACGGGGTCGAAGCAGGACCGCGCACCCGAGATCGCTGTAGCATGCGGTCGTGGAAGAACGCGAGGCGCTGACACTCGGGTCGGGAGGGCGGGACACCGCCCGCTACAGCTGGCTCCTGGTCGCGGTGTTGCTCGCGCTGTTCCTGCCGCCGCTCTTGCGCGCGACCGAGCTGCACGTTCCGACGTTGCGGATCGGCCTCTCGGTGGTGCTCGTCGCCGCGCTGTTCACCATCAGTCGCCGGCGAGCGGTGCTCGTCGCGGGCCTGCTGCTCGGGGTGCCGGCGCTCGTGTTCGATTGGGCCAGTTGGATCACCGCCTCGCGCGGCTTCGCGATGCTGAGTTCGCTCGCAGCGAGCGGTTTCCTGGCGCTGGTGACGGCGACGCTCGGCGCGCGGCTGCTCGCGACCGATCGCGTGACCAGCGACACGATCCTCGGCGGCGCCTGCCTCTATCTGCTGCTCGGGATCCTGTGGGTCACCCTCTATAGCTTCGCCGAGATCGCGCAGCCCGGTTCGCTCTGGATCGAAGGGGCGCCGCTCACCGATGGGAGCGTGCCCGGGGAGACGTTCCGGCATCCCGAGATCCTCTACTTCAGCTTCGTGACGCTCACGACGCTGGGCTACGGCGATATCGTTCCGCGCTCGGATGCGATGCGCGCGCTGGCCGCCGGCGAGGCGATCGTGGGCCAGCTGTACATCACCATCTTCATCGCGCGCCTGGTCGGCCTGCATCTGGCCCACGGACGCCCCGTGCCAAGGCCGCCCGTGGATTGAACCGGGCTCTGCTCGCGCGCCTCACCGGGAATTCGCGACCGGCGCCCGAGGATTCGCAGTATGCTGCCGGCGCGGAGGCCACGTTGGACGCAGGCGCGAATCTTCCCGACATCAGCTCGATTCTGTTCGCCACGAACAAGTCGAGTGCGAGCCATGAGGCCTTTGCCCACGCGCTGGCCGTCGCGCTCGTGCGCCGTGCGTCGCTGACGATCCTCGAGTGCAAGGAACGCGTGCGCGGTCCCGCCATCAGCCCGGCCGTACGCCGCACACTGGCCGGCTGGGGGTTGCTCTCTCCGCGGGCCGCGCGCCGCGAGGTGGCCGAGAAGCTCGGGTTGCGCGTCGTCAAGCAGCCCGGTCGCGGGCATCGCTTGAAGGCGGTGACGCGCTACGCCTACGAAGAACCCACGGACCTCGTGGTCGTGTCGAGCGAGCCGCTGCCGGGTTGGCGTCGCGTCCTGCGGCCGGGGCGGGTCGCGCGCATCTGTGAAGCGACGCCCGGCATGACGCTGTTCGTACCGCGCGACGGTCAGGGACTCGTATCGGCCGAGGACGGCACTCTCTCCCTTCAGCACATCGTGGTCGTGCTCGACGAGGTCCCCGAGCCCGAGGTCCCGCTGCTGCGCGCGTTGGATGCCGCGAAGGCCTACGGCGACGCGGAGGTTCGCATCACGCGCCTGCACGTCGGCGAACCGAGCGCTCCGCCGCCCGACCTCGGCGCGGAACCCGATGGGGTCTGGGAGGATCGCCACCACGAGGGGTCGGCCGAAGACGCGTGGATCGCCGCCTCGGAAGAAGCCGATCTCCTCGTGATGTCTCGCCCGGCGCGCAAACGCCTCGAACGGGCGCTGCCCAAGTTGGCATGTCCGACGCTGGTGATTCCTGCACCGACGGTTTCGACCGACTGACGCACCGCGCGCCTCGTGTTTCGTAAGGCCGCGTTGACAGCGGTCTTGCGCGCTCACCGCCGTCGGTATCCGTGCTAGCGTGGCCAGCCCGACGGGCCTGGCCCCCCGCCCTCGGCAAACTGGCCGTCCGTCGCGCCCTGTTCGTTCCCCCAGTCTCGACGGAGCCCTTCATGGCCGATAGCCCCGACGTTCTGCGCGGGCCCCACGTCCTCGAGTATCCGTACAAGCGGTCGCTCGGGCCGGTGCTCTCGCGTTTCTTCACGAGTCTTCGCGACCGAAAGTTCGAAGGCATCAAGTCCCAGGACGGCAAAGTGCTCGTCCCGCCCCAGGAGTACGACCCGTATACGGGCGAAGCGCTCTCGGAGTGGGTGTCCGTCGGACCGGGCGGCAAGGTGGTGTCGTGGTCGTGGGTGTCGAAGCCCCGCACGAAGCAGCCGCTGAATCATCCCTTTGCCTATGCGCTGATTCAGCTGGACGGGGCCGACGTCCCGCTCCTGCACGCCGTCGACGCGGGCGAAGAGTCCAGGCTCTCGATCGGCGCGCGCGTGCAACCTCGCTGGGCCGACGAGCCGAAGGGCGGGATCAACGACGTGGTGTGCTTCACGTTGGAGGAGGGCGCATGAGCGACGAAGCGAACGAGATCAAGGCGATCGTCACGCCGGTACGCCTCGACTACGACTTCACGGCTGGGCTCGCCGCGACCCAGTTCCTGCGCGGCCTCGAGCAGAAGAAGATCATCGGCGCGCGGTCCGGGCCGGGCGCTCCGGTCATGGTGCCGCCCCGTGGCGCCGACCCGCGAACCTCGGAGCTCGTCACCGAATCGGTCGAAGTTTCCGACAAAGGCACCGTCGTCACCTACTCGGTGATTCGCGTGCCGTCGGACAACATCAAGTTCGAGCTGCCCTACGTGTGCATCAACGTCCTGCTCGACGGTGCGGGGGTCGGCATGTTCCACGTGCTGCAGAAGTGCCCCCTCGACGAGGTGCGCATCGGCATGCGCGTGCAGGCGAAGTGGGTCAGCGACGATCAGCTCTCGCCGAACGTCGCGAGCATCGACTACTTCGAGCCGATCGACGAGCCCGACGTGACCTACGAGCAGATTCGGGAGAACACCTGATGCGCAACGTCGGAATCGTTTCGTTCGCCCAGTCCAACGCGCGCGCCGAGGTGCGCAACGAGGTCGAGTTCCTGCTGCCCGTGGTGAAGGAAGCCGTGGCGCGCAGCGGCATGGAGCGCACGGACATCGAGTTCACCTGCTCGGGAAGCAGCGACTTCCTGCAGGGTCAGCCCTTCGCGTTCGTGTTGGCGCTCGATGGCGTCGGCGCGTGGCCGCCGATCAAGGAGTCCCACGTCGAGATGGACGGCGCCTTCGCGCTCTACGAAGCGTGGGTGAAGATCCAGACCGGCGAAGTCGACTCGGCGATCATCTACTCGTTCGGCAAGACCTCACCGGGTGACCTCGCCGAGGTCGTCGCGCTGCAGCTCGACCCCTACTGCGTGACTCAACTCTGGCCCGATGCGGATAGTGTCGCGGGAATCCAGGCCCGCCTCTTCCTCGAACGTTCGGGGAAGAGCGAGCGGGACCTCGCCGAGATCGCGGCGCGCAGCCGCCGCGACGCCCAGGACAACCCCCACGCGGTGACGAAGGGCGATTTCGATGTCGAGAAGCTGCTCGCCGAGCCGTACCGCACCTCGCCTCTGCGCGACCACGATTGTCCGACGAACACGGACGGAGCGACGGTGATGGTGATCGCGGCCGAGGAGAAGGCGAGGGAGCTCTCGAAGCGCCCGGTCTGGATCCGCGGCATCGACCACCGCATCGATCCGCCGGCACTCGGGGTGCGCGACCTGACGAGCGCACCGTCGGCCGAGCTGGCGGCGTCGAAGGCGGGGGTCGGCAGCGACAAGGTCGACTTCGCCGAGCTCGATGCGCCCTACACCCACCAGGAGCTGATCCTGCGCGAAGCCCTCGGGCTTGCCGATGACCTGCGGGTGAACCCGTCGGGCGGATCGCTTTGTAGCCGCACGCTCTTCTCGTGCGGACTGAACCGGATCGGCGACGCCTTCGAGCGCATCGCCGCAGGCGACGGCGACCGCGCCGTGGCTCATGCGACCCAGGGGCACTGCCTCCAGCAGAACCTGGTCTGCGTGTTGGAGGGCGAGTAGTCATGGCGAACCTGTGCGGCGTGGTCGGCATCGGCCAAACCAAGTACGACGCCAAGCGCATCGACGTCTCGATGCCCGGTCTGCTCCGGGAGGCGGCGCTGCGCGCCCTCGAGGACGCCCAGCTCACCTTTGCCGACGTCGACGCGGTGGTGATCGGCAAGGCCCCCGACATGTTCGAGGGGGTGATGCTGCCCGAGAACTACCTCGCCGATGCGATCGGTGCGACGGGGAAGCCGCTGCTCCGCGTGCACACCGCCGGCAGCGTGGGCGGTTCGACGGCGAACGTCGCGATGAGCCTGATCCACGCGGGCATCCACGACCGCGTCCTCACGATCTCGTGGGAGAAACAGTCCGAGAGCAACGCGATGTGGGGGCTCACGCTCTCGCCGCCCTTCTCGGTGGCGGTGGTGGCGGGCGCCGGTGGCTACTTCGCGCCGCTGATCCACGCCTACATCGAGCGCTCCGGCGCGCCGGAAGACACGGGCATCCGCACGGCGCTGAAGGATCGCAAGAACGCGCTCTTGAACCCCTACGCGCACCTCAAGATCCCGGACATCGACTTCGAGCAGATCGCGAACTCGCCGATGCTCTGGGATCCGATCCGCTACCTCGAGAGCTGCCCGTCTTCGGACGGGGCGTGCGCGATGGTGCTCGCCAAGGAGGACCTGGCCGAGCAGGCGCCGCACGCACCGGCCTGGGTGCACGCCACCGCCATGCGCAGCGAACCCAACCAGTTCCCCGGGCGCGACGCAGTGAACCCTCAGGCGGGCCGCGACGCCGCACGTGATCTCTACAAGCAGGCCGGGATCCAGAACCCGCGTCAGGAGATCGACTGCGCCGAGATCTACGTCCCCTTCAGCTGGTTCGAAGCCATGTGGATGGAGAACCTCGGCTTTGCAGAAGAGAGTCAGGGCTGGAAGATGGTCTACGAGGGAGCGACGGCGCTCGATGGCGACCTACCGGTCAACATGTCCGGCGGCGTGTTGTCGTCGAACGCGATCGGTGCCTCGGGCATGATCCGGTACGCGGAAGCCGCGATGCAGGTCCGGGGACAGGCCGGCGAGCACCAGGTGGACGGCGCTCGCAAGACGCTGGGCCACGCCTATGGTGGGGGCTCGCAGTACTTCTCGATGTGCATCTTCGGGGCCGACAAACCCTGAAAGCCGACGGGGAACGGGACTTTCCGACCGCTCCAGCGGGCGCTCGCAAACCCGCAAAAGGCCGGCCAAGGCCCCGAACCGCATGTAGAATGGGCGCGACGCCAAGCCCTGGCGTCCCGTCTTCGAGAGCCCGCCCCGTCCCAACCAGGGAAGGCCCTCGAGCCCGCTGGTTTCCGTCGCGCGCGCCTCGCGCCGCCGACGCCAAGAAAGGACCGTCATGGAAATCCTCAGCATGGAGGGCTGGAGCGTCCTCCTCCGTTGGTTCCACGTGCTCGCCGGCATCACCTGGATCGGCATGCTCTACTACTTCAACTTCGTTCAGACGCCGTTCTTCGGGACCGAGCTCGGTGGTCAAGCGAAGAGCCTGGTGACGCGCGGCCTGGTGCCCAACGCGCTGTGGTGGTTCCGCTGGGGCGCCATGTTCACCTTCATCACCGGCGTCCTGTTGCTGCTCACCAAGTGGGGGCACGAGAGCGTCCCGCTGAGCAGCGGCTACATGACGCTGATCCTCACCGGCGCACTGATGGGCACGCTGATGTTCCTCAACGTCTGGCTCGTGATCTGGCCGGCGCAGCAGGTCGTGATCGCCAACGCCGAGAAGGTCGCCGCCGGCGGCGAAGCCGATCCGGCCGCGGCGTCCCGTGCCGCGCGGGCGGGCCTGGCTTCGCGCACCAACACGCTGTTCTCCATTCCGATGCTGTTCTTCATGGTGGCGGCGGCCAACTTCCTTTCGCTGCCGCTCGGCACGAACATCACCGCCTACTGGGCGATCGCGCTGGTGCTGATCTTCGCGGTCGAGGCGAACTGCCTGGTGGGTACCGGCCAGGGGCGACAGAAGTTCCTCGGCACCGTTTCCGGCACGATCCACGTGGGCGTGATCCTCACGATCGTCCTGTACATCCTGATGAGCGTGCTCTAGCCGGCGCGGGCGACGGGCCGATGCGGCTCCGACAGATCGCCCTCGCGGCCACGGACCTCGCCGGGACCGTGGAAGCCCTCACCGATGTCCTGGGCATCGAGGTGGGTTTCCGCGATCCCGGCGTTGCCGTTTTCGGCCTCGAGAACGTGGTGATGCCGGTGGGCGACACCTACCTCGAGGTGGTTTCGCCGGTGCGCGAGGACGCCACCGCGATGCGCTGGATCCGCAAGCGCGGCGGCGACAGCGGCTACATGGTGATCCTCCAGTGTGACGACTACGCCCACCTCGAGCGCGAGCTCGCGCGCGCCGAGAGCGCTGGGGCGGTGCGAGTCTGGGAGGGCACCCACGAGGGCGCGCGCGGCGTGCACTTCCACCCGCGTCATCTCGGAGCGATCCTGTCCTTCGACGCCATGCCCGCCTGGGAGGAATGGGTCTGGGCGGGGCCGAGTTGGCGTGCGCACCGACGCACCGAAATTTCCAGCGCCATCACCGGCGCCGTGCTCGAGAGCCCCGAGCCCGAACGGCTCGCGGCGCACTGGGCCGAGGTGCTGGGCGTTGCGGAAGGCGACGGCCGGACGCTCAGCCTGCCGCGGGGCGGAGAGCTTCGCTTCGTGCCGAGCCAGGCGGGTGAAGGCCTGGTCGAAGTGCACATCGCGCTCGCGGATGCCGACGCCTTCGCGTCGCGTGCCCGGGCGCGTGGCGTGCTCGAAGCCGACGGCGCCGCGCGAATCGCAGGCGTTCGCTTCGCCGCCGCCTAGGGCGCGTCCCGCTCCACTTCGGCCAGGTAGGCGGCCAGGGCCGGGATGTCCTTCTCCAGATACGGGAAGCGCGGCATTGCCGAGCTGTCGGGACGCTTCGGCGTGTAGCCCTCGGGGTAGGTGCCGTTCACGACCTTGGCGAGCAGCAGCGCCTCCGACGCACCGGCGTTTGCCGGACCGAGGGCTCCGTCCTTGTTCGGGTCGCCGTTGTGGCAGGCAATGCAGACGTTCTGGTAGATCGCCTCCCCCTCTCGAGCGAGGGGGGAGAGCGCGACGCTCTCGCCGCCTTCGCCGCACGCGATCGCGCCGCACGCGACCAGACCGGCGAGGCCGACGGTCATTGCCTGTCGAAATCGGATTCGGTTCCGTCGCATCGGGCCGCGACTGTAGCGGCGCTGGCTGCGGCGGGTAGGTGGCCCGGAGCGGGGTCCCGCCGGGCACGAATCGGCACGTCGCGCCTGCCTCTCGACAGATCCAGGAGCGCGGGCGAGATTCCATCCATGGCTTCGGCTGCCTCCTGGTCGACGCGCGCAAACGCGCTCACCCTGGTCCGGCTCTTGCTCGCGCCGGCGATCGCAGGCGCGATCCTCCAGGGGATGACACCGCTCGCGGCGTGGCTGCTGGGTCTCGCGATCGCGACGGACTTTGCAGACGGCTGGGTCGCCCGCCGCTACGGCGAGGAGTCGGCGTTCGGCGGTTTCGCCGACCACGCGGTCGACGCGTTGCTGGTCACGGCGGGGACGGCGGCTCTCGCCTGCGCCGGGGTGCTGCCCGCGCCGCTGCCCTGGTTGATCGCGCTGGCCTTCACCCAGTACGCCCTCGACTCGCGCATCGTGGCCGGGCACGCCCTGCGTGCGAGCGCAGTCGGCCGCTGGAACGGCATCGCCTACTACGTGGTGCTCGCGATTCCTCTGGTGCGCGACGCGCTCGCGCTCTCCTGGCCGGCCGACGCATTCGTGCGTCAGCTGGGTTGGCTGCTGGTGGCCAGCACCCTGGTCTCGATGGGGGATCGACTGCTCACGTATTGGCGTCGCGGGGACTGATCCGCCGCCGGTAGCGCCGCAGCGCGATTCCGGCCCACAGGCTTTCCACCGCAGCGAAGGGCCACGAACCAATCGCCACGGCGTAGCCCGCGGAAGCCGCACAGCCGACGGCGAAGAGGGCGGTGTAGCGCGGGTCGCGCGGCTCCAGCGCGTAGGTCAGTGCCATGCTCGACACCGCCAGCGTCCCGTAGATCTCGATCGGATCCATGCGCATCTCCTCCGGAGTCGACGCGCGTTCCGAGGCCGTCGACCCTCGCCGCCTCTGGAAGATCGCAGGACGGCATCGAGGTGAAGATGGGGCTTCGAGCGCACTCGAGGTCAAGGGGGACCGGCGGCGGCATCGACGGGAACGTTCCGGCTCACGTCGACCAGAAAGTCTCCCTGGATCCAGTCACGACCGATCAGCAGCTTGTAGGTCAGCGGACGGCGATCGCGCAGGTTTACTTCGATGCGCTTCTCCACGCCCTGCCAACGCAGTCGCAGCGGCACCCGGTAGCGCGGCTCGCTGCCGTTCGCCGTACTGACCCAGACCACCGCTGAGATCGTCGAGCGCACTTCGCGGGTCTCGCCCCGCTCGTTCGCGACGCGAAACACGATCGGTTTGCCGATGTTCTGGGCCATCGCGTCCGAGGCGTGGGCGATGCGCAGGTCGATGGCGTGGATCGAGGTGGAGTGCGCGCCCGTGTCGACCAGGGCGAGAAAGTCGAGCTCGGCGTCGAGCACCCGGATGGTCTCGGTCGCGCCGAGGACGTGGGTCGGTCCGGAGGGCGTTGCGCAGGCGGCGAGCAGGAGCCCACCGCCAAGGGCGGCCAGGCCGGCGCGGGCCCAGCCCGAGCGTCGCTGAGAGAGGTGGTCACGCATCGGGCGGCCGAGCGTATCGCGGCGCTGGCGGCGTGCCGACCCTTGCCCCGCCGGGCGGCAGCGTCGCCGGACCGGCCTCCGTGACGCGGTGAAAAACCCAGTTGCCGAGGCTACTTTGCCGTCGCTGCCCGACGCCTCGCGACACACGGATCGCGAGGTCTCGGTGACGATCCCCCCAGCGTCGTCTTCCCCAGCCCACGTCCCGAGCGCCCTCGGCGACGTCGCGCTGGTGGCGGCCGGAGGGTTCGCGCCGAGCGGGCGCGACGCGGAGGGGCACCCGCCACGCTCCGCGGCGACCCAACCAGGAGGTGACCCGTGTCGGAGCAGTGTCCTTGGGACATCAGCGTCGAAGACCTGAAGGCGCTGCGTGACGCCGGCAGCGAGTACGTGCTGCTCGACGTCCGGGAGCCCCACGAGCACGAAATCTGCCACCTCGAGGAAGGCCAGCTCGTGCCACTCCAGACCCTCGAGGGTCGTCTCGGCGAGCTGCCGCGGGACGGGCACATCGTCGTGCTCTGCCGATCGGGCATGCGCAGTGCGGCGGCCGTGAACGCGATGCGCGAGATCGGGTTCACCAACACCTGGAACGTCCAGGGCGGCATCCTCGCCTGGATCCACCAGATCGACCCCAGTTTGACGCCCTACTGAGGATGTCTCACGTGAGTGGCGGACAACTGGAGCGCACCCTCGCTGCGATCGACGCGGCGAACGCCGACGACCCGAACACGTTGGTCGTGCGGGGAGAGCTGCAGCCAAAGGAGCTGGCCCACGCTCGGCTGGTCTCCGAATGGATCGAGCGGCTGGCACCCGATGCGGGGGACGCGCTGCGCCTCGCCGGACGCGCTCATCACGTGCGCCGCTGGTCGATTCCGCGAACCGACCATCCCGAGGGCAAGGCCGGCTATCACCGCTGGCGTAAGGCGCTCCAGGCGATGCACGCGGAAACGGCGAAACGCATCCTGAACGAGCACGGCTACGACGCAGCCATGACGAAGCGCGTCGGCGAGCTGATCCAGAAGCGCGGCCTCGGACGCGACCCTGAAGTGCAAGTCCTCGAGGACGCCCTCTGCCTCGTCTTTCTGGAGACTCAATTCGCCGCGTTGGCCGAGCGCTTCGACGCGGAGAAGGTCCTCGACATCACCACCAAGACGCTTCGCAAGATGAGCCCGGCCGGGATCGCGCTGGCGCGCGAACTCGCGCTCGATCCCGACCAGGCGGCTCTCTTGGAGCGCGCCGCCGAGCATCTCTAGCTCACCTCTGGAGGAACCGTGGAAGTACGCGACGGATTCGTCGACACCATCGGCAACACGCCCCTGATCAAGCTCCGCAAGGCATCGGAGCTGACGGGGTGCACCATTCTCGGCAAGGCCGAGTTTTTGAACCCGGGTGGCTCGGTCAAGGACCGCGCGGCGAAGTACATGATCCTGGACGCCGAAGCGCGCGGCGATCTGCAGCCCGGCGGCGTGATCGTCGAGGGCACCGCCGGCAACACCGGGATCGGCCTGGCGCTCGTCGGAAACGCGCGCGGCTACAAGACCGTGATCCTCATGCCCGAGACCCAGAGCCAGGAGAAGAAGGACATGCTGCTCCTGTGCGGGGTCGAGCTGCGCTGCGTGCCCGCGGTTCCCTTCAAGAACCCGGACCACTACGTGCATCAGGCCGAACGTCTCGCCGAGGAGCTCGCGAAGACCGAGCCGAACGGCGTCCTCTACGCGAACCAGTGGGACAACCTCTCGAATCGCAGCGGCCATGTGCGTTCGACCGGCCCCGAGATCTGGGAGCAGACCGACGGGACGGTCGACGGCTTCTCTTGCGCGATCGGTACCGGCGGCACACTGTCCGGCGTCGCCGAGTTCCTCAAGTCGAAGAACCCGAACGTGAAGATCGCGGCCGCCGATCCGAAGGGCGCCTGCATGTACCACTGGATCAAGGACGGTGAGGTCAAGGCCACCGAGGGCGGCTCGATCAGCGAAGGCATCGGCCAGGGCCGCGTGACGGGCAACGTCGACGGGGCGCAGATCGACGACGCCTACTCGATCCCCGATACCGAGATGCTGCCGATCGTCTTCGATCTGCTGCGCGAGGAGGGGCTCTGCCTGGGTGGATCGAGCGGAATCAACGTCGCCGGGGCGATTCGCCTCGCGAAGGAACTCGGGCCCGGCCACACCATCGTGACCGTGCTCTGTGACTACGGCACCCGGTATCAGAGTAAGCTGTTCAACCCGGCATTCCTGCGAGAGAAGGATCTGCCGGTTCCGAGCTGGCTCGAAGCCTAGGAGGCGCATATGGGAACGCGGTTCGCTTGTTGGCTCGTTGTGGCGCTCTGCTTCGGCAGCGCGCCGGCGATCGCTGGGATCTGGGACGACCTGAAGGAAGGCGTCGGTGCCGCCGGTGATCTCGTGGAGGACGTGCGCGAGACCCGAGACGACGCGAAGGACACCTATGACGAAGGGAAGGGCGTCGTCACCGATACCCGTGACGAGGTCGACGCGGCGCTCCCCGAAGACGCGCCGCCGCCGCCCCCGAGCGCGTCGAAGCCGGCCGACCCCGGCGTCGACGCACCCCCGCCGCCGCCGAGCGCACGCCAGTGGTTTCTCGACGATGGCAAGGGGGGCACCCGCAACGTGTCCGAGGCCCACCTGGTGCAGCTGATCCGCAGCGGTGCCGTCGACGCGACGACGCCCGTCTATGGCAACGGGTTGGAAGCCTGGACCGCAGCCGGCGAGGTCCCGGCGCTGGCGTCGCACTTCAAGTAGCCGCGGGCGCCTCGGACGGGTTCAGGTAGGCGAAGCCCCCGCGTTTCACGTAGACGACGCAGGGAGCGGAGACCCGCGGCGTGTGCTCCGCGCCGGTGGGGAGGCGCAGCCAGGTGCCCGGTCCGTGGACGTCGCTCGCGTCTTCCCACTGCCCCTCGATCACGAACAGCTCCGCTCCTTCCGGATAGGAGCGCACGCTCGAGAGCTCGGGGGTCCAGCGCTCGAGCGTCGTGGTGTCGCGGAAAGAGGACTGGGCGTAGAGCGCTTTGCGTTCCAGCCCGGGAGTCTCGGTCGCAGCCCACGGGAGATCGCGGGTCTGAATCGCGATGTGTTCCCGATCCGTACCGGGGAACTGGCGTAGCTTGACGAAGATGTCGCAGCCTTCCTTCGAGAAGGGCGCGTGTCGGAAGCCCTCGGGGTTCAGCAGGTAGGTGCCCGCCGGCCAATCGCCGTGCTCGTCCGAGAACACGCCGTCGAGCACCAGGATCTCTTCGCCTTCCGGGTGGTCATGCGCTGGGAACGCGGCGCCCGGCAGGTAGCGCACGACCGAGGTCACCTGGCCCGACTCGGCGGGTCCGACGCGATGGACCCGTTTGCGCAGCACCTGTGCGCTCGGGCTCGCGACCCAGTCTTCCCGAGTCGTGTCCACAGATTCGAGGATCGAGAGGTCCGGTCGCAGATCGGACATGGGGGTCTCCGGGCGGGCGCTGGCGGATGGGACTTGCGTTTCGATGCCAGCCCCAACTCTGGGAAACCGCGCGCCCGTCGCGCAGGCGCGGCGATCAGCGTCCCTTGAAGACCGGCTTGCGCTTCTCGAGGAACGCCTTCGGGCCTTCGGCCGCGTCCTCGGAAGACATGGCGACCATGCCGTGCTTCATCTCGATGCCGAAGGCCTCGGCCTCGGGCAGCGTCGCGGTCTCGCGGATGGTGGCCATGATGGCCTTGACCGCGAGCGGTCCGTTGTCGGCGATCCGCTGGGCGATCTCGCGGGCCTTGGCGAGGGCCTCGCCGTCGGGGACGACGTGCCCGATCAGGCCGAGGTCGTAGGCGCGCTGCGCGGTGATCGAGGTGCCGGCGACCAGCATTTCGATCGCCACCGTGTAGGGCATCTGCCGCGGCAAGCGCACGGTGGAACCGGCCATCGGGAACAGGCCGCGTTGCACCTCGGTCACGCCGAACTCGGCTCCCTGCCCCGCGACGCGGATGTCGGTGCCCTGCAGGATCTCGGTACCGCCGGCCAGCGCGTAGCCTTCCACGGCGGCGATCACCGGCTTCGCGGGCCGGTAGGTCTTCAGCCAGCCGTCGAAGATCACCGAGCCTTCTTTCAGCAGGCGCTCTTCGTACTCATCGTCGGCCTTCCCCGCACGCAGCTTCGGGATCACCGAGAGATCCATACCCGCGCAGAAGACCGGGCCGGTGCCGGTGAGGATCGCGACCCGCAAATCGTCTTCGGCATCGAGCCGGTGCCAGGCGTCCGAGAGCCCGCACAGCACTTCCGCGTTCACGGCGTTCTTCTTCTCGGGCCGGTTGAGCGTCACGGTGAGCACGTGGCCGTCGGTCTCGGTGAGTAGGGCGGGCATGGAATCTCCTGTGGGATCGAGGGGTTCATCGGGGTGGGCGCGGCCGCGTGAAACACGGGTTCCCGGCGCGACGCGGCCTGCGCGGAATTTTCTCCGGACGTGGCGAAGCAGATGTAACCCCCGACGAGAACGGGGGCACTCATCTACCGCAGCCCGGCCGGAGCGTGGATCCGTATCTGCGTTCCTTATGCGGAGTCAACCACGCGGGCCCGCGCTCCGGTCATGCTGCGGTGGGGTCGCCATCAGCGCCACCCCCAGGTTCGCGTCCAGCGTCGCCTCGCGGACTCACGCTGTTCGACTTTCCGAACACCCTTCGCGCGTCGGTTGCGGCATGCTTGCCCCCGAATGCGGTACAGGAGGCCTTCCCGTCCCCGTCGAGCGGGCTTGCTCGGTGGCCCTCCCGGGTGGGTGTGGCTCGCACTGGCGCTCTGGGCGGGCGTTGCCGAGGCCAGCTCGCGCGGCGAACGGCTCGCGCTGGAGGGCCGCTGCGCGTCCGCGATCCCGGAGCTGACCGAGCACCTTGCCGCGAACCCGGGTGACGCAACGGCGGCCTGGCGGCTCGGCCAGTGCGCCCTGCGTCAGGGGGACCACGCCCAGGCCGTCGAGGCCTTGCGCCAGGCCCTGGATCACGCGCCCGACCTCGCCCACGCACGTCTCGATCTCGCGCGGGCCCACTACCACCTGGGTCAGCTCGACGCGGCGGAAGAAGCCCTCGCCGCCGCCGCCACGCTGGAGGACACCGCGCTCTGGCAGCTCTATCGGGGCATGCTGGCCTGGGCCCGCGAGGACGCCGAGACCGCGGTGCGCGCCCTGGAGCGCGCTCGCGCCCTCGATGCGGCCGCGGTCGACCCGGCGGCCGCCTACTACCTGGGCCGCGCCCTCACGCAGCTCGGCGCCCGCGAGGAGGCTCTCGCCGCTCTGGATGCGGCGGCCGCGGCGGCGCCGGGGAGCGTCTGGGCCGAGGAGGCGGAGCGCCCGCGCCGGCCACCCGAGGCGGCCGCCCGCGGCTGGCTCGAGCTGGGAGTCGGGGCCGAGTACGACGACAACGTGGTTCTCACGGGTCGCGACACGCCGCTCCCCGCCAACATCTCCGACGAGGAAGACCTGCGCGCGGTCTGGCAGGCGCGCGCTGGCGTCGAGACCGGCCGTCGTGACGCGACGGCGCTCGGCGTCATCGCCAGCTACCGGGGCCGCGCCCACGGTGACACGGATCTGCGTGACTTCGACACCCACTTTCCCGGTGCCACGGTGTGGGTGCAGCGGGCCCTCGGCGAAGCCACGGCGGTCCGGGCCGACTATGACCTCCGCTACCTCTGGGTCGACGCCGAACCCTTCCTGTTCTCGAACGCGGGCCGGTTGTCCCTGCGTCATGGCTGGTCCGCCGACCAATCGACGGCGGTGTTCACCAGCCTGTTCCACGACGAGTACCTGTTCAGCGTGCTCGACGTGCCCGACGCCGCGGGTGGGGTCTGCCCGGTCCTCCCGCCGCCCTTCACCGTTTGTGGGCCGCCGGGTCTCGACGAACGCGACGCGCGGGAACGCGACGGCTGGGGTTGGGGTGCCGGCCTCTCCCACGTCCTGCGGCTGCGGCTCGATCCGCTACCGGCCGTGACCCTGCGTGGGGGGTATGCGTTCGCCCGCTTCGAAGGCGAGGGACGCGACTACAGCCATGACGCGCACCAGGGCTTCGCCGGGCTCGCCTGGGTGCTGCCCGGGACGCGCGGGGTCGGCCTCGACCTGCAGGCGGCCTACGTCCATCGCCCCTACCGCCACGCGACCACGTTTCCCGACCCCGGCAACCTGGTGGCAGGCCAGCCCTACGCGCTTTCCCAGATTCGCCGGCGCGAGGATGTGGTCCTGGTGACCACTCAATTGCGCTTTCCCCTGGCGGACCGCCTGACCGCGACCGCCTACCATCGCTACCGCGACCACCGCTCGAACGCCGAGGTCTTCGACTACGACCAGCACGTCGTGGGCCTGCGCTTCGAGGCTGCCCTGGAGCTCTTCTAGTGGCCCATCGCCTCCTCCGCACCTCGCGCGCCCTGACCTTCGGGCTCGGCGTCTGGCTGGCGATGGCCCCGGGAACGCCGAGCGGGGCTGCGGGCATCGCCCCCGCAGGGGAATGTGCTGGCTCCGAGCCCGACCCCCGGATCACCCAGGGCGGCGACGTCGACGTCACCCGCCGCGATCTTCTGGAAGGGCCTCCCGAGTCCCCGGAGGACGATCCGGGCGACGTGGTCGGCCCGCCGTCGGACCTGTTCGACCCGCGGGACGTCGCGGGCGGCCCCGGAATCCGCACCGGAGGCGGTCTGGGCACGGAAACCGACGGAAATCTCGAGATTCCGCGTCTCGACCGTGACCCGAAGCTGCCGGATCTCGACCTACCTGATGCGCCGGGAAACCCCGGGCCCGGGACCCCCCCGTTGGTGGAACCGGAGCCTCCCCCGCCCATGATGGGTCCTCCCGGCGACGACTAGAACCAAGCTGATCTCGCTGGAAGACAACGACAGCAAAGGTCCTGAGAGTTCAGGACATCCCGACAGCCCAGGAGGGAAAATCCATGCAGCTTCGTGTCGTTCCCGGCGGACGCGCCCAAAGGCAGAAAGAAGCCGAGGCCGCCGCCAACGATCCGAACAGCGACCGCGCACTGCTCGCGCGCGTCGTCAAACACGACCACGCGGCCCACCGCTCTCTGTTCGACCGCTACTACCGCCGGGTGTTCTCCTTCGTTCAGCGACGGGTGCGCGACGAAGGACTCGCCGAGGAAGTGACGGCCGATGTGTTCTTCGAGGTGTGGCGCAACGCCGCCTCCTACCGCGGTGAATCGCCGGTGTCGACCTGGATCTTCGGCATCGCGAATCTCAAGGCCTTGTCGGCCCGCCGCTTCTACGCGCAGCCGCGCCGCGCTTCGGTGAAGGTGACACCGGACGAGGTGCTGTCGCGCGTGGCGGATCCCGGCGACGCGGGTGCCACCATCGACGCGCGCGAAGAGCTCACGCGCGTTCTCGGCGCCATCGAGAAACTCCCGGAGGGCCAGCGCGAAGTCTTGCGCCTCGCCTTCCTCGAAGGACGTTCGTACCCCGAGATCGCAGAAGAGCTGCAGATCTCCGAGGCGAACGTCAAGACGCGGGTGAATCGCGCACGCACGCGCTTGCGCAGTCTCTCCCGCTACCTGCCCCAGAGCCAGAGGTAGTCCCCATGGCCCAAACTTCGTCCTGCCCCGACACCATCCTGGTTTGGATCCCCTGGTACCCCGACGGTCTCTCGATCGAGGAGCGCGGTGCCGTCGAGTCGCACGCGGCCGACTGCGCCGATTGCCGTGCCGAGATCGCGTACATCGCGGGTGAAGAAGAGCCCGAGATCGAGGTACCGGATCCGGATCGGGTCTATGCCCGCGTCACCGAGCACATCGACTCCTACGAGAAGGCCGAAGGCCAGATGGCCGAGGCCGCCCTGCCGCGTCGACTCCGCCAGGAGCTGCACCTGCGGGCGGCGAAGCCGCTGTCGATGGCCGCCGGTCTGCTGGTCGCCCTGGTCTCCGGGATGGCCACGATCGGTGTGATCTGGGTGGCCCGGGAGGTTCCGGCCTACCAGACGGCTTCGGCCACGGCGGTCACCGCCATGGCCGGGCCCGAGCTCGAGATCGTGTTCCGACCCGACGCCACGGCGGCTGCGATCCAGCAGACGCTGCGGTCGGCGGGGGCAAGCTTGATTTCCGGACCCTCCGAGCGAGGGGTGTATCGCGTCCGATTGAACCCGGGCGCCGACGTCGAGGCTGCGCTGAAATTGCTGCGAGGAGATGGCCGAGGCGTTGCAGGATTCGCGGAACCAAAATCAGGCTGATCCCACCCCTCCCGGTTCGCGACCGAACGGGCGTGCCGCCAGGCGCGCGTTCGCCGCATTCGTGTGTCTGGCCTTCGCCGGCGCTGGGCTGCGGGTAGCCGCCGCTACCGACGCGGGATGCGAGCCGATCGCGCTGCCGCGCGAGTACGCCCAGCTGGCGCCGAGTGCCGACCCTGGGGTTGCCGCTTCGCGCCCGGGGACCGGTCCGATCATCACGCTGCCCGAGGCGCCTCCGAGTGACGTCGCCCAGCAGGTCGCGGGTGAGGCGTTGCTGGTGGTGCCGAAGCGGGGCGACGGGTCCCTCGCGGACGGCTACACGCTCGCCGGCGGGACGCGGGTCGTCGACTCGTATTGGAGCCCCCTGCTGTGCGCGACGGTCGCACGCCTGGCTGGCGCCGAGGATGCCGCGCCCGGCGATCTCGTCGATTCCCTGCCCGACGATGTCGGGATCGTGCCGAACCACGTCTACACGACCGCCGCCGAGCGCGTCGTGCCCGTCGACGATCCGTACCGCGAGATGCAGCACGGCCTCGATCGCCTCGGCATCGACGCGGCGCGGCGGGTGTCGACCGGCGCGGGGGCGCGCGTCGCCGTTCTCGACTCGGCTCCCCAGCGCACCCATCGCGACTTCGACGGGCTCCGCGTGGCCACGATCTCGCGCGGCCCGGGTGTGGCACCGGCCGTCCACGGCACGCTCAGCGCCGGTGTCATCGCCGCGGTGGCGGCGAATGGCTTCGGGATCGTCGGGGCCTCCCCCGACGCCGATGTCGTCGTGATCCCGGTCTGTCGTCCTCTCGGCGCGACGGCGCGCGATCACTGTCGCCTCTTCGACCTCTTGCGCGGGCTCGACGTCGCCCGCGAACAGCGCGCCCAGGTGCTCAACCTCTCGCTCGTCGGGCCCCACAACCCGCTGCTCGAGCGCGCCACGGATCGGCTCGACGATCTCGGCGCCGTCGTGGTGGCGGCCGCCGGCAACGAGGGGACCGGGGAGCCGCGCTACCCGGCAGCCTACGCGTCCGTCGTGGGCGTGGGCGCGCTCGACGCCGAGGGTCAGCGCTATGCGGGCAGCAACCACGGTCTGTCCGCCGAGCTGTGGGCGCCCGGAACCGAGATCCTCTCCACCGTTCCCGGCGACGCCTTCGCGTTCGCCACCGGCACCAGCTTTGCGGCGGCCCATGTGAGCGGCGCGCTCGCGGTGCTGGTGGGCAGTGGCGCGACCCCCGTCGAGGCGCGGCGCGCCCTCTTCCTCGCGGCCCAGGCGGCGGTGCCGGCCGGCGGCGGGGTCCGAGGCCCCTCGATCACGGCCCTCTGCGATGCGCTCTCGCGGGTCGGTCACCCCTGCGGCACGGAAACCGCGCAACCGGCCCCCGCTGGAGGGATACCCTCTCTCTGAGGAGGGTTGCGCCCCGTACTTGCACACGGCTGAAGACCGCCGCGGGGCGCGTCGATGAGCACCTGGCCGGTGGCCGAGGCGCAACTGTGATCTCCCCCACCAGATCCCAGCCGTTCTCGCCGATGGAAGAAAGCGAGGCGGTGCATCCCGAGACCGCCCGGGCCACGCGCTTGTTGCCGCGGCCAAGCGCATGGGAGTAGCG
Organism: Myxococcota bacterium; assembly: GCA_039030075.1. Taxonomy (NCBI): domain Bacteria; kingdom Pseudomonadati; phylum Myxococcota; species Myxococcota bacterium. The sequence continues at coordinate 162,203 of JBCCEW010000003.1, read as the reverse complement.
ATGCCGGAACCCCAGGGTCGTTGGCGATCGACACGAAGAGCGATCTTGGCGCGCGTCTCGATCGCGTGGATCGCGCTTGCGCTCGCATCCGCCTGTGGCGGCGGCGGAGGCGGTGGCGGCGGCGGCGCGTCCGGTCCTCCCTACACGATCACGGGTTCGATGCCCGCCGCGGTCTCGACCCAGGTCGACTCGGATACGAACAACCCGAGTGCGCCGTTCACGGCCAACGACTCTTCGGTGACCGCCCAGGAGATCAGCAACCCGGTCACCTTGGGCGGGCACGTCAACGTCGCGGGCGCGAAGCCGTTCGGGGTTCCCGACGGCCGCACCACGGTGGCGGGTGACGCGGCCGACTGGTTCCGCGTCTCTCTCGCCGCAGGCCAGACCGTGCGGCTGCAGATCGCCGAGGATGGGAACACCAACAACGTCGACCTCGAGCTGCGCATGCTCGACACGACGCTCGTGGCGAGCAGTACCTCCACCGGTCGCAGCGAGGAGATCACCGTGATGACGACGGGCGACTACTACGTCGTCGTCGTCGCCACCGCCGGCTTCTCGAACTACACGCTCACGATCGGCCAGACCGGGATGCGCGCCGACGGCCCGGCCCCGCTGATGGACTTCGTCCCGGGCGAGATCATCGTCCGCTACCACGACGGGCCGAGTCATCCCATGAACGTGATGAGCGCCCAGGCCGCGGCCGGGCGTTTCGCCATGGACTACATGGCCGGCGACGCCGACGGCCCGATGCTCTATTCCTGCAAGGACCCGAACGACCGGGCGCTGGCCTTCTCCGCGCTGGGTATCTCGGACGACGCCCCGACCCGCAGCATCGTCGCCGCCGATCCCGAGGCCCGCCTGCGCGAAGACACCCAGAAGATGGTGGAGGCGCTGCGCGCCCAGCCCGACGTGCAGTCGGCGGACCTCAACTACATCCGCCAGCCCAGCGCCGTTCCCACCGACGAGTTCTTCCCGCTCCAGTGGCACTACCAGCAGGTCAACCTTCCGACCGCCTGGGACGGTGTGTCCGACAACAACGGCGTGATCGTCGCGGTGATCGACACCGGCGTGAGGACCGCCCATCCCGATCTCGCCGGTCAGCTGGTGGGCGGCTACGACTTCATCCAGAGCACGGCCATCTCCAACGACGGCGACGGCTGCGACGGCAACCCAGACGATCCCGGCGACCTGGCCGCCGGCGGCAGCTCCTTCCACGGCACCCACGTGGCCGGCACGGTGGTTGCGCGGACCTCGCTCCAGGGCGGCGGTGACGCCAACGGTGTCGCGGGAGTCGCCTGGAACGCCGAGGTGATGCCCCTGCGCGTACTGGGCGTCGGCGGCGGCACCGACTTCGACATCATGGCGGCGATGCGGTACGCGGCCGGCCTCGACAACGCCTGTTCGGTCACGCCCCCGGCCACCGCCCAGATCCTGAACCTGAGTCTCGGCGGTCCCGGCTTCAACCAGACCTTCCAGGATCTGGTCACCACGCTGCGGAACGACCACGACATGGTGATCGTGGCTGCGGCCGGCAACGACGCGTCGTCGGCACCGATCTACCCGGCCGCCTATGCCGGCGTCATCTCCGTGTCGGCGGTGGGTCCGACCCAGCTCCTGGCGCCCTACTCGAACTTCGGGGCGACCATCGACATCGCTGCACCCGGTGGCGACTTCACCCGCGATACCGACGGTGACGGCTTCCCCGACGGCGTGCTGAGCACGCTCTTCGACGTCGCGAACAACGACTTCGTCTACGCCTTCTACCAGGGCACTTCGATGGCGACGCCCCACGTCGCGGGCATCCTGGCGCTGATGCTCGGGGTGAACCCGGCGCTCACCCCGGTCGACATCGACAACGCGATCAACCTCGGCGAGATCACCGAGGACATCGGCAGTCCCAACTTCTTCGGCGCGGGTTTGATCGATGCGGTCAAGGCCGTGAACAAAGCCGCCGAGGGCGGAGGTGGCGGCGGCGTCCTCGCACCGGTGCTGCGCATCGAGCCCGACGCGCTGAACTACGGGTTCCTCGCGAACAGCTTCACGGTGACTGCGCGCAACGGCGGCAACGCGATGGCCGCCCTGAACCTGATGGCCCCGACCTTCATGAGCGACGACGGCATGCCCTGGCTCACGATCACGCCGGCCACCGTGGGTGCCGACGGCCTCGGCGACTACACCGCGACCATCGACCGTTCCGGACTCGCCGACGGGCTCTACACCGGGACGATCACCTTCGACTCGGATTCCAACGACGTGATGGTGCCGGTGATCATGCAGGTCGGCGACGCCACCGCGGCCCAGTCGAATGCCGGCCACCACTTCGTGCTGCTCGTGGAGCCGGGGACACTCGCCACCGTCGACTTCGTCGAAGTCGACCCCGTGTCGGGTTCGTACTCGTTCGCCTTCGGGAACGTGCAGCCCGGTCAGTACATGCTGATCGCGGGGACGGATTCGGACAACGACTTCGTCGTATGCGACGAGGGCGAGGCGTGCGGTGCCTATCCGACCCTCGAGACCATCGTCGAGATCGACGTCCAGTCGAATCTGGGCCTGCAGTTCCTGACGGGCTTCACCTCGACGGTCGGGACCGCGGGTGTGGGGGGCACCGGTCGGGTCGGCTTCTCCCGCGAGGTGGGAGGCCGCGTCGCGCCTCCGGTGCCGGCCCCCTGAAGCGGTGGGCCGTGGGCGGGGCCAGCGCGCTCTAGCGCGGCGGTGCTGCCCAGGGGTCGATGCGCTCGCGGTGGTGTCGGCGGTGCTCGATCTGGGCGAATAGCACGAGCGCGACCACCCAGGCGGCCCCGAGCCCTTTGACCGAGGTCGGCGGGACGCGCTCGGGCGCGAGCCAAGCGCCTCCGATCCAGAGGATCGGGACCAACGCGCTCAGCGCGAACACGCGCAGCAGGCGTCCCGTGATGCCATCCACCCGCACGTGGTGGTGGGTGCGCCAGTGCTCGACGAGACGCTGGGCGTGGTCACGCTCGTCTTCGGGGACCCAGACCTCGGTCTGGGGCAGGGCGCCGCTCTCGGTGGTGCGAGGCGCCTCCTCGAGCCGTTCGAAGACCGGGACGCCGCTGCGGTCGAGCTGCTCCGCCAGGCTGTGCGCCGCCGAGCCGTAGCCCGCGAAAATCTTCGCCCAGCCCTCCAACTAGCGGATCCTCGCGGCGCTCGGTTGGCGCCGCGCCGCGCTCGGGGGGTCGCTGCTGCGGAGATGGCGTCGGAGGGGGGCCATGCCTTCAGCTTGGCAGAGTCGTGGCCCAGGGCAAAGCACCGGCTGGCTCGGTCGCGGGGTTCGGGGTACTCCTCCCGCATGGACCCGAGCTACGTGAGCGAGCGCAACCGCGGTGTGCGTCCGGCCCAGCCGGGCGAGTTCGCGCCCCTGCGCATCGGGCCGCTCGAGCTCCCGGTGCCGGTGGTCCTGGCGCCGATGGCGGGCATCACGAACCCGCCCTTCCGGACCCTGTGCCGGGGCTTCGGCGCTGGGCTCTACGTCAGCGAGATGATCACCGCGCGGGCGCTCGTCGAGGGCAACGCGAAGACGCTTCGGCTCGCCGGCTTCGATCCGAGCGAGAAGCCGCGGAGCCTCCAGCTCTACGGCGTCGACTCTCACTACACCGGTGAGGCGGTCCGGTTCCTGGTGGGCGAGGGGTGGGTCGACCACATCGACCTCAACTTCGGCTGCCCGGTTCCGAAGGTGACCCGCCGGGGCGGTGGAGCGGCGATCCCCGTGAAGCCGAATCTGCTTCGCGACATCCTGCGCGCTGCGGTGGGCGCCGCGGGCGAGATCCCGCTGACCATCAAGTTCCGCATGGGGATCGACGAGGATCTCTTCACCTTCCGCGAGACCGGCCACATCGCCGAAGAGGAGGGCTGCTCCGCCGTCGCGATGCACGCGCGCACCGCCGCTCAGCTCTACTCGGGGGAGGCGCGCTGGGAGGCGATCGCGGCGCTCGTCGACGCGGTCGAGACCATCCCGGTGCTCGGCAATGGCGACATCTGGGAAGCGTGGGACGCCCTGCGGATGATGCGCGAGACCGGTTGCGACGGCGTGGTCGTCGGACGGGGCTGCCTCGGACGCCCCTGGCTCTTCCGCGACCTGGCCGATGTCTTCTCCGGGCGCGAGCCCGAAGACCCGCCGAACTTCGGTGCGGTTGCCGCCGTGATGATCGATCACGCCGAGCGACTCTGCGCGTGGATGGGGGAGCGCATGGGCGCGCGCAACTTCCGCAAGCACGCGACCTGGTACACGAAGGGCTTTCCCGGGAGCACCAAGCTGCGCGACGCCCTGATTCGCATCGAGAGCCTGGGCGAGCTGCGCGACATCCTCGCCGACACGAACGGCGACGAACCCTTCCCCGCCCACGCGATGCGCCTGCCGCGCGGCAAGCGCGGCAGCACCCAGCGTGTCGCGCTGCCGCCCGGCTATCTGGCGGATCGCGCCGACGCCACGCCGCCACGCGCCGAACTCGACACCGTCGAAGCGGTGTCGGGCGGCTGAGTCGAAGGAGCGCGCGGCGACACCCCCAATGTCCACGGCCATCGTCCACGAGTCCGAGATCCCGTCCTGGGACGACACCGCCGACGTCGTCGTCGTCGGCCTGGGTGCCGCCGGTGCGGCAACCGCCTTGGAGGCGTCGGCGGCCGGCGTGGACGTGCTCGTCCTCGAGCGCGCGGGCGGTGGCGGGGGAACGTCCGCGATGAGCGGCGGGGTGCTCTATCTCGGGGGCGGGACGCCCCTGCAGAAGGCCTGCGGCTTCGAGGACTCGCCCGAAGAGATGGAGAAGTATCTGCAGGCCTCGGTCGGCCTCTCCCCCGACGAGGCGAAGCTCTCGCTCTACTGCGAGGGATCCGTCGAGCACTACGCCTGGTTCGTCGCTCAGGACGTTCCCTTCAAAGCGGTCTTCTATGAGGGCGTCAGCGGGGAGCCGCCGACCGACGATGGACTCGTGTGGTCGGGCTCGGAGCAGTGTCATCCGTACTGCGACATTGCGGTTCCTGCGCCGCGGGGTCACGTCCCTCAGCAGGAGCACGCCACCGGGCCACTGTTGATGCGGAAGCTCGTGGCCGCCGTGGACGCGAGCCCGGCCCGGCTCTCCACCAACCACCGAGCCCGCGCGCTCGTCCGCGCTTCCGACGATCGCATCGTCGGGTTGGTCTGCGACCACTTCGGAGAAGAGCGCCGGATCCGTGCGCGCCGCGGAGTCGTGCTGACGACGGGCGGCTTCATCCAGAACGACACGATGCTCGAGGCACACGCGCCGCTCACCCGGCGCTGCCAGGTGCGCGTCGGTGCCGAGGGTGACGACGGTTCCGGTATCCGGCTCGGCATCGCCGCGGGTGCCGCCACGCTCCACATGGATGCGGTCTCGATCTCCCTGCCCGCCACCCAACCCTGGGGACTCAAGCGCGGGGTGATGGTCGACGCCCGCGGCCAGCGCTTCACCAACGAAGACGCCTACTACGGACAGCTCGGCGAGCGCGCCCTGCTGGGCCGCGACGGAAAGGCGTGGTTGGTCGTCGACGACGCGGTCTTCGAACAGCCCGACTATCCGCGCGAACTGGTGGCGGTCGGAGAAACGCCGGACGAGCTCGAAGCCGAGCTGGGTCTGCCTCCGGGCAGTCTCGGTGCGACCCTCGAGCTCTACAACCGGCACGCGGCCGACGGCGTCGATCCCGTCTTCCAGAAGGCTGCGAAGTACGTCACGCCGCTGGTGGCGCCGCCCTTCGGCGCGTTCGACTGCACCACCGACAACTCGCTCTACGCGGCGTTCACCCTCGGTGGTCTTCACACCGATGTGGACGGCCGGGTGCTCGACCCCGAGGCCGCACCGATCCCCGGGTTGTATGCGGCCGGCCGCGCGACCTCGGGCCTGTCCGTCGGTGGCTACAGCAGTGGTCTGTCGTTGGGCGATGGCACCTTCTTCGGTCGGCGTGCGGGGCGGAGCGCGAGTCAAGAGCCCGCGTGAGCGACACGCTCTTGCTGGTCGTGTTCGCGACCCACGCGCCGTTCTTCGCGCTGCGCTGGGTCCGCACGCGAGAGCCGCGCTTCGCCGCAACGACTGTGACCTTTGCGCTGCTGGTAGCAACCTACGGGGTGAAGATCGCTGCACCCGATCTGCGCATCGGTGAGCTCCCCGTGTTTCACGCACTGCGCGTGGCGGCCTGGGCCGCGGCCACGGTGAGCCTCGGAATGCTGCTGCGCCACTGGGTGCTCCGGAAACGGCGCTCGCACGCCTGAAGGCGCGCACGCTCAGGCGTGTGCAAGGACCCCGCGAAGTACGCTTCGGAACGGGCTTCAAAGGCCCCCGTTGCGTGCTCGTGAAGTCCCCTATCTAGCCGATTTCATTAAAAAAAGTCGCCTGGAACGCCGTCACTGTTGAGACCTGGCCGGCCACTTACCGGTCGAACCGCCGCAGCCTGCCGCGCGGCGCCTCGGGAGACCGTTCCTATGCGACGACACTTCGTACTCAGCCTGCTGGCGATGGCTGCGCTCTTGATGGGCGCCGACTGCGACGGAAGCAGTGGCAGCAGCGGAAGCGGTGGTTCGGGTCTCTCCGCAGCGGCGGCCGCGAGTGACGGTGGACCGATCCTGGTTCCGATCGATGGCGAGACGCCCGGCGACGGCGGCGATTCCCCGTACGACGGCGATCGTTCGGATCATCCTGGCTCGGTGGTCCCCGAGCCGAGTGCGGCGCTGATCTTCGGCACCGGCCTGCTGGTCGCCTACGCGGCCCAGCGACGTCGCAAGTAGTCAGGCCCGCGAGCCACACCGCTCGCGCTCCTCGAAACGCCCGGTCCTCGTGGCCGGGCGTTCTTCGTTGGGGGCGCCTTCGTGTCAGGCGCGCGCTCTCGGCTACGGGTGGACCGAGTAGGCGAAGACACCTGCGTCGGTACGACGTCCGATCCGGATCGTGCGGCCCTGTACGCGCTTCGCGAACGCCGTCGCGCCCGAGCGATCGGCAGCCGCGCGTTCGGCCATGCCCATGACCGTGCGCGTGACGGCCTTCGCTTTGGCGCCGAAGATCGCGCTGTTCAGTCGCAGGATCTCGTGGCGGGCGAGGCCGGGCAGTTTGGTTCGCTTCGACGACATCTTTACGGTCAACGCCACGCGCTGATGTGCGACCTCGTAGCGGGCCGAGCCGCGCTTCGCGGTGTACGCGGTGGCGCCATCGGTCCGCTTCGATGCACGCCAACCCGAAACACCCGAGTCGGCTGCGGTCATCGGTTCGCGCATCCGAGCGACGATCGAGTCGACCTCGAACCCGCCGAAGTAGGTGCCGCCCGGTGCAGCAGATGCGGGCGAGGAGGCGCGCCTCGGGGCGTGTGCGGCGCGCACCTTGGCGCGCTTCGCCTGAGCCTGGGCTCGGCGCTGTCCCACCTGCCGTTGACGCTGCAGCTGGGCTCGCACCGTCTCCGGCAGCCGCTTCAGGAGACTGCCCGGGATGCGTCCCAGTTCGGTGACCTGGCTGTCCTCGAGCAGGACGCGTTCGAACTTGGCGGCGCGGTCTCGCTGGAGATAGAAGAAGTAGAGCTTCTGACGACTCTCGATGTAGAAGTAGTCGGGCTTGCCGTGCTTCTCCGCGTAGGTGGCCATCGTGGCATCGGAAGCAAGCTCGCCGGCCAGGCGCTGGGCGGCACGCGCTTCGCCCGTGTGGAGGGGCTGCCCGATGAAGGCGCCCGTGTCCTTGTGGTGCTGCAGCGACGCGCAGCCGAGGGCGAACGACGCCAGACAGGCGAGCACGACCGCATGAGACAGGCGAAGAGGTTTCGAGCGCAAGGTGGTCTCCCGTCCGAGGAATCGCGGGTCCCCAGACAGGTATCGACCGATCGCAGCCGGTGATTGACGTCACAGAGAGGGGCAAACCCCACTCTCTCGACTGCGCTGCGCCGTCCCCGGCACGCCGGCGGAGCGGCGTTCCGCTACAGACGGAATCGTTCGCGTAGGGTTGGACTCTGGAACGCCTGGCCCAGCAGGTCGCCGTCGGCTTCGCTGGCATCGCCGAGACTGTCGCGGCGCGCATAGCCGCGGAGCTGGGTCTTGGTCATGTGCACCGCGAGTTCGGGCAACGCGAGCACCTGCTCGGCCAGCTGCGCCACCGCGTCGTCGAGCTCGGCGGCGGGCACCGCCCGATGCACGAGCCCGATCTCGGCCGCGCGCCGTCCGTCGATGCGCGTCCCCAGCATTACCAGCTCCCGGGCGCGCGCGGCCCCGATCTCGTGGATCAGCCGCGGCACCGCTCCCCAGGTGAGGGGCAGGCCGAGCTCCACCTCGGGCAGACCGAACTCGGCGTCCTCGGCCGCGACGCGGAAGTCGCAGGACTGGGCGAGACAGAAGCCGCCACCCAAGGCATGCCCCTGGACGCGCGCGATCGTGGGGACCTCGCAGTCCTCGATGGCCTGACAGGCGCGTCGCCCGAGTTGGGAGAACCAGCGGCGCTCGCGCTCGGTCGCGCCCTCGTCCGGCTCTCGGCGTTCGCGGCGATCGGCCCCGGCGCTGAAGCTGCGGCCGCGGCCGCCGAGCACCACGGCGCGGATGTCGAAGTCGGTCTCCAGGTTCCGGAACAGATCGCCGAGCTCGCGCAGCACCGACGTGCTGATCGGGTTCAGCTGCTTCGGTCGCGAGAGCCAGACGTGTAGGAGCGGACCGGAGCGTTCGACGTCGAGGGACTCGGTGGGCAAGGGATTCTCCAGACCTGCCCGGCGAGCGGGGCGTTCCGCACCTAGTATAGGCAGGCGCCACCGCCCGCCGCCCCCGGCTGAACGCGGATCGGCCCCCCACGAGACTTCGAGGAATTGCGATGACCCAACCGATCACCGAGCTGGCCGAAGACGAACGCATCTTTCGCGACACCGTGCGGGAGTTCGCCGAAGAGCGGGTACGACCGCTCGTCGCCGACATGGAGCGCAACCGCCAGCAGCCGAGGGAGTTGCTCGACGAGCTCTTCGCGCTGGGGCTGATGGGGATCGAGATCCCCGAGCAGTACGGCGGAGCGGGCGCGACCTTCTTCATGTCGATCCTGGCAATCGAAGAGCTGGCCCGCGTCGATCCGGCGCTCGCGATCCCCGTCGACGTGCAGAACACGCTGGTGGTGAACCAGTTCCTGCACTGGGCGTCGGATGCCCAGAAAGAGAAGTTCCTGCCGCGCCTGGCCACGGACACCGTGGGTTCCTACGCACTCTCCGAGGCGGGCTCGGGCAGCGACGCCTTCGCACTGGAAACCCGCGCCGAGAAGTCGGGCAACGACTGGCGTCTCTCGGGCCAGAAGCTGTGGATCTCGAACGCCGCCGAGGCGGGAATCTACGTGGTGTTCGCGAACGTGGACCCGGGTGCCGGTTATCGCGGGATCACCGCGTTCGTCGTCGAGCGTGACATGCCGGGTTTCAAGGTCGGCAAGAAGGAAGGGAAGCTCGGCGTGCGCGCTTCGAGCACTTGTGAGCTGACCCTCGACCAGGTCGAAGTGCCCGGTGACCACGTGCTCGGCGAAGTCGGCCAGGGCTACAAGCTCGCGATCGAGACGCTCAACGAGGGACGCATCGGCATCGGGGCCCAGATGCTCGGCCTGGCAGAGGGTGCGCTAGCGGGCGCCGTCGAGTACGCGGGGCAGCGCGAGGCGTTCGGTCAGAAGATCGGCGAGTTCCAGGCCGTGCAGCACCTGCTCGCCGAGTGCGCGACCGACGTCGAGACGATGCGCCTCCACGTCTACAACTCCGCGCGCACACGCGAAGCGGGTCTGCCGATCGTTCGCGCTGGTGCCATGACCAAGCTCGTCGGCAGTCGCGTCGCCGAGTCGGTGGCCAGCCGTTGCATCGACGTCTACGGAGGCATCGGGGTCACCGAGGAGTGCCCCGCCGAGAAGTACCTGCGCGATGCGAAGGTCGCCCAGATCTACGAGGGGACGACCTTCATGCAGCTGAACACGATCGCGCGCGACGTCCTGCGCGAGGGGGCCTGAGCCCAGAGCTAGGGTGCGCGATGCTCCACGGCGTCGTGCAGCCAGCCGAGCATCTCGGTCTTCGATCCGCCATCGCTCTGTCGGCGGTGGGTCGAACGCCGGATGCGCGCGACGAGGCCGCGCTCTTCCAGGCCGCGCCGCGCCGCCCGGAGCAGCAGCTCGGGACGCGGGTGGTGGTCGACGAAGGATCGCGCCAGCACGTCGAAGTCGCCCGGCGCGTGGCGCCAGATCGATCGCAGCACCGAAGACGTCTCGCGGGCCAAAGCGCTCCACGGGCACAGCTTCGGGTGGAAGCGGGTCTCGAGATCGATCGAGACGAGTCGCTCGTCACTGAGGACGACGTGCTTCAGTCCGGCGTGTTCGATGAAGAAACGCACGTCCTCGGAGTCGACTCCGCGCTGGTGGCGCGCGCCCCACTCTCCGGCCAGTCGCGCCAGGAGCGCCGTCTTCTCGGGGACCGATAGGTCGGGGTTCGCGATCCAGCCCGACAGCAGCGGACCATCGAGGTATTCCATCCAGTTGGCGGTGCGGGTCTCGGTTCCGGACGGCAGCGGCAGGGTCAGCAGCTTCGGCACGCAGAACCCGGCGTCGTGCCAGAGCGAGAGATGATCGCGCTCGATCTGGCAGCGCTCTTCGGCCGTGACGCCGAGGCGCGCCTCGACCGGTCCGCAGGTCGCCCGTTTCAGCATCTCCTTCGGCCACGGCGTGCGCCGGAAGTAGAGCTTCAAGAGCGCGGTCGAGCCGTCTTCGTGCCAGCGCAGAATGCGGTTGCCGGCGCCGCCGGGTCCGCCGTCCTGAATGGTGCTCCACGGGGAAAACGAGAAGACGGCCTCGGTCATGATGCGAGCCGGTCCAGCAGCTGCTGGGCGACGTTGTACTTCGACGTCGGCTTGCGCGCGCGGGCACGCAGGGTGCGATCGAGGCGTCGCGCCATTCGCCAACCCAGGCGCGGGTGCTCCAGGAACGAAAGGCAGGCCGCGCGGAGCCGCGCGAGGTCCGGGTAGCTCGTCACCGTCTCGTCGAGCAGGCGCCCGCGCAGCGACTCGGGAATCGATTTGTGGATGTTCCAGACGTACTGAACGATCTCGTGCCAGACCTGTTCCTCGACGCGCGCCGCGCTGCGCCAGATCATCTCGAAGTCGAACCAGTGGAAGCCGTCGTCGAAGACGAGCACGTGCTTCCCATCTCCGTTCTCGTGGACGAGGCGGGGTTCCCGTTCGGCGATCGCGAGTTCGTGACGGCGCGACCACTCGAGGAGGAAGCGCCGATAGGTGTCGAAGCGCTCGCTCTCGGGCACCTGGGCGTCCGCGAGATACGCGTTGAGCTTCGGGCCGTCGCGGTACTCGAACACGGTGTAGCCGTCATCCGGGCAGCCGGGGGCTTCGACGCGGACGTCGTCGTAGGTCTCGTAGACCCGGAAGCCGTGTCGACGCCACACGTCGAGGCATTCGCGTTCGATGCGTCGGCGGGTGCGGGGCATGTATGACGTCTGGCCCGCGAGCAGCACGTTCTCGGCGCTCTTGACCAGGTTGGCAAAGCCGCCGCGGCTGCCGAAATAGACCTTCACCACCGCGAAATCGTCGCGAAACGGCACCTTGTAGAGGTAGTTCCCGTTTCGCAGCAGCAGGTACGGGGAGAGGTCTTCGAAGCGAAGGCACTCGAGCGGCGGCACCGGCCGCAGAATAGCGGAGGCAGCGGGCGCCGCGGGTTGCGCGGTAGGATGCGAGCCACTTGCGGCGCACCGGCGGGACGCGCCCGAGCGAGGAGGCCATTGCATGCGACGATCGAACGGGGTCCGGATCTACGCCTGGGTGGCCCTTGCGGTCGGCTTTGGGTGCGTGGCAGCGACCGCGTCCGAGACGGGTGCCGAGATGCCCTCCGAAACGCCATCCGAGACGAACGCGGTGGCCGCTGCGTCCTTCGAACGCACGGAGGTTCGCGAGAACTGTGCTCGTTTCGAGCCACTTCGTCAGCCGCTCTTTGGCGATCTGCACGTCCACACCCGCTACTCCTTCGACTCCTACACCTCGGGGCAGCGCAACGGTCCCGACGAGGCATACCGCTATGCGAAGGGCGATGCGATCACGCTGCCCGACGTGGATGGCGAGCCCACGGTCGAGGCGAAGATCGACCGACCCCTCGACTTCACGTCGGTGACCGACCACTCCGAGTTCCTCGGCGAGATGCACCTGTGCACCGAGGACGCCTGGTCGATGGGCTACTGGACGCCCCTGTGTGTGCTGACGCGCGCCGACTCCTTCTATCTCCAACTCTTTGCGGCCGGCGAGTGGGTGGAGCTCGGAGTCCTCGACGAGTCCGAGACGAAGGAGCGCAGCGTCGCGTGCAGCCTGCCTGGCGGCGACTGCGAGGCCGGTGCCTCGGTGTTCTGGGAGAAGCTTCAAGAAGCCGCAGAGGCGCACTACGACCGCTCGGCGGAGTGCCGATTCACGACCTTCGTCGGCTACGAGTACACCGACGCCCCGGGCTTCCGGAACCTCCACCGCAACGTGATCTTCCGCAACGAACAGGTCATCCCGCTTCCCATCAGCACCTATGACACCGGGACGCGGAACTTCCCCGAGCTGTGGCGCCAGCTCCGGGCCCAGTGCATCGAGGGCGCGCCGGGCTGCGACGTGCTGTCGATCCCACACAATCCGAATCTGGCGGGCGGGCTGATGTTCCCCGACCCGAAGGACGAAACCGAAGCCAACGACCGGCGCTTCTTCGAGCCGCTGGTCGAACTGGTGCAGCACAAGGCGGCTTCCGAGTGTCGCTTCGATCGCCTGGCGGGCCGCGGCGTCGGCACCGAGGACGAGCTCTGCACCTTCGAGCAGAACAAGACGGACAACCTTGCCGCGCTGAGCACGCTGTTTGGAGAGTTGCAGACCGAGGAGGGGAAGGCGGTCGCGATCGACGACTACGCCCGGCGCAACATGGTGCGCAACGTGCTCGTCGACGGGCTCGCGCTCGAGCAGCGGCAGGGCGTGAACCCGTTCCAGATGGGCTTCATCGGCAGCACCGACACCCACAGCGCCGTGCCCGGCGGCGCCATGGAGTACGACTACGTCGGCCACCTCGGTCGTCGCGATACGGGTTATCGCAACGTGCAGGACCACTTCCAGGACAACCCGGGCGGTCTCGCGGTGGTCTGGGCCGAGGAGAACTCGCGCGACAGCGTGTTCGCGGCGATGCGTCGACGCGAGACCTATGCGACGAGCGGAACGCGACCGGTCGTTCGCTTCTTCGGAGGCTACGACCTGGGCAAGGATCTCTGCGACGACCCGGACCGCGTGGCGGCGGCCTACGCCAGCGGCGTGCCGATGGGCGGCAACCTCCCCGCGGCGCCCGAGACCGGCGCGCCGCGCTTCCTGGTGAGTGCGCTGAAGGACCCGGGCGTCGCGTCGCACCCCGGCACCGATCTCCAGCGCATCCAGATCATCAAGGGCTGGGTCGATGCCGAAGGCCAACCCCGCGAGCGCGTGATCGACGTCGCGGGTTCCGCGGACAACGGCGCGGGGGTCGACGCGAGCTGTCGACCGACCGGATTGGGACACGCGTCCCTGTGCAGCGTCTGGGAAGACCCGGACTTCGACCCGGCGCACCCCGCGGTCTACTACGCGCGGGTGCTCGAGAACCCGACCTGTCGTTGGAGCACGCTGCAGTGCCAGGCCGCCGGCGTGAACCCTTTCGCCGAAGACTGTGCCGAACAGGCGGCGGCGGCGACGGCCGCCGTGCAGCGCGCGGGCGGGCGCGGCGACGTCTACGGCAGCTGCTGTCTGGATCCGGCCGAAGAGCCCTTCTACTCCCCGGTGATCCAGGAACGCGCCTGGACATCGCCGATCTGGACGACACCGCCGGCGCGCTGATCGCTCCGCTCAGGCCTCGGCGTCGGGCTTGCCCTCGAGGATCTCGACCAGGGTGCCCACCTCGACCTGATCGAAGAGTTCGCAAACGTCCGCGTTGCACATGCGAATGCACCCGTGGGACGCGAGCGTGCCGATCCGTTCCTCCTCGGCGGTGCCGTGGATGTAGATGTAGCGGTCGTGACTGTCGACGCCGGGGCCGTGGTTCTTGCCGGGCTCCAGTCCGTCGAGCCAGAGAATCCGGGTGAGGATCCAGTCGCGCTCGGGCGCGCCGGCATAGAGAGCCGCATCGCAGATCTCGCCGGTCGGTTCGCGACCCACGAAGACCGCCCGGTCCGGGGCGTCGGCCCCGATCTTCTCCGCGATGGTGTGCAGACCGCGCGGCGTCTTCTCGCTGCCATCGGCCTCGCCCGCACCGTTCGCAGCCGACGAGATCGGGTAGCTGGCCCGTACCTCGTCTCCGGCGAGGAGCTCGAGGCGCTGGCGAGCGAGGTCGACCCGAATCCGTGTCTCGGCCATAGGGTGAGCGTAGCGGTTGACCGCCCGCTTCGAGATGTGATCGCCGCCACCGTGAAACATGGGAGACAAGCGGGCGCCCGGCGGTGCATGCTGATGCCCGCATCTGGCGAGCACCACGGCGCCGGACGGGGAGAAAGCGATGCGCGAACCGAGATCTCGGACAGGGCCCTGGCTCGCCGCCGAGCGGAGGCTCGGCCTGTGGCTGGCACTCGGTCCGGCCCTGCTGAGCGCTGGTTGCCTCGCGCCGATTCACCTCTACGACGGCCCGCCGAAACCCTTCGAAGAAGTGGCGATCATCGATGCGCCGGGGGATGCCACGATCCTCCAGGTGGACGGCCAGTCCATCCCGCGTCTGGAGTCGACGGTCGCCGTGCTGCCCGACACCCACGTGTTGCTGTTTCGGGTGCGGACCGCCTACAAGAACCTCGGCGATGGCGGTTCGACGGACGGATCGACCGTGAACCCGCAGCACGTGGTTCACTGCTTCATCAAGGCCCCCTTCGAAGCGGGCCACCAGTACACGATCCGTAGCCGTCTGCTCGAGCACAACGAGCAGGTCTACAAGCGGGGTTGGGACATGACCCGGCACGACCCGCGGCTCCAGCCCGTCGTGGTCGACACCGCGACCGAGGAGCCCCTCGAGGGCCTGCGCTGCAACCAGCCGTTGCCCGGGCCGCAGCACCGCTAGGCCCTCCGGCCGGGCGCCGACGGCCGCCCGATTCGGTGTTGACACTGTCTACAAAATGGTAGACACTGTCTACATGGACGCTCTCCCCCTCGAAGCCCGCCTGGTCGACGTCGGGCTCGCGCTCCTCGAGGAGGAGGGGGTCGAGGCGCTGACCCTGCGGCGAGTGGCACGCGCCGCGGGCGTTTCCCATGGCGCCCCCCTGCGTCATTTCAGGAGCCTGGCCGACTTCAAGGCCGAGCTCGCCTCCCACGGATTCGAGCGTCTCCACGGCGCAGTCGAGAAGTCGGGAGCCCAGCTCGCTCCGGGTGCCGGGGCGCTGGCCCGGCTGAAGGTTGCCTCTCGCGCCTACGTGGACTGCGCCGTCGCGCACCCCGGCCTGTTCGCCCTGATGTTCCGACCCGGCGAGATCGACGACGACAACGAGCGCTTTCGCCGGCACGCCCCAGCGGCCTTCGAGCACGTCGTGCAGCTGGTGCGGTTTGCCCAGGACAGCGGCTGGCAACCGGAGCGCGAGACGCGAGAGTTGGCGGGAGCGGTCTGGGCCGGCGTTCACGGCGTCGCCTCGCTGTGGAATCAGGGCGCCGTGCAAGGTGCGATCCCCGGCGCCTCGCTCGAGGCGGTCCTCACGCACCTGATCGAACTGATGATTCAAACGGGCACGCTCGCGGAGCGCGTCCCGACCTCCCCTGCCGATTCCCATCACCGGACGCCGCCCACGACGTCCACCGAAGGAGCATCCTCATGACCGACAATCTGTATCTCTCGGGGAACTTTGGGCCCATCGAAGAAGAGCGCACCGCCCACGATCTGCGCGTGCGCGGTGAGATCCCCGAAGCGCTGAACGGACGCCTGCTGCGCATCGGCCCGAACCCGATCGCCGCGGACCCGGCGACCTACCACTGGTTCCTCGGCAACGGCATGGTTCACGGAGTGGAGATCGCAGGGGGGCGTGCCGTCGGATACCGCAATCGCTTCGTGCGGGACGACGAGCTGGTGGCCGCGAAGGGGTGGCCCCCGGTCGAGGGCCCCGCGCGCGACATGATGGCCGCGGGCGTCGCGAACACGAACGTGATTGGCCACGCCGGCAAAACCTTCGCGATCGTCGAGGGTGGGAACCTCCCCGTCGAGCTGACCCGCGATCTGGAGACCGTCGCGCGCAGCGACTTCGAGGGCACGTTGCCGGGTGGCTTCAGTGCCCACCCGAAGCGCGACCCCGACACCGACGAGCTCCACACGGCGGTCTACTCGCCGACCATGAACGCGATCCAGTACGTCGTGCTCGGCGCCGACGGTCGCGTGCGCAAGGTCGTCGACGTCCCGGTTCCCGGTCGTCCGATGGTGCACGATTGCTCGATCACGAAGAACTACTTCGTGCTCCTCGACCTGCCCGTGATCGTCGACGAGGACGCCGCCGACGGCGGACTCACCCTTCCCTACGCCTGGACGCCCGACTACGGCGCACGCATCGGGCTGCTGCCGAGAGAAGGCGACGCGTCGGACGTGACCTGGCACGAGGTGGATCCGTGCTTCGTGTTCCATCCCCAGAATTCGTACGAGGACGCCGACGGACGCGTCGTGCTCGACGTCGTGCGGCATCCCACCCAGTTCAACCGCACCGGCGAAGGCGACGGCCCGCCGAGCCTCGATCGCTGGGTCATCGATCCGAGCGGGGGCCCGGTGAAGGAAGAACGGCTCGACGACCACCCGCAGGAGTTCCCGCGTTGCGACGAGCGCCTGGTGGGGAAGCCCTATCGCTACGGGTACGGCGTCGAGATCGGCCCCGGTTTCCGCTTCGAGGCTCTGCTCAAGCACGACGTGAAGTCGGTCCGGACGGCGGTCCACCGCGGGCCCGAGTCGCGCCTGTTCATGGAGCCGGTCTTCGTGCCCCGGCACGAGACGGCCGCAGAAGACGAGGGCTGGCTGCTCGCCTACACCTACGACACCGAGCGCGACACCAGCGAGGTGGTGATTCTCGATGCGCAGCACTTCGAGGAAGAGCCCGTCGCGGTGATCGATCTCCCGGGTCGGGTGCCCTTCGGATTCCACGGCAACTGGGTTCCGAACCCGGCGTAGCCCGGTGCGTCGGGCCGGCCATCCGGACGTGGGGCCGGGCGCCGGCTTGACGCTCCGCTCGACCGCGACCTAAGTTCCTCATCGCACTCGAGCCGGGCGGACCCGGTTTGCGGCGACGCGACCCTCGCTCCGCGTCGCGAACGGGCGCGAAAGGGGCTGGCCGCATGTGCTGGAGACGGAGAGCGCGCGCCGCTCTCTGCGCGATCACGACCCTCGTGTGGGGGCTCGGCGGCAGCCTGTCCTGTGGCGGGGGCGGTGGTGGCGGCGGCGGCGGCATCATCACGATCCCGTTCGCCTTTCCGCAGGGCTTCTTCCCGATTTCGATCACGGCTGCGGGGCCGAGCGACGCCGCGTTCGCGCCGGGCGGGGGGGATCTCCTGTTCGTGACGGGCACCGGAGACATCTTCCGGGTCGCGATCGCAGACGGCGCGCTGACGACCTTCGCCACGGGGGTCGGCGGCGGTGCCCTGCTGCGCTCGATCGTGGTGGCGGGGGATGGCGCCGTCTTCGTCGGCGCCGCGAACGGCGACGTCCTGCAGGTCGACGCGATGGGTGTGTCGATGCCCTTCGCGAACACCGGGGCCAACCCGGTGACCGGTCTCGCGATCGGCCCGGCGGAAAGCCCCTTCGAGGGCAACGTGCTGGCTGCGGCCGGCGCGAGCGGCATCCAGGTCATCGATCGCAACTCGCCGGGCACGCCGATGGTGCTGACCACGGCCGCGGACTACATCGACCTGACCTTCAGTGGCGTGACCCTCGTCGCCCTCGATACCACCAACGACGAAGTCGACACGATCGCGACCGACGGGACGGACACCGTGCTCCAGGCGGGCCTCAACGATCCCGTCGGGATCACCCTGGACGCGGCAGCCCAGCAGCTGTTGGTCGCGGAGGCCGGCAACGACCGCCTGAGCTTCGTGCCCGTTACCGGGGGTGGCCCGACACCGCTCGCTCCCTACGACTTCGATCCGATGGGCACGGGCATCGCCTACGACGGACTCGGCACGATCGCCTTCGTCTCGGCGGACCCTCCGGGCGCGGCGGCGACGCTGCAGGGCATCAACGTGCCCCCGCTCTCGCCGGCCACCTTCGGCGGCACGTTCGGCGGCCCGACGGCTGGCTTCGGGGACCTCGAGCTCTTGCGCGACGGCAACTTCGTCGCGGTCGCGAACGACCCCGACGATCCGATGGATCCGACGGACTCGTTCAACAACTTCCTGTTCACGGTGAATCGCTTCGCCGAGATCCAGCTGGTCCAGACCGGCATCGCCGGCGCCCAGGAGCTGCTGCTGAGCCTGACGAGCGATCCGGTGACGCAGCAGCTCTTCATCGGCACCGCGTCGGGCACGATCATCGAACGGAACGGCCTGGGCGGGCTGAGCTTGTTCGCGACCGACCCCGCCGGTGGCCAGATCCTCGGACTCGAACGCGCCCCGGCCACCTTCGGCGCCTTCGGCGGTCAGCTCTTCGCCACGACCGACCGAGGCGACATCCTGCGCATCGATCCGGCCAACCCGATGCCGGTGGTGTTCGCGAACGTCATGACTCCGGCCGCGCAGCCGGCACCGCTCTCGGACCTGGTCTTCTCCTCGGATGGCCGGCTCTTCGTGCTCGACAACGGCGACGAGATCACGCCGACGCCCCGCGTCTTCGAGTTCGACGCCGCCGGGATGGCGACGGACCTCGGTCTGAATCCGGCCAGCCTCGGCCAGCCCGACGGGCTCGGGATCGACGAAGGAGGCAACCGCCTGTTGGTGGCGACGGTGGTCACGGCCCAGGCCCAGCTCCTCGCCGTCAACCTGACCACGCCGCCGACCGTCTCCGCGCTGAATCTGCTGGTTTCCCTCGATGAGGGATTCCTTCCGACGGGCGTCGTCTACGACCGCATCGGCGGCGCAGTGGTGCGCATCGGCTCGGACACGGCGGGCTTCGCCCTCGTCCAGGTCTTCCCCTAGGCCGTTGCGCTAGGCGGCTTCCAGCGAGAGCCACAGGCGCAGCAGGTGGCGCCGGTACTCGGGCTCCGGGTGGTCTTCGTACTCGGTGCGCGCGTGGAGGATCCGGTGGTTCGAGAGCCACTGGATGTCGCCGCGGGCCAGCTCCATGTCGAAGTAGAGTTCGGGCCGCTCGGCGATGCCCTCGTAGAGGTCGAGCAATGCCGTCTCGTCGTCGGTGAACGGAGCGACGTCGTCGTGTCGCTGCACCGAGCGGAAATAGTCGCTGTGGAAGAACGTCGCGAGCGCTCCCTCGGCGAAGCGGCAGGGCGATACGGGGAAATGCCGCAAGGCTCCAGACGCGTCCTCGTTGCGGACGTCGAGCAGGAAGGGCTCGAAGAGGCGCGGTACGAACTCGGGACGCCGACGCTGGACTTCGTCGAAGACGCTGACCGAGCTGACGATCCGGCTGGCCCCGCCGGATTTCGCGGGTCGCAGGCACAAGAGGCCCACCACGTCGGCGGCGTCGCAGTGGTAGGCGATGTTCGCGGAGGTCTGATAGAGGCGAACGAAGGGGTCGTCCGTGGCCGCGCCCGAGTCGCGCACGTGTCCGAGCAGATCGCCTTGGGGGTTCTGTGCACCCGGGGTGCCCATGTGGAGCCCGAGCCCCCAGTACGCCACCGACGCTTCCGCTTCGTCCCAGGCATCGAGTGGCATTCCCGAGACGACCTGGAAGCCGAGGCCGTGCTGGATGGCGTGGCGCCATTCTGCGACCCGCGCCGCGAGCGTGGGGAGCGGAAAGTCCGCGGCTCGCAACTCGCCCATCGGGATGCCGCGCTCACGCACCTCGGAGACCGCGCTCTGAAGCTCGGCGGCTTCTGCGTCGCTGAGCCGGTAGCGCCAGCCCGGGTCGTCGGCGACGTCCGCACGCTTCCAAGCGGCAGGACCCCCGACCGGACCTGCCGGCACTTCGGTGTGGGGCCGCCCGAAGTAGTGCAGGGTCTGCTCGCCGTAGCTCTTGAATCGCGACATCTCCGTCCCTCTCTGACTTCCCGAGCCGCTCAGGCGTCGCGCAGGGCCTGCTGCACCAGGGCATCGAGCCGCGAGGCGAAGCGCGACCGGTCCTTCCCCGAGAGCGGGGCGGGCCCGCCCGTCGCCACTCCGCCTTCGCGGAGCTCTTCGCGCAATGCGCGGGTCGCGAGCGCTCCGCCGATCGAGTCTTCGGTGAAGGGGCGCCCGTCGGTACCGATCACCCGCGCACCGCGCTCGAGGCAGCGCGCTGCGAGCGGAATGTCGGCCGTGATCACGACGTCTCCCGGCCCCGCGCGTTCGGCGATCCAGTCGTCCGCCACATCCGGTCCCGCGTCGACCACGACCATCTCGACGCCAAAGTCCGCCGGGACGTGCTGGTATTGATTCGCCACCAGCGACACGGGAACCCCGTAGCGCGTGGCGACGACATAGATCTCGTCCTTCACGGGGCAGGCGTCGCCATCGACGTAGAGTCGGGTTTCCGGCTGCACACCCACACCCTAGCAGCGCGGGAGCGGCGTTGAGCGCGCGGGAGACCGAATGGTAGGCTCTCCGCATGCAATCCCTACACGCTTCGCATCTCTCCTTGCGCGCCCTCGCTCTCGGAACAATCGCGGTGCTCGGTTTCGGTTGGGCGGCCCAGGCGGTCGTCTACTCCGACGCCGAGTCCGTCGAGCCGTTGGCCGTCGGCGCCTCGGTTCCGAGTGCCGAAGTCACGGACCTCGACGGGAAACCCGTCGACATCGCGTCGCTCGTCGGAGAACAGGGGGCGCTGCTCGTCTTCTACCGCGGTGGCTGGTGACCCTATTGCAACACGCAGCTCGGCGAGCTGCGCAAGATCGAAGCGGAGCTCGAGGGCCTCGGTTATCGCGTGATCGCCCTCAGCCCCGATCTTCCGAAGAACCTGCAGCAGAGCCGCAAGGCGGAGGGTCTCGGCTACACCCTCTACTCGGACAGTGCGATGAACGCGGCACGCGCCTTCGGGATCGCGTTCCAGCTCTCGAAGGCGACCGTCCTCCAGTACAGGACCTTCGGCATCGATCTCGAAGCCGCAGCCGGGCGCGACCACTACCAGCTCCCGGTGCCCTCCGTGTTCCTCGTCGAACCGGGTGGCCAGGTTGGCTGGGTGTACTCGAACCCGGACTACAAGGTCCGACCCGAGAACGACGCGCTGCTCGACGCGGCGAAGCGTCTGCACGGAGCGCGCTAGTCGTGCCGGTCGTCGCCTTCGATCACGTCGCGCTTCCGACGAGCGATCCCGAGGCGCTGATCACCTTCTACGGCGCCTTGGGGTTCGAGGTCCCCGACCTCGAGGCGTGGCGCGCGGCGGGCGTTCCGTTCTTCTCGATCCATCTCGGGCCTCAGAAGATCAACGTGCACGCCCCCGCGATGTGGCAGAACGAGACGTTCACCCTGCGCGGCCCGACGGCAGAGCCCGGCTGTGGGGACCTCTGCTTCGTCTGGGAGGGCGGCGACGCCCTGCTGCGCGAGACGCTCGCGAAGGCCGGGGCGGAGATCATCGCCGGCCCGGTCGAGCTCCCTGGTGGTCGCGGGCAAGGGGTGAGCGTCTACATCCGCGATCCCGATCAGAACCTCCTCGAGTTCATCATCTACGACGGGTAGGGCGTCGACGGTGGCGAATTCCGCTCGGGTGATGCTGGTGACCGGAGCGAGCCGGGGCATCGGTGCGGCGACGGCGCGGCTCGCCGCCCGGCGCGGCTTCGACGTGGCCGTGCACGCGCATCGCAGCCTCGAGGCGGCGGAGGAGGTGGCGGCCGACGTACGTGCCACCGGTCGTCGCGCCCTCTTGCTGTGCGCGGACGTGGCTCACGAGGCCGAAGTCGTCGCGCTCTTTGCGCACCTCGACTCCGAGTGGGGTCGGCTGGACGTGCTCGTGAACAACGCCGGCATCCTCGACACCCAGATGCCCCTCGCGGAGATGTCGGGTGAACGCATCCAACGCATTCTCGACGTGAACGTGCTGGGGTCGCTGCTGTGTGCGCGTGAAGCGGTTCGCCGGATCGCGCGCTCTGCTGGGGGCGAAGGCGGTGTGATCGTCAACGTCTCTTCCGGCGCCGCGCGTCTGGGCTCGCCGGGCGAGTACATCGACTACGCCGCCTCCAAAGGCGCCATCGACACCTTCACGATCGGGCTCGCGAAGGAGGTCGCTTCCGACGGCATCCGGGTCTCGGCCGTACGGCCCGGTGTCATCGACACGGAGATCCACGCGAGCGGAGGCGAGCCCGATCGCCCGAAGCGGCTTCGGGAACGCATTCCGACCCAGCGTCCGGGCACGGCCCAGGAGGTGGCCGAGGCGATCCTGTGGCTCGCGTCGGATGCCGCGGCGTACAGCCACGGCAGCATCCTGGACGTGACGGGCGGCCTCTAGCGCGTCCTGCCGCCTGACCGATCGGGACTAGCGCGCGACCAACCGGTAGAGCACCGCCTGTTCGCGTTGTCCTTCTTCGGGCTCGAAGTCGTACTTCGCCATGGCGGCTTCGAGAAAGGCGTCGACCTCGGCGTCGTCGTCGGCGCGGACCGCGCGGAGGTCGTAGAGGTCGTCGCCCACCCGCAGGCGCACGCGCGGATCGGCCTCGATGTGCTGGACCCAAGCGGACTCGGCGCCCGTCCCGGCCACGACGTAGAGGGCGTCGTTGGCGGCCACGGTCCAGACGTTCACCGAGTACGGATCGTCGGGTCGGGTCTCGAGCTGCACGACGTCGACGCCGTCGGTGAAGCTCCAATCGCGGGGCACCTCCTGGGGCATCCCGGAGAGCGCGCCGCCGGGAATCATGACCAGCGGACCGCACGCGGTGGCGAGCAGCAGGGGAAGGACGAGCCAACGTACAGACGTCATGACGATCTCCTCGGGCGGCGCGACCCATGCTGCCGCATCGGTCGGACCATTCCCAGCGTCTCGCGTCCGCGTTTCGCTGGCGCGGGTCGGGGGGTTAGGATGGCCGCACCGCGATTTGCGGCTCGCCCCACCGCCAGGAGTCTTCGTGCCGATCAGCCCGATGGACGAGTTTCTCGCCCACCAGACCACCGATACCTTCGACTACGTCTTCACCAGCGATAAGAACTTCTACGATCGCTACTACTTCAACTGTCATCCGTCGAGCGACGAGCTCTTCCTGGTCACCGGCATGGGGCAGTACCCGAATCTCGGCGTGACCGATGCGTTCGTGACGATCTCCCACGGCGAACAGCAGTACACCGTGCGCGCGTCACGCGAGCTGGGGCACGACCGGCTCGACACCCAGGTGGGGCCGCTCTCGGTCGAGGTGCTCGAAGGGTTGAAGAAGCTCCGGCTGCGCTGCGACGAGAACGAATGGGGCATCGCCTTCGACCTCACCTTCGAGGGGACGATCCCGGCGCTCGAGGAGCCGAAGTCCTTCACACGCACGCGCGCGCGCATCACCCAGGACGTCAGCCGCTACGCCCAGGTGGGCAGCTGGAGTGGGCGTCTCGAAGTGGCCGGCCAGACCTACGAGGTGGAGCCGACCCGGTGGAAGGGCGCCCGCGATCGTTCCTGGGGCGTCCGGCCCGTCGGCGAACCCGAAGCGCCCGGCATCCGCCTGAAGGACATGGCGAACGCCACGGTGGGTTTCCTGCACAACTGGTTGCCGATGCAGTTCGACGACTACATGGTGAAGGTCTGCGTCGACGAGGACTACGACGGGAATCGTGTCCAGGAAGAGTCGATGAAGGTGTGGAACTTCGGGCACGACAAGCCCCACGAACACCTCGGGCGCCCCGAGGTGGAGATCGACTACCTCTCGGGCACACGGGAGATGGCTGCGTCACGCGTCGTGATCCGACGCGACGATACGGTCACCCTCGAGAGCCGGAACACGCCGCTCCGCACGGTGTACCTCGCGGCAGGCTCGGGCTACCGCCCCGACGCCGATTGGGGTCACGGCACCTGGCGCGGAGAGAACGTCGTCCAGGGCCTGGTGCACGACATGAGCACCCAGGAGAAGCGCTCTTCCTGGGCGTTCCTCAACGAGACCCTGTGCCGCTATGAGCTCTCGACCGGCGAAGTCGGCTACGGCATGCACGAGAACATGTGCATCGGGATCCACCGGCCGAGCGGTTTCGACACGCCGGACACGATGGCCCCCTGACGTCCAGCGGCTGCCCTTCGGCTCAGCCGATCGCGTCGCGGATGAACTCGCCGTCCCGCACGATGCCCACGATGCGATCGCGCAGGCAGGAGATGTCCGCCACCGGGTCACCGTCGACCACGATGAGGTCGGCGCGCTGGCCCGCGACCAGGGTTCCGTGTCCCGCGTCGAGGCCGAGGGGGCCCGCCATCACCTTCGCGCCGTTCACGCTGGCCCAGCGCAGCACCTCGAGGGCCGGCAGGTTCATCTGCTTCGTGTAGACCTCGTACTCGGACACGTAGTCGCCGTGGGGCATCATCGCGAAGCCGAAGTCGTCGCCACAGACGAGACTCACGCCGGCTTCCATCATCTTCGGAAGCTGCTCGCAGGTGTACTCGAAGTCCTCACGCACTCCGCGCAGCCGGGCGAGCACCTGGTCGTGGGTCTCGGCGAAGCCTTCGCCGATCGGGAACGGGCCATTCGCGTAGTCCCAGTTCTCGGCGAACTGCAGGAAGCGCGTCGACCAGAGCAGACTCGGCGTGATCGCCGCGCCGCTCTTCACCACGGCTTCGATACATTCGTCGTCGATGCGGTCGGCGTGGTCGATGATGTCGACGCCTGCGCGGGCACACTCGAGAATCCCGATTCGCGACGGGCAGTGGGCGCGCACCAGCTTTCCGTGGTCGTGGGCGACGCCCACCACTGCTTCGAGTTCTTCGCGGCTGAGGTAGCAGACGTCCCGCACCGGCGAGGAACCGTGGCCGGGTGCGATCGAGAGCTTGATGATCTCGCAGCCGCGTCCGATCTCCTCGCGGGTCGCCTGGCGGAACTCCTCGGCGCCATCGAGGCGCCGCGTGAGGCCCGAGTGCTGGATCCCCATGAACCAGGAGCGGTTCATGCCGTCGGCCATGTCGCCGGATGCCATGAACTCGTGTCCGCAGGCGATGATGCGGGGTCCCTGGACGAGACCCATGATCATGGCCTCGCGCAGGCAGACATCGAGGTTGTCGCCGCAGCTCGAACCGATGATGCCCGTCGTGCCGGTCTGCAGCGCGATCTGCGCGTTCTTCGCGGCGACCATCCCCATGTAGGGCGGTGCGGCTTCGAGACCGAGGATCGGTGCGGCGCCCAGCGTCGGATAGGGGCCGAAGCCCGAATGGAAGTGGCCCTGGACGAGGCCCGACATCACCGTCTTGCCAGCCAGGTCGACGACACGGTCGTCGGGTCGGGTCTCGGCATCACCCGCGCCAGCGGCGGTGATCGTGTTCCCTTCGATGACGAGGTGGGCCCCGCTCTTCGGGTCCCCCACTCCGTCGATCAGCTGAGCGTTCGAAAGGACGACGCGGGCATCCGCCATGGGGTGAGCTCCTTCGTGGCGCACGAGAGTACCAGACCGGCGTTGGCGTCCACGCGCTCCGCCACTTAGGTTCTGGCCGCTTGACGTTCTCCGCGACCGACGGTTTCACGAGGCGCTCGGTCGCGCCAGTGGGAGGTTTCGCAAGATGAAGCGTTGGATCCTTCTCGCGACCCTGCTCTGCTCGGTTGCGGCCCTGGCGCAGCTGGCGTGCGGCTCGGTCTCGACCCGCGTGATGCGCACGGTGCTCGAGCGCAACATGGCGGGAGACGCGGTGGACGATCTCCCCGACGGCCTGCACGTGGGGCTTTGTGGTGCGGGAGGGCCCCTGCCGTCGGAGGAACGCTCCGGGCCGTGCGTGGCGGTCGTGGCCGGTGAGCGGATCTTCATCATCGACGCCGGGACCGGCGGCGTGCGCAACCTGCAGCGCTTGTTCCGCTGGGGGCCGGGTCGCATCCAGGCGGTCTTCCTCACCCATTTCCACAGCGACCACATCGATGGACTCGGCGAGCTGGGGATGCAGCGTTGGGTCAACGGAAGCCACACGTCCCCGCTTCCCGTCTACGGCGGCCCGGGTGTCGAGCAGATCGTGAACGGTTTCAACATGGCCTACGCCCAGGACGCGGTGTATCGCACGGCGCATCACGGGGAGGCGGTCGTGCCATCCTCGGGTACCGGCCTGAGCGCGCGCGGGTTCGAGCTGCCGCCGCCGGGTGAGACCGTCGTCGTCTACGAGGACGACGGATTGCAGGTGCGCGCCTTCGCCGTCCAACACGCGCCGGTCGAGCCGGCGGTGGGGTACCGCTTCGACTATCGCGGTCGTTCGGTTGCGATCAGCGGCGATACCACGCGCTCGGAGAGCCTGATCCAGGCCAGCCAGGGCGTCGACCTGCTCGTGCACGAAGCGCTCTCGTTCGAGCTGGTCGGGATCATGCAGGAGGCGGCCGAGGCCGCGGGCAACGAGGCCATCGCGAAGATCGCGGTGGACATCCTCGACTACCACGCCGACCCGGCGCAGGTGGCCGAGGTCGCGACCGCCGTCGGGGCGGGGCATCTGCTCTTCTACCACGTGGTGCCGCCGCTGCCGCTCCCCGGGCTCGAGGGCATCTTCCTCGAGGGCGTCTCGGACAACTACGACGGCGGCGTCACGCTGGGCCGCGACGGATCGTGGATCTCGCTGCCGGCGGGCGTCGAGGACATCGACGTGATGGCCGACTGAGCCGGGGTTCGCGCCGCGCGCCTGGGTCCGATATCGACACGGAACATGACAGTATGCGATGATCCCGCGGCGCCCGTGGGGGAGTGCAGGAGAACATCATGAAGCTAGGACTGGGAGCGATCGCCTTCGGACCCAAGGCGAAGGTCAACCTCGAACTGATCCAGCGCGCCGAGTCCCTCGGCTTCGACTCGGCCTGGACCGCCGAGGCCTACGGCAACGACGCCGCCACGACGGCCGCCTGGGTCCTGGCGCACACCACGAAGATCCGCGCCGGCTCTTCGATCATGCAGATGCCCGCGCGTACGCCGGCCATGACCGCGATGACGGCCATGACCCTCGACCATCTCTCGGGCGGTCGCTTCATCCTCGGCCTCGGACCCAGCGGCCCGCAGGTGGTGGAAGGCTGGCACGGCGTGCCCTACGGCAAGCCGCTCACGCGCACGCGCGAGTACATCCAGATCGTTCGCCAGATCCTCGCGCGCGAGAAGCCCGTCGAGTTCCACGGCGAGCACTACGACATCCCCAACAACGGCCCGGGCACCACCGGTCTCGGCAAGCCGCTGAAGAGCATCCTGCACGGGGACCCGCAGATTCCGATCTACACCGCGTCGATCTCGCCGAACGGCCTGCGCTGCGCGGGCGAGGTGGCCGACGGCGTCTTCCCGATGATGTGTGACCCGGAGAAGGTCGATACGACCTATCTGCCGTACATCGAAGAGGGCTTCAAGAAGGCCGGCGGCGGCAAGAGCCTCGAGAACTTCAACATCGTGCCCGGCGTGACCGTCGTGATCAGCGACGACGTCGAGAAGGCGCGCATGCCCGTCAAGGGCAACCTGGCCCTCTACGTCGGCGGCATGGGCGCGCGCGACAAGAACTTCTACAACGACCTGGCCAAGCGCCTCGGCTACGAAGAGGCGGCCGTGAAGATCCAGGACCTCTTCCTCGACGGGAAGAAGGCCGAGGCGATGGCCGCCGTCCCCGACGAGCTGGTCGACGCCGTGCACCTGGTGGGCCCGGCCGATCGCATCCGCGAGCGCCTGCAGGCCTGGAAGGAAGCCGGGAAGAAGCGCTGGGTCGAGACGATGAACATCGGCACGAGCCAGCCCGAGGCACTCGAGCTGGTCGCCGAAGAGCTCCTCTAGTGAACACCGCCGCGCGGCTCGACGGGAAGGTCGCGCTCGTCACCGGCGGCTCGCGCGGGATCGGCAAGGGAATCGCCAAGGCGTTCGCCGATGCGGGCGCCCAGGTGATGATCACGTCGCGCAAGGCCGAGTCGTGCGAGGCTGCGGCGAAGGAACTCGGCGACTCGGTTCACTGGGAAGCGGGTCACATCGGCAAGAACGAGGATGCCGAGCGCGTGATCGGCGCGACCGTCGACAAGCTCGGCGGTCTCGACATCCTGGTGAACAACGCTGCGACCAACCCCTACGCCGGCCCGACCATCGACGTCGACCGCGCCCGCTGGGACAAGACCTTCGAGGTGAACCTCACCGCCCCGATGTTCTGGACCCAGCTGGCCTGGAACACCTGCATGAAGGAGCAGGGGGGTGCGGTCATCCACATCTCGAGTGTGGGCGGCCTCTCCACGAACCCGATCCTCGGCGTCTACGACGTCACGAAGGCCGCGCTGATGCACCTGACGAAGCAGCTCGCGGCCGAGCTGGCCCCGAAGGTGCGCGTCAACTGCATCGCGCCCGGTCTGGTGAAGACCGACTTCGCGAAGGCGCTCTGGGAAGGCGGCAAGGGCGAGCAGGTGGCCCAGCAGTACCCGCTGGGTCGCCTCGGCGAACCCGAGGACATCGGTGCCGCCGCGCTCTACTTCGCGAGCGACGCCAGCCGCTGGGTGACGGGCCAGACCCTGGTGCTCGACGGCGGTGGTCTGATCGGCTTCCGCAAGATCGGCTGATCGGTCGCAGACCTCGGGCCCCGACAGCGGGTGTCCGGACCTGGACAGCGAATGGACGGCGGCGCGTTTCCCCGGGCAGCGGGGGGCTCCGCCGTTTTCGCTGTGTGCGCGCACACTTCCGCGCCCTCCACAGCCTTGGCACGCGATCTGCTCTGGGGGACGGCACACCTCGAAGGAGATCGTCCATGTCTGGCATCGTTCGACGTCTGACCCTCGGCTTCTCGATTGCTGCGCTGCTCTTCGCGTCGCGCGCGGGCGCCGTCCCGGATTCCCAACCCCCGCTACCGACGCCCGCTCCCCAGGAGCAGGGGCTCGACCTCTGGCCCCTGGTCGTCGCCACCGAAGACGAGAAGTCGCTCCTCTACCCGCTCTTCGTGCACGAGGACGACTTCACCCTCGTCTTTCCCGTCTATGCGCGCACCCGCGACGGGCGCGACCACCACGTGCTCTGGCCCCTCGTGAAGTGGAGTGACGACGGGCTCGAGCGTGCGGCTCCGTTCTGGTTCCGCTCGCCCCAGGGCGAGTTCCTGTTCTTCCCGTTCTTCTATCAGAGCGACCGCTACACGGTCTGGCTGCTGCCCCCGACCTGGGTGGCGAAGGACCGGCCCTTCTCGGCGATGTTTCCTCTCTATGTGCGGGCGGACGACACGCTCTACACCCTCCCGAATCTGCGCATCGTCGACGGCCCGGGCGAAGACCTGCGCGTCACCTCGTTCGGCCTCTTCGACTGGAAGCGCGACGGCGACGCCCGCTCGGTCGAGGTCGCCCTGCTCGCCGGCGCAGAATGGGGTGGTGAGCGCCGCAGTGCGCGGTTCCTCCCGCTGTTCCAGATCGAGGAGAGCGCCGACGCCTCTCGCGGCCATGCGGGGCTCGTGTACTGGTCCCGCAGCGCGGCGCACAGCGCGCGCGGCGTGGCGCCGCTCTTCATGCACCGTCGCACGACGCGCCCCGACGGCGCTTCCGACGACGCCCTGCGCATCCTGTGGCCCGCCTACACCCGCACCAAAGCGGTCGACGCCGAGGGTGGCCTGATCTCGCGGAACCGGCGCTTCCTGCTCTTCGGCGACGAACGCGCCGCCGACGGCACCCGCACGCTGCGCTTCCTGGGCCTGCCGATCTGGGAGCGGACGTGAGGACGAGACGCGGTGGGGCTTCCACCGAGATCACTCGGAAGCGGCGCTAGTCCACCGGTTCGCGCGGGAACCGAGCGAGCACCTCGTGCACCACCTTCGCCGCGGCCTGGGGCTGGCTCGACTCGGAGACGACGTCGATCTGCCCCACGCCCTGCCAGAGCACGTCGCCCGTTTTCGCATCGAGCACGTCGATCTCGATCGTCTTCTCCGTGTACGCCTGGAGCGTCCCGAAGTCGCCGCCTTCGGCATTCGGGACGCTCGCGATGCGCTCTCGCGGTTCCCGGTTCGTGCGGTACGCGATCTTCACCTCGGCCTCCCCGAGCGGCACGTCGCGCAGGCCGCGGTCCGCGAGCTCCGAGCGCAGCGTCGACTCGATGCGCTTCGTGACGGCCGGCGGCGGCGGGGATTCTACGGGGGCGAGCGCGAAGGTCTGAGCGGCCGCGAGCCGCTCGACGGCCCCTTCGGTCACCTCGACCCGCACCGGAGCCTGGATGCAGGCAGCCCACAGGAGCGCGACCCCCGCGAACGCGAGCAGCTGCCGGAAGCGACGTGCTGCAGATGCCACGGGGTTTCGCATGCGCCCGAGCGTAGCGACCGTGCCCGCTCGCTCCACGATGGGGTCCGGTGTGCGCCGCGGGTTCGCTAGCTCCGCACCTGGCCGCCGACGCCGCGCGCCGTGAAGAGCGGCAGGTCCAGCGTCGAGACGACGCCCGGCGCGTGCGCGACCACGGTCGGGATCGCATTCACCACGCGCATCGCCGTCCCCAGGATGCCCGCCGTGTTGTGGTCGCCGTCTTCGCCCACCGGTTCGATCTCGCAGGTGAGGGACGGGGAGCCGACGACCTCGATCTTGTAGCCCGAGTGCTTGTCGCCCGAGAGACGATCCCACTGGGGCCCGATGTCCTGGCGCAGCCGATTCACGTGGGCGGCGACGAGGGCGGGTTCGCCGTCGACGATGCCCTGCACTTCGAAGCGCACGCCGGCGCAGGTTCCCTTCTCGATCTTGCCCATGGCGGTCTCGAAGCTCTCCGGCGCCGGCAGACGCTCGTGCTCTTCGCGAATCTCGTCGAGGGAGACGCCCAGGGCGTCGGCGAGCATGAGCACCATGCAACCCCAGCCACCCTTGAGCATGCCCGGCTGAAGCAGCGGCGCTTCGTAGTCGAGGGGACGTCCGTAGCCGAAGAAGACGCCGGTGAAGCCCGGGTCCTCGTAGGTCGAGTAGTCCATGCACTCGGTCACCCGGATGCGATCGACGCGTTCACAGGTGCTCGCGAGCGCGAGCGGGATCACGTCGCCCGACCAGCCCGGGTCGAAGCCCGAGGTGTAGAAGGTCGAGCCGCCCTCCTCGCAGGCCGCCTGCAGGGCGTCGCGCAGCTTCGGGGAGAAGCCCGGGTAGCAGAGAGAGACGAGCGAGGTGTTCACCACGTTCTTCCCGGACCGCAGGATCCGGGAGAGGTCTTCGATCGTCTCGCGGATGCGGGTCTCGCCCTGGGCCATGTAGCAGACGCAGTCTGCGTCCATCGCGAGCAGGGCATCCACGTCGCCGGTGGCGGTGACGCCCGTCGGCGTGTCCAGGCCGGCGAGGGTGGCTGCGTCGACGCCGTGCTTCTCGGTCGAGTGGGCGTGGACGCCGACGAGCTCGAGATCGGGGTGACGCACGATGCCGCGAATCGCGGGACGACCGGCGTTGCCCGTGGACCACTGGATGACGCGCAACGGACGCGCGGGGGGATGCTGCATGGGGGACTCCTGGGTGGGCCGCCAAGCTTGCCACAACGGGCGTCGGTGCGCGGTTCGGCCCACCTGACCTCCCGCGTTCAGCCCGCCATGTCTGAACTGGGCTCCGTGCGCAGCGCGAGCAGAGCCGGCAGCAGCACGAGGTTCGAGAGGACGGTCAGGACCATTCCGATCGAGAGCAGGATGCCCAGGCCCGCCATCCCTACGTGGGACGAGAGTCCCAGGCTGCCGAAGCTGATCGTCGTGGTGAGCGCGCTGTAGAAGACCGCGCGCGCGGTGGTCGTGCCGAGCAGGCCCTCGGCCGAGTCGAGTTCGCGGGAGCGGTGCACGAGGTGGATGCCGCTGTCGACACCGATGCCGAACATCA
Source organism: Myxococcota bacterium (assembly GCA_039030075.1). NCBI lineage: Bacteria > Pseudomonadati > Myxococcota > Myxococcota bacterium. Next base: position 130,325 of record JBCCEW010000003.1, on the reverse strand, counting down.
GCGGGATCACGATCACGTTCACGAAGTTGAAGCTGATCCCGAGCAGGCCCATCGTGGCCACCGAAAGAACAGCCGAGAGGAAGAGCGGAGCCAGCACCAAGAAGGTGTCGTCCCAGCGGCGCCACAGCCAGAAGAGCAGGACGCCGATGCAGAGCACCGCCGAGCCCAGCGCCTGCAGGAACGAGCGCTTCGTCGCCTCTTCGAAGGCGAGCAGGTTGTAGGCGATGCCATTCGCGCCGGGCGCGACGTCGGCCACCGCCTCGGTGAACGCGCGCATCGCGTTCTCCTCACGCAGGTTTGCTTCCGGAAAGATCTGGACGCGTGCCTGGCCATCGGGGGCCACCAGGCGCTCGCGCAGCTCGCGCGGCAGGCTCTCGAGGCTCACCGCTTCGGGTTCGAGGGCGAGGCGCAGACGCTCGAGCTGGCGATCGAGGTTGGCCAGTAGCAGCGTCTCGAGCCGGGCGAGCGCCGCTTCCGGGTTTCCGTCGGCGTCCACACGCTCCAGGAACTCGGCGAGATGGCGACGCAGCTTCTGGATGCTGGCTGCGAGCACGCCCGAGTCGGCGGACGAACGCTCCTCGAGGAACGCGTGCAGGTCGCGGAGGGCCTCCACCTGGCTCTCGGTGCTCGGCGCCGGCCCGGGCAGAGCCTCGCCGGGGCTCTCGAGCAGGAAGGCGAGGTCGAAGAGGAGTTCGCGTTTCTCTTCCTGATCGGCCGGGACATAGCTCGCGAGGGTCGTCGCGCGCGCCACCGGCGCCAGCCCTTCGAGCTCCTGGCCCAGCGCGACGGCGGCATCGAGATCCGCGGCCACCGCATCGACGTACCAGGGTGAGGCCGCACCGCTGGCGTCCAGCAGATCGTTGAAGGCCTGCACCGACTCGGTGTCCGGATCGCGCATGTCGATCACGTTGGGGTCGAAGCGCGCCGACGGGATCGCGGCGAGCCCCGCGACGAAGAGCGCCGCCGCGATCCAGCGCACGGCCCGCGCACGGCGCACCACTGCCGTCCCCAGGTCCATCTCGAACTGGAGCGGCGCCGAGATCGGCCGTTCGCCGCGCAGCGCGAGCCAGGAGGACAAGAGCGCGGGGAAGAACGTGAAGGTGAGGAAGGAGACCGCGATCATGCTCGAACCCGCGATCACCCCGAGCTCGGCCACGCCGACGTAGTCGGTGGGGGCGAACACGAAGAAGCCGATGGCAGTGGTGATCGTGCAGAGCACGAGCGAGCTGCCGACGTCGCGGGTCGCGCCGCGCAGGGCGTCCGCGTGGGGCTCGCCGTCGCGCAGGCGCTGGGCGTACCGCATGCCCAGATGGATCGCGAAGTCGACGCCGAGCCCGATGAACAGGATCGCGACCGAGAGCGAAACCACCGTCAGGTGCCCGACCGTCGCAGCGGCGATCGCGGCGGCCCACACCAGGCCCACCAGCAGCGTCGCGATGGCCGCGATGGTGAGCTTCCACGAGCGCAGCGCGGCGTAGAGCACGAACACCACGAACACGAAGCAGAAGACGCCGCCGAGCCCGACGTCCCAGGCGATGCCGACCATCTCCTCGAAGTTGAGGGCCGGGTTGCCGGTGACCCGCACCTGAACGCCGTGCTCCGCGTCCCAGCCGCCGGCGAGGGCTTCGCCGTGGATCTGACCGACGGCGGCCGCGGCCGCGAAGGGGCTGCTGAAGTCGAGGGCAGCGTGGACGATCAACACGTGGCGCTTCGTCGTTTCGAGGGCCGAGCCGCGCGCCAACACCTCGGTCCACGAGATGGCCACCGGGTACTCGCGGTAGACGTCGACGGTGGCCTGGGAGACGCGGTCGAGGACGGCGCTCCATTCGGTGGCCTGGGTGGTGTCCGGGCTCTGATCTTCGAGGGCCCGCAGGCCCCGTCGTACCAGCTTCGAGAGGCTGGCGATCGACGGGTCCTGTTCGAGGGTTGCGAGGATCGGCTGCAGGCCGGCGAGCCGGTCCGAGAACTCCTCCAGGTCTTCGACGCTGCGGTAGAGCAGGCCGTGGCGTCCGAAGAACTCCCCCCCACCGGGGCGATAGACGGCCTGGAAGTCGTCGGGGCGCGCGGCCAAGCGCGCTTCGAGATCTTCGGCGGCTTCGCGTGCCAGTTCCGGCGTGGCGCCGTCCACCACGACGAAGAGCGCACTCTCGAGGTTCGGGAAGAGCTCGGCGAACGCGGCGTGGTTGCGCCGCGCGGGGATGTCCTCGGAGAGCAGGGCCAGGTTGTCCGAGTTGATACGAAGGCCGAAGGCCGCGTAGACGCCGAGGACCACGGTGGCGAGCAGACACGCCCAGACGACGGCGACTGCCCGTTCTCGGACGCCGTCGACCCAACCGGCCAGCCGGACGCCGAGCCAGGCGTCGAGTTGGCTCATCAACGCGAGGGTCCCCCTTGGTGCACCGTCACGGCGGCCCGGGCATCACCCGGTCCCGGACCACGATGGCGCGACCGCGGAAGAGTACCCGCGTCGCTCTTGCAGACCAGGGAGGCGGGTCTCGCGGTTCTCGGACCGTGCGAGGGCGAGGTGGGCTCAGCTCGCGGGGACCGCCACCACCTTCGTCTCGAGGTACTCCTCGAAGCCGGCGACGCCGTTCTCGCGTCCCAGCCCGCTCTGCTTGTAGCCGCCGAAGGGCGTATCCACGTGGAACCACTGGGCGCCGTTCACGCTGATCGTGCCCGTGCGGACCTGTCGCGCGACGGCGAGCGCCCGGTCCGCGTCGGCCGAGTGCACCGCGCCGGACAGCCCGTACTCGGACTGGTTCGCGATGCGCACCGCGTCGGCGTCGTCGTCGTAGGGGATCACGCAGAGGACCGGGCCGAAGATCTCTTCCTGGGCGATCGTGCTGGCGGGGTCGACGTCGGCGAAGAGCGTGGGCTCGATGAAGAAGCCCTTCTCGAGGTGCTTCGGGATGCCGCCGCCCACCAGCAGCTTCGCGCCGTCGCGCTTCCCCTTCTCGATGTACTCGAGCACCCGCTCCTGCTGGCGACGGCTGACCTGCGGTCCCTGCATGTTGGCCGGGTTCTTCGGGTCGCCGTAGTTCCAGTTCTCGAAGGCCTGCTTCACGAGCGCCAGGCCCTCGTCGTAGCGCGAGCGCGGCAGCAGCAGGCGCGTCGTGATGGCGCAGCCCTGTCCACCGTGGGTGCAGGTGAAGGCCGTGCCCGGGAGGACGGCTTCGAAGGCCGCGTCGTCGAGCACGATGTTCGCGGACTTGCCGCCGAGCTCGAGGAAGACCTTCTTCACCGTCGGCGCGGCGCATTCCATGATGCGGCGGCCGGTGGCGGTGGAGCCGGTGAAGGTCACGACGTCGATGCGCGGGTCGGTCGACAGGATCTCGCCGGTGAGATGGTCGGCCGAGCTCACGATGTTCACGACGCCGGCCGGAATGTCGGTGTGCTCGGCGAGCAGCTTGCCGAGGTGGGTGCCGCTCCAAGGCGTGTCGGGGGCGGGCTTCAACACGAGGGTGCAGCCCGATGCCAGGGCCGGGCCGATCTTCGCGATGTTCAGGTAGAGCGGGACGTTCCAGGGCGTGATGGCGCCGACCACGCCGGCCGGCTCGCGCAGCAGGATGCGCCCCTGCGGATTGCCGCCGAACATCACGTTCTCCATCCGCTCTTCGTAGCGGTAGCTCTCCGCGAGATCGGCCCAGTACGACATCATCTCGATCGGATCGTCGACGTGCATGAAGCCCGTCAACGACACCGGTGCGCCCGCCTCGTGCACGACGATGCTGCGGAGCTGTTCCTTGTCGGCGAGCATGGCTTCGTAGAGCTGGCGAAGGCAGCGCGATCGGAAGCTCGCGTCGCGCGACCAGTCGGTCTCGTCGAAGCTGCGCCGCGCCGCGGCCACCGCGCGCAGCATGTCGTCCTTCGTGCCGTCGGCGCAGGTCCCGAGCACTTCTTCGGTGCTGGGATCGACGTTCTCGAAGGTGTTGCCGTTGCTCGCGGCGGTGAGCTCGCCGTCGATCAGATTGCGGGTCTCGGGAGCCAGGGGGGCCAGGGCCATGGGGATCTCCAGTGACAGTCGGCGCAGGGGTGGCGCGCCGCCCATCCTACCGAAATTTACATTGCGGGCATAATGTAATTCTTCGCTGCGCCTCGTTCTGCTATGTCGGGTCCGTGTCCGAGGTCCACGGTCGTTTCGAGCCGCGCTTCGCCGCGGTCCGCGATGCCTTTGCCCAGAACCTTCCCGAAGAGGTCGGGGCCGCGTGCTGCGTCTATTGGCGTGGTGCACCCGTCGTCGATGTCTGGGGCGGTCTCGCCGATCGCGACAGCGGGGCGCCCTGGCAGGAAGACACCGCCGGGATCGTCTTCTCCACCACCAAGGGACTGACCGCGACGCTGGTGCACCGTCTCGTCGAGGGGGGCGTGCTCGACCTCGACACGCCGGTCGCCGCCCTCTGGCCCGAGTTCGCGGCCGAGGGGAAGGGCGGGATCCTGCTGCGCGACGTGCTCACCCACCGCGCCGGGCTCGCCGCCGTCGACGGGAATCTCACCCTCGAAGACGTTCTGGCGTGGCAGCCGGTCTGCGACGCGATCGCGGCCCAGAAGCCGAACTGGGAACCGGGCACGGCCCACGGCTACCACGCGCGCAGCTTCGGCTGGATCCTCGGCGAATGCGTGCGGCGCGCGACCGGGAAGACGCTGGGCCAGGTGTTCGCGGAAGAAGCGGCGGCTCCCCTCGGTCTCGACTTCTGGATCGGGCTGCCCGACGCGGAGCAAGCGCGCGTCGCCACCCTCTACGGCCCGCCCGAACCGACCGATCCGAAGCTCATCGCCCTGCGCGAGAAGTTCATGGGGCCCGAGACCCTGCTCGGCCGCGTGCTCAGCGGACCCTCCAACCTGTTCCAGTACGGTCCGATGTGGAACGAGCCCGCCGTGCGCGCTGCCGAGATGCCCTCGTCGAACGGCATCGGGACCGCGCGCGCGCTGGCGCGCTTCTACGCGGCGGTCATCGGAGAGATCGACGGCACGCGGCTCTTGTCGTCCGCGTCGGTGGACCGGGCGCGCGCGGAACAGGCGTCGGGGGACGACGCCGTGATTCCGCTTCCGACGACCTTCGGCCTCGGCTTCATGCTGCCCCCGACCCTGGGCGTGGCGTGCCCGGAGGGCAGCTTCGGTCACCCGGGTGCTGGCGGATCGCTGGCCTTCGCCGACCCCGAGCGCGAACTCGCCTTCGGTTACGTGATGAACCAGATGCAGACCGGCATCACTGGCGACCCGCGCAGCGAGCGGTTGGTCGAGGCGCTCTACGCCAGTATCGATTGACGCCTGCCCCGGTCGCCGAGCGCGAGGCTCAGGGTTCGATCAGCACCTTGCCAGCGACGTTCGGATCGCGCGCCGTGTCGAGGGCCTGGGTGTAGTCGGCAAGACCGAAGCGGTGCGTGATCGCCGGGGAGAGGTCCACCTCGGAGAGCATGCGCACCATGTCTCCGTAGTCTTCGGGGTAGGCGATCGAGCCGGCGATGGTCAGCTCCTTCGCCATCACGCTCATCAGATCGAGGGTGCGGGGCTGGCGGTGGAGCGCGACCAACGAGATCGCCGCACCGGGGCGGGCCTGGGCGAGGATGTCCTGGAGCACTGCTTCCGAGCCCGTCGCCTCGATGTACGCATGGCTTCCGGTGGTGGGCACGACGTCCATGAAGAACGCCTTCCCGTGGAGCTTCCGGAGACGCTTCCAGAGGTCGCCGTCGTCGGGGTTCAGCAAGAGGCTGGCGCCGAGCTTCTCGGCGATCCCGAGCCGGTGGGGCGACAGGTCGACGATCGCGACGTCGTCGAAGCCCCGGTATTTGAGGACGGCCAGCGACATCAAGCCGATCGGACCGGCGCCGAAGATCGTCACCTGGTCGCCGGGCGACACGCCCGCGCGCTCTACGGCGTGCATGCCGACGCCGAGAGGCTCGGCGAGAGCCGCGCGGTCGAAGGGCAGATCCTCGGGAATCGGAAACAGCACGCTGCCGTCGTCGACGTTGCGCACCAGCACCTCGGGCGCGTAGGCGCCTTCGCCTCCACCGCTGCCGATCGCGTTCGATGCCGCGATGGGATTGACCACGACGCGGGTGCCCGGCGGGAAGCGACGGACCTCGCTGCCGACGCGATCGACGACGGCCGAGAATTCGTGACCCAGCGGCATCGGCTCGGGCGTAGGCCCGGCCATGCCGCCGATCTTGATGTAGCCGAGGTCGCTGCCGCAGATCCCGCAGGCCTGGACGCGCACGACCGCGTCGCGGGGGCCCGGCTCGGGCGTCGGGACGTCGTCGAGCTGCACTTCGCCCGGCGCGTGGATTCGTACTTGTTGCATGACCTCTTCTCCCGTCGCGGCGCCGGCAGGGCTCCGTCGCGTGCGCGTACGCGCACGCACATGGACGCGTCGGAAAGGTATCACGTAGACTGCTCGCCCCGGCCGAGAACCGACACAGGAGTCCCCCGATGCCTCTCGATCTCTTGGTTCGCGGCGGTAGCGTCGTCGACGGTACGGGCCTGCCGCCCTTCACGGCCGACGTCGGCATTCGCGACGGGCGCGTGGCGGCCATCGGCCGCATCGACGAGAGCGCCACCCGCGTCGTCGACGCCGACGGTCTGTGCGTAACGCCGGGCTTCATCGACGTGCACACCCACTACGACGTGCAGCTCGACTGGGACCCGACCGCGTCGCCGTCGATGCAGCACGGCGTCACGACCGTGCTGACCGGCAACTGCGGCTTCACCCTGTATCCGGCGAAGCCCGAGGACGTCGGTTGGTTGGCCGGGATGCTCACGCGCGTGGAAGGCATGTCGGCCGAAGCGATGAAGGAGGGCTTCCGCTTCACCGGGGGCGGCTTCGCCGATTTCTGGAAGCGCCTCGAAGGCAAGATCGCGCTGAACGTGGGCGGCTACGTCGGCCACTGCGCGGTCCGCCGTTTCGTGATGGGCGACGATGCCTCCGAACGCACGGCGAACCCGGACGAGATCGTGCAGATGCAAGAGCTCGTGCGCCAGGCGATGCGCGAAGGCGCGGTCGGCTTCTCCACGTCGCAGCTCGACCTGCACGTCGGCGCCGACGGTCGCGGGGTGCCTTCGAACTTCGCGAGCCCCGAAGAGCTGGTCGCGCTGGCCTCGGTGCTCGCCGAGTTCACCCATGGGGTGATCGAGATCATTCCGCGCAGCCACGGCGAAGGGCACGATGAAGCCGACCGTGCGCTCGTCCTCGAGATGGCCCGGGTGTCCGGCAAGGCGATCGAGCTCGGTCCGCTGGCGCCGACGCCGGAGCAGCCGATGGGCTGGCAGAACACGCTGTCCTTCGTGCGTGAGGCGCGCGAGCAGGGGTTGCGTCTGCATCCCCAGTTCATGAGTCAGCAGATGGGGTTGCATCTGCGGCTCTCGGACACCTTCGTGTTCGACGAGATGCCGGCCTGGCTCGAAGCCCTCACCGGCACCAACGAGGAGCGCTGCCGCGCCCTCGCCGACCCGGAGCGCCGCCAGCGCATGCGCGCCGAGCTGGATCTGCCCCGAGCGGCGCCCTTCCAGATCGCCGACCTGGAGCTCGAGCACGTTCGCGATCCCGAGAACCGCGAGATGGTGGGGAAGACGGCGGGCGAGATCGCAGCGGAACGTGGCGCCGATCCGCTAGACGTGTTCCTCGACCTCAGCATCGCGGAAGATCTGTCCACGGCGTGGAAGACGCGCATGGACGACGTCGCGCGCCAGTTCATCGAGCACGTGGTGGGCGAGACGATCGCCGAGCCGCTGGTCATGGCGGGCTCGAGCGATGGTGGCGCCCACCTCGCGAGTTTCGTCGGCGCCGACTACACGACGATGCTGCTCGACACCTGGGTACCCGAGCGCCTGAGCCTCGAGCAGGCGGTGTGGCGACTGGCGGGCATGCCCGCCGCCGTGCACGGCCTGCGCGACCGCGGCGTCCTGCGCGTCGGCGCGAAGGCCGACCTCAACCTGATCGATCGCAGCAAGCTCAGCGCCGGGGCGCATCGCATCGCCTGCGACTTCCCCGCGAACACCGAGCGCTATACGGTGGACGCGGAGGGCTACGAGATGGTCGTGGTGAACGGCGTCCCCGCGATGGAACAGGGGACGCCCACCGGCGCGACGCCCGGCGAGATCCTGCACGGCGCCTGAACCGAGAGAGGCACGCGATGAAGTTCGGACTGTTCGGAATCAACATGGGTCCCTTGGGCGACACCGACGCCATGCTCGCCGTTGCGGAGCACGCCGAGGCGGCGGGGCTCGAGTCGGTGTGGACCGGCGAGCACGTGGTGCTGCCCGACCCCCAGGTACCGCCCTCGCCCGCCAAGCCGGGCACCCCGTTCCTGGACCCCTCGGTGGCGCTCGCGGCCATCGCGGCGCGCACCGAACGCATCCGGCTCGGTACGGGCATCATCATCCTGCCCCAGCGCAATCCGGTCGAGCTCGCGAAGGAGCTGGCGAGCCTGGATCAGGTCTCGCGCGGACGGCTGCTCTTCGGGCTGGGCGCGGGCTACCTCGAGCCCGAGTTCCGCGCCCTCGGCGCGAACTTCCCCGAGCGCGGAGCCGTCACCGACGAGGCGATCGACGTTCTGCGCGCCCTCTGGACCGAGGAGAAGCCCGCGTTCCACGGCAAGCACTACCGGTTCGAGGGCATCGACGCGCACCCGCGTCCCCACCAATCGCCCCACCCGCCGATCATCGTGGGCGGCATGAGCCGAGCCGCGGCGCGCCGCGCTGCGCGTCGGGGCAACGGCTGGTACGGGTTCTTCACCGATCCGGACATCACCGCCCGGAGCCTCGGTTGGATCCGCGAGGCGGTCGACGAAGGCCTGCGCGACGCGAAGCTCGGCGATCTCGAGGTGAGCGTCTCGCCGCCGCCGGATCCGGACGACGCCACCTTCGCGCGCTACGCCGAGCTCGGCGTACATCGGATCGTCGGGGTCAGCACGGCCCGCACGCCGGACGACATGCGACGCTATGTCGACACCCTCGCCGCACAGGCGGAGCGCTTCTAGCGCCTTCCCAGCCTAACGAGCGCTTCCCTAGCGGGAGTCGCCCGCGATGCGCGCCGCGATCTCGGGCGGCGTTTCCAGCCGCAGGCGTCCCTCGTCGTCGAGGGTGGCGAGCGTGGTGTGGCCGCGCGCGGTGCGCTTGTCGTGGGTGAGGTTGCGGATCTCGTAGCGCACGGTGACGCGCCGGGCGTACTCGGAGATCCAGGCGCAGATCTCCACCCGGTCGGCATAGCGCATCGGGAAGCTGTGCCGCACCGCCGAGTCGATTACCACCATCTTGAAGCGGGTGCCGCCGATCTCGCCCGAATCGAGGCCGAGCTTCTGCAGGAGTGCGGTGCTCGCGAGCTCGAAGTACTTCGGGTAGTGGCCGTGCCACACGATGCGCAGGGCGTCGACGTGGTGGAAGGGCACGTCGGTCTCGACGCGCGTCTCGTGCAGTCGGAGACCCGCCCTCACCGGGCGCCGTCCGCGTCCTCGAGCGCGGCGAGCAGACTGCCGTCGCGGTAGTGGTCGAGCACCGTTGCGATGTCGAGGTCCTGGCGCCGGTCCTCCTCGACGGGGGCGACCCACTGGCGGAGCGTGGCGCGTAGCTGGTGAGCCGGGCCAGGCCCGGTGGCGTCGCCGCGCAGCTCGAGCGCCTGGCCGTTCGCCAGCAGCAGCATCGCCGCCGCGGTCTCGGAGAGTTCGAGCACCCGGCGACAGTCGCGCGCCGCGATCGTGCCCATGCTCACCTTGTCCTGGTTGTGCGCTTCCGTGCTGCGGCTGAACGAGGCGGCCGGCATCGTCAGCTTGAGCGCCTCGGCGGCCAGCGCCGACGTCGAGATCTGCAGCGCCTTGAAGCCGTGGGTGCCGGCGGCTCCGGCCGTGAGATTCTCCGGGAGCCCACCGTTCGTCGCCGGGGAGCAGAGGAGCTGCATCTGTCGATCGACGAGGTCGGCGATTCCGGCCACCGCGGCCTTCACCCCGTCCATCGCGAAGGCGATGTGGCCGCCGTAGAAGTTGCCGCCGTGGAAGACGCCGCCGCCGTCCGGGTCGACGATCGGGTTGTCGTTGACACCGTTGAGCTCGATCTCGACCCACTCCTCGGCGAACCGCAGCGCGTCGAGAAGCACGCCGATCACGTGGGGGGCGCAGCGCAGCGAGTAGACGTCCTGCAGCCGCATCGGCTTCCAGGCATCCGCCGGGGCCAGATCCGCGCGAATCCAGGCTGCCGCGCATTCGCTGCCCGGGTGCGGTTTCAGCGCGAAGATCTCGGGCGCGTAGTGGGCCGGGTTGCCCGCGATGGCGCGCACGCTCATCGCCGTCAGCGCGCACGCGAAGCGGGCCAGGCGCCGCGCGCGTTCGAGCGAGAGGGCGGCGAGCGCCGTCATCACGCTCGTCCCGTTCATCAGGGCCAGGCTCTCCTTCGGCTCGAGCGCCAAGGGGTCGAGCCCCTGTGTCTGGTGCGCTTCCGCCGCGTCGACGATCCCGTCACCGACCCAGGCTTCGCGTTCCCCCACGAGCAGCGCGGCGACGTAGGAGAGCGGCGTGAGATCGCCGCTGGCGCCGACCGATCCCTCCTCGGGAATGCGCGGCAGCACGCGGGCGTTCAGCAGCGCGCAGAGCCGCTCCAAGACCTCGGGGCGCACGGCGGAGTAGCCCCGCGCCAGCGACGCGAGTCGCGTCACGACGACGGCCGCCGCCTCTTCCGGGTCGAGCACGCGCCCGGTCCCGACGCCGTGGAAGCGGAGGATGTGGGCCGCGGCCTCTTCCCGTGCGTGGGCCTCGACGTGGGTGCCCTGGCTGGCGCCCACCCCGGTCGTCACGCCGTAGACCTCGCCGCCGTTCTCGAGACGGGACGCGAGAGCCGTGCGTCCGGCCTGCAAGCGCGCGCGGTAGTCGGCGTCGCCAGCAAGAACGACGCGGCGCTCGCCGCGGGCGACCGCGCAGACGTCCGAGAGGCGCACGGCCTCGGTGCCCAGCGTCAGCGGAGACGGGGTGGAGGAGCTTCGGGCTGTGTCGGCCGGCGGGGGAGTTCCGGAGAGTCCTGCGGCCTCGGGCTTACTGGCCATCCTCGTTCGGATCGTAGTCGATGCGCACGACGCGCAGGCGGCCGTTCCAGCGGTGCACGCCGAACACGACGCGGCCCTCGCCCTTGTACTTGTAGTCGACGCGGCGGCCGCTGTCGCTGCCGAAGTACCAGGGGATGAACGCCTTGCCGGTGATGTAGCTGTTGTCCGAGGTGGGGTCGCCCATGATCTTCTCGACTTCGCGAGGGGACATGTTGAGCTGGACGCCGGCCATGCGGTGTCCTGTGGGCGGTGCGACGCCACGCGGCACCGCTTGCTTCGCCGGCTCGGTCGTCTCGCCACCGCCCGATTCGCCTCCGCCTCCACCTCCTCCCGAGGCGCACGCGCCGAGCGCGAGAGCGGCACAGAGAAGCAGGGCGGCGAGGGTCCAGGGGGACAGAGTCGCGCGGAGTCGTCGCATCAGAATTCCTCTCACTCGGTGGGGTCGGTGGTCGAAGGGCTCGGCCCGGGCCCATCACCCGGGCCATCTCCAACCGGCGCGCGCGCGGCGGCTGGCACGTGCGCAGCGTATCAGCCACACCCCGAGGGCGAAACCCGATCCCCTCCGACGGTGGGGGTGGTACCTTCCGCGCCGTGCGTCGCATCTGGTTGCTCCTGCCCCTGCTCTCGATCGGGGTCGCCTGTGCCACTCCCGGCCACTGGGCCGACACCCGCAGCGAGGTGATCGATCCGATCCACGCGCTGCTGCACCACACCTACCCCGAGAGCTACGAGACGATGGACCCGGCGGAGCTGCAAGCCAGCTTCACCGACGCCGAGGCGGCCGCCCCGAGTCTCGCGCTGCTCGCGACCTTCGGGCAGATCGAGCGGGGCAACGGCTACATCGAGTCCGTCGACCTCGAAGCCCAGCCCGTGACCGCCCGCGTGCGCCTGCGGGTCGAAGGCGTCGACGCCGACGGCAAGCCCCGGAGCGTGCGCCAGGAGAAGCGCTTCGAGCTCGCTCGGGGGCCCGACGGCTGGCGGATCGCTCGGGATCTCTCCGATCCCTACGTCGTCGTCCCGGCGCCCAGCGCCCACTTCTTCGACGAAACGCCGCTGCGCGGTCTGTGGTTTCGCCACGAGGGGAAGGACAAGCGCGACCTCCAGGGGCAGCCGCGCCGCTACGTCTATGGTTCGGGGATCGCGGCCACGGATCTCGACGGTGACGGCTGGGACGATCTGATCCTCGCCACCGGAGAACGCATCGAGGTCTACGCGAACGAGGAAGGGCGCTTCCGCTACGCGTCCGAAGACCTGGGCCTCGGGAAGGCGCTTCCCTCCAACGGCTCACGCATCTGGAACGTCGTGGTGCCGGCGGACTTCGACAACGACGGCTACGTCGATCTCTTCGTCGGGGCCGAGTTCGGCCAGCCCCTGCTCCTGCGCGGCAGTGCGGAGGGCTTCCGCGCCGTGACCGACTCCGGTCTCGAGACCAGCGAGCGGACCATCAGCGCGACCGTCGCCGACTTCGATGGCGACGGCCGCCTGGACCTCTACCTCGCGAACCACGAGGACGAGTTCCGCGAGGCGCCGAACCCGCCCTGGTCGAAGAACGCCCACGCCGACCAGCTCTATCGCAACGAGGGCGGGCTGCGCTTTCGCGACGTCACCGAAGAGGCGGGGCTCGGCAATCGCGGCTGGTCGCTGACGCCGGTCGCGGCCGACTACGACGGGGACGGCGACGTCGACCTCTTCGTCGGCAACGACTTCGGCTTCGACGTGCTGTATCAGAACGACGGCGCGGGGCGCTTCTCCGAGGTCAGCGACGACGTCGGGCTCGATCGGCCGGTCGCGAGCATGGGCGCCGACTGGGGCGACTACGACGGAGACGGCGACCTCGACCTCTTCGTCGGCGGGATGTCCTCGAACGCCGGCTGGGTGCTCGAGGCGCCCGACTTCAAGATCCGCAAGGTGCCGGGCTTCGTCGACTGGATGTTTCGCCCCTACGTCCGCGAATACGTGCGCGCCTGGTTCCGCGGCAACCGCTTCTACGAGAACCAGGGCGATGGCACCTTCCGCGAGATCGCCCGCGAGAAGGGCGTCGACGCCCACGGCTGGTCCTGGGCGACGGTCTGGCTCGACTTCGACAACGACGGGCACCTCGATCTCTACGCCCTCAACGGCTTCATCACCGGTGCGCTCGAAGACGACCTCTGAATGGACCTCGTGATCGAGAACGTCGGTCGACGTTCCAACACCTGGGGAGGCGAGGGGGATCCCACCGACGTCGGCGAAGCGTCGCTGAACGGCCGGGAGCGCAACGCGCTCTACTGGAACCGCGGCGATGGCAGCTTCGAAGAGGTCGGACACCTCACCCACGCCGGCCGCATCGAGGATGGACGCGGGGTCGCGGTGGCCGACTTCGATCGCGACGGGCGGCTCGATCTCGCGATCCAGAATCTCGACAAGCCCGCGGTGCTGTTGATGGGCAAGGGCGAGACCGGAAACTGGCTCCAGGTGCGCCTGGAGGGAACGCGGAGCAACCGCGATGCGATCGGGGCCGAAGTCGTCGTCGAGACCGACGGGCGCCGCCAGCTGCGTCAGGTCTCTGCCGGGGCGGGGTTCCTCTCGAGCTCGTCGCGCGTGCTCCATTTCGGCCTCGGCGCCGTCGAGACGATCGAGCGCCTCGAGGTGCGTTGGCCCTCGGGTGAACGCCAGGTCGTCGAAGCGCTCGACGCGAATCAGCAGATCCTGCTGCGCGAAGGCGACGCCCGCGCCACCGCGGCGCGCTAGGGCCGCGGGGAGTCTGGGTAGAGCGGAGTCTGGCTGGCAGGACTCAGGGCGCTTCGAGCAGGCTCGCTTCGTCGCTGCGCTCGAGCACTCGGGCGGCCGCGCGCAGCCCCGAGCGCACCACGCCCGCGACGCCTCCGCCCGGACGCGTCCAGTGGCCGGCGAGGAAGAGACCGGGCAAGGGCGTCTGGGTGTCGAGGCGGCCCGGCCCTACCTGGTTCGGCGTGACGTCGAACCCGTAGATCGCACCGTCGGTGTTGCGCGTGTAACGCTCCATCGTGCGCGGCGTCGCGGCCTCGGCATAGCGGAGCGAGGCGCGCAGGCCGGGCAGGCGCGTCTCGGCGAGGTCGAGGAGATGGTCCTGCAACGTCTCCTTGAGTTCGGACCAGGGGCGGGCACTTCGCCCCGAGACCAGTGCGGTCAGGACGAGCGGATGCTCGTTCGCCGACGCGATCTCGGGGTCGACCACGCTCGGGGCGGTCAGCGAGATCCAGCTGGGGTGGCCCTCGGTCCCCCGTCGGTAGGCGTCTTCGTGGTCCGGCCCCGCGAAGCAGAAGGTCTCGTAGGCGAGACCCTGTGCGGCGAGGTCGGTGGACGTCGAGGCGTAGACGACGAACGCCGAGGTCGAGACGCGGGCCTGGTCGAGGCGCCGTCGGTAGCGCTCGGGAAAGTGCTCGGCGCCGCAGAGTTCATCCACGGTCTGGCGCGCGTCGGCGTTCGATACCACGACGGGAGCGGCGATCCGCTGACCGTTCTCGAGCACCACGCCCACGGCGCGTCCGCTTTCCACCTGAATCCGGCGTACCGGAGCCCGCAGCAGGACTTCGCCGTCGCGGCTCTCGATGGCGTGCACCAGGGCATCGGCCAGCGACTGGAAGCTGCCGCGGCAGTAGTAGGCGCCGTCGGCGACGTAGCTCATCAGCATGGTCGCGAAGTAGAGGAAGGAGACGCGCGAAGGCGGCAGGCCGAGATAGGGCCAGAGCGCGGCCAGGGCGGCCCGCGCATCCGCGTCGTCGACGCGGTCTTCGAGCACCTGGGCCAGCGTCGCGCGCCGGTAGCGCAAGAGCAGCGGGTAGCGCTCGGGCCGCGCGAGCGAGCCCTGCCCCGCGTCCTCTTCGACGCGACGCGCCTCCCCGGCGATCGCGAGGCAGTCCTCGAGGAAGCCGCGGATCCCCTTCGCCTGCTTCGGGAAGCGCGCGATGTGCGCCTCGGCGAAGCCGGTGAGATCACACGGCGCGTCGAGCCCGAACCCGGGCCACTCCACCCGGTAGCAGGGATCCACGCGCACGAAGTCGCAGCGATCGCGCACCTCGAGGCGTTCGAGGATCCGATGGAGCAAGCCGCCGCCCTCGAAGGCCACGGGTTCACAGCCGCTCACCAGGTGGACCGCCGAATCGAAGCGGTAGCCGCGGCGCCGGAAGGCGTGGGCGTAGCCGCCGGGCCGGTCGTGACGCTCGACCACGAGGACGCGCTGGCCCTGCTGTGCGAGCAGGGCACCCGCGGTCAGGCCACCGATGCCGCTGCCCACGACGACGGCGTCGTAGGTGTCCCGGCGGGCCTCTTCATGAAAGCGCATGCGCGCCTACCGCACCGCGAACTCGGCGGGGTCCCGGTCGAGCAGCGCGTTGTTCACCATGAAGTCGAGCAGGCCCATGCTGTAGGGGTGGGTCGTCGCCTCTCCGGTGATGACCCGCGGCATGTGCTTGCGGAAGTGGAAGTTCATCGGCTTCGAGAACCAGCGGTCGCTGAGATCGTCGCCGATCTGGAAGAGCGTGAACAGCCGACCGTCGTAGAAGTAGCGGACGACGCGGTGCCAGTTCGTGAGCTGTTTGCGCACGTGGGCTTCGTAGCGCGCGAGTGCGTCCTTGCGCTTGCTGAGCAGCGCGCGCGAGAGCGTGTAGGCGCCGTCGAGGCCGATCAGGAGGCCGCTCGAGAAGACCGGGTCGACGAAGCCGAACGCGTCGCCCACCAGCGCCCAGCCCGGACCGAAGACCTGCTGGGTCTGCAGCTGGTAGTTCGTGTAACGCATCACGGGCGTGATGCGCTTCGCCGTGGCGCCCCAGTCGTTGAGCAGCGGGTCGTGGCGCAGCACGGCTTCGAACTGCTCTTCGGCCGTGTCACCGAACTCGCGGAGCACGTGCTTGTCCATCACCAGGCCCACCGAGACGCGGCCGGGCAGCGGGATGCGCCAGCTCCAGCCGTGATCGAGGCGATCGGTGTGGATGACGTTCTCGTCGATCAGCGTGACTCCTTCGAAATGGGCGTGGAGCGCCGCGTCGCGTCGGTCGCCCTCTTCGGTCGGCAGGTCCAGCAGGCGCGCCAGAACCCGGGCGCGGCCGCTGGCGTCGATGATCCAATCGGGCTGCGCGCGGAACCCGCCGGCGGCCAAACTCTTGGCACTCAGCCGGACCCGATCTCCGTCCCGCTCGAGCTTCGCGTGCTCGGGCACGAGGCGCGCACCCGCGCGCTCGGCGGCCCCCCGAATCGACGCGTCCAAGCGGTCGCGGGGGACGTTGTAGGCGTAGAGCGTCTCGGCGCCGCGCACCTCGCCGAACCGGAAGTCGAGCAGCCGATCCTCGGCGAAGCGGAAGATGGCGCCGGGCTTGTAGAGCCCGTACTCCTTGACCTCGTCCTCGATTCCGAGGCGCTTCAGGAACGGGATCACGGCCGGGACGAGGGATTCGCCGACGATCAGCGGCGGGCGCTCGCCCCCATCGAAGACCGTCGCGGAGACGCCCTGGCGTGCGAGGTAGGTGGCGAGAGATGCGCCCGCGGGGCCACCGCCCAGGATCGCGACGTGAAGGTCCATTCGAGCCAGAATAGCCAGGGGCCTCTCTCGGTCCAGTCGGCGGCATGGGGCCGCACGCACCGCGCGCGCCAGCGCTTGCTGGGCACAGCGAGCTGCGAAAACATGGCCCCCCCATGGAAGGCTGGACCCCGGAAACGCTGACCGAGTTGATCCATCGCATCTTGCGGGACGAGCTCCTCCAGTCGAGCGAAGGCTTCACGCCCACGTCGAACCTGGTCGAATCGGGGCTCGACTCGCTGGCCGTGACCCAGCTGATGCTGGCGATCGAAGAGGCCACCGGCGTGTGGACCGACGAGAGCCTGCTGACGCCCGAGAACCTCGAGACCGCAGAGACGCTGGCCGCCTGCATTCACGCGCATGCCTCCGGCGGTTGAGCGGCTGCCCCTGACCGGGGCCGATGCCTTTCTACTCGCTTTCAACGCCGAGACCCGGCGACGCAATCGGGCGAGCCACCTGTCCCAGATCGTGTTGCGGCTGGGGTCCGGCTTCGACGACGCCGGCTTCGAGCGGGTGCTGGCCGACGTGGTGCGCGCGAACCCGATCGTGACGGCGCCGATCCGCCGCCCGGGTCTCCTGGGGACGGGTGCCGCCGAGTACCGCCTCGATCTCGCTGCGCGCGCGCCCGGACCCGAGTTCAGCGTGCACCGGATGAGCGGCCCCGCGCCCGCTCCCGACGCCGTCTCGGTTCCCGCGCAGGTGACGAAGCGGCTCAACAGTCTCCACTCGGAAAAGGTCGGGGGCCTCTTTCACGTGGACGCGCTGCGCTACGACGACGGCGCCACGGATCTGGTGATCACCTGGCTCCACATGCTCCTCGACGGCTGGGGCAGCGAGCGCTTCGTCGAGTTCCTGGAGGCCGTGTACGGCGGAACCAGTGCTGCGGCGGTGCCCGCGGCGGACGCACCCGACGCGCCCCCGGACGTCGCCCTGCCGGCGACGCAGCGCGAGCGCGGTGCGATGGCGATGTCCTGGCAGAACTGGATGTCCAACCTCGGGAAGCTCCGCGTGCGTTCGATCGCAGGCCCCGAGTGCGGCGCCCGGCAGGATCTCGTGGTAGCGCGCAGCCGCTACGACGCGTCCCAGAGCGAGAGCATCACTGGACGCGCGAGTCAGCTCGCGGGCTTCTTGACGCCGATGATCTTCTATCTCGCCGCGGCCATCCGCGCGCACCACGCGGTGCTCGAGAAGCGCGGTACGCCGAGCGAGAGTTACGTGGTGCCGCTGCCGGTCAACCTGCGTCCGAAGGGCGGCGAGGGAGGCATCTTTCGCACCCGGGTCTCGCTGCTCTGGTTCCAGGTCGAGTCGAAGCTCGCAGGTGACCTCGAGGCCCTCCTGCAGGCACTCAAGGAACAGCGGCGCCGTGCGATCCGCACCCACCAGATCGAGAACGGGGTCGCCGCGATGGACTTCGCGCGCTTCGCGCCGAGCCGCATCTACGGCAGCATGGCGCGCCGCGCGCTACGCGGAGAGCTCTGCTCGTTCTTCTTCGCCTATACCGGGGAGTTCTGCCCCGGACTCGATCGTTTCTTCGGCGCGCCGGTGCACGACGGCTACGGCGTTCCCTCGGTGCCGGCGTCGCCCGGGAGCGGCCTCGTGTTCGCGTTGCGCGGCGGTCAGCTGGGCGCCACCCACGTCTACCAGCGCGACGCCTGGACGGACGACGATCTCGGCATCTTCCGCGGCCAGCTCGAACAGGACCTCCTCGGTTGAGTTCGCAGAGCGACGTCGCGGTGATCGGCGGTGGACCGGCCGGGATCGCGGCCGCTCTCGCCGCCGCGACCAGCGGTGCGCGCACCCTGCTCGTCGAGCGCGACGCGGCCCTCGGCGGCAATGCCAGTCAGGCGTTGGTGCACACGATCTGCGGTCTCTACCTGCCCAACCTCGACCATCCCCAGCCCGCCCACCCCGGCTTCCCGTCCCAGTTCGCCGAGGCGCTGGTCCGCGCGCGCGGGGCCACCGCACCCGAGCCCGCCGGGCGCGTGCACTACCTGCCGATCCAGCCGCCAGCCTTCGCCGCGCTCGCGCGACGCGCCTGCGAAGCGGCCGCGCCCCTCGAACTCGCGCTCGGCACGACGCTGCGCGGGCTGACCTGGCCCACGTCTTCGTCGGACGAGGCCGAACTCGAACTCGAGGGCCCGGAGGGCCCGACGACCTGGCGGGCGCGGATCGTCGTCGACACGACCGGCGAAGCGGGAGCCGCAGCGCTCGCGTCTGCCGACACGGTGATGGAGCCGATCGACGCGCTGCAGCGGCCCTCGTTCATCTTCCGGATGCGCGGCGTGGATGCGGCGGGATTCGATGGCTTCGAGCGGCTGCGCATCACGACCGCGATCGGACGAGCGGCGCGCACCGGCGAGATCCCCGAGGCGTGCGAATCGTTGGTCGTGCGCGGCGACGGCCGCCCGGGCTCTCTCTACGCGACCCTCACCCTGCCCCAGCTGGCTGACCGTCCCTACGCGCCGCTCGACGCCGAGTATCTCGCCGTGTTGCACCGGGCGGCGCAGTCCCAGGCCGAAGCGGTGGTCGCGTTCCTGCGTCGCGAGCGCAAGGGGTTCGCACACGCGACGGTCGCCGACTGGCCCGCGCGCGTAGGGATCCGCGAGACCCGACGTGTGGTCGGGCTCGAGGTGATCGAGCGCGAGGACATCCTCGAGGCCCGTGCGCACCCCGACGAAGTCGCGCTGTCGACCTGGCCGATCGAGCTCTGGAGCGACCATCGTCGTCCTTCCTACGAGTACCCGACCGGCCCGGCGTCGATCCCGCTCGGCGCTCTCGTGAGCCGGACCCATCCCCAGCTCGGGATGGCGGGACGCTGCCTCTCGGCGAGCCACGAGGCCCTGGGCGCCCTGCGTGTGATCGGCACGGCGCTGGCGACCGGGCAGGCGATCGGCGTGGCGGCGGCACTGGCCGCCGACTCGGGGACATCGCTCGCGAAGATTGCGTCCGACCGCGTCCGAGACCAAATTGAGGTCTTGGGCGAGGTCGATCCTTTTTCATGAACGTCGTCGACACCCTGCGGCGCCACGCCGAGGCGCGTCCGGAGCACCCGGCGCTTTGCGTCGACCGCGGAGGCTCGTCTGAAACCATCGGCTACGCCGCGCTCCTCGAGCGCGTGGACGCTCGCGCCGCCGCGCTGCGCGACGAGGGCTTGTCGCGGGGGGAGCGCTGCGGCCTGGTGGCGCGGCCCGGGCCGGCCTTCATCGAGACGGCCCTCGCGATCCTCGAGGCTGGCGGGTGCCTGGTGCCGGTCCCCGACGACGCCGGCGACGAGGCCCGCACCCGCTTCGCAACCCAGGCGAAGCTGCACGCCTGGTGCCGCGAGTCCGAGGCGTTTCGCCTCGAGCGGCTGCCGGAAGTCGAGTCCAGTTCGTCCGCAGTCGAACCCGGCTCGTCGGAAGCCGAACCCAGCATCGACGAAGCTGCCTTTCGCGCGCTCGATCCGGCCTACCTGCGCTTCACCTCGGGCACCACGAGCACGCGAAAGGGCGTGATCCTCTCCCACGCCCGGATCCTCGAGCGACTCGACGCCGCGAACGCGGGCCTCGAGATCGGCCCGCAAGATCGTGTGCTCTGGCTGCTCCCGATGGCGCACCACTTCGTGGTGTCGATCCTCCTGTACCTCCGGTCGGGCGCGACGGTGCTCCTGCCCCAGAGTGCGCTCGCGAAACCCGTGCTCGCCTTCGCCGGACGCGAACGCGCCACCGTCTCCTACGCCTCTCCCTATCATTACCACCTGCTCTCGAAGGACGCGTCGGACGCGCGCTTGCCGCTGCGTCTCGCCGTGTCCACCGCCGAGGGGTTGCGGGCCGAGGTCGCCGAGCGCTTCCAGGCGCGCTTCGGGTTTCCCCTGTCACAGGCGCTCGGGATCATCGAAGTGGGGCTGCCGGTCTTGAACCGCGACGAGGCCGCCACGAAGCCCACTGCGCTGGGGAAGCCGCTGCCTGCCTACGACGTGTGGCTGCGCGACGACGAGGGGAAGCGCATTCAGGCGCCCGGAGCGCCGGACCGGACGGGCGAGGTGTGCATCCGCGGCCCCGGCCTCTTCGATGCCTACCTCGACCCCTGGACGCCTTCCGCGTCGTTGCTGGGCGAAGACGGCTTCCGGACCGGCGACCAGGGCTGGTTCGATGCGGACGGCACGCTGCACCTCGCCGGACGTCGTCACAACCGCATCAACATGGCCGGCATGAAGTTCTTCAGCGAAGAGGTGGAGAGCGTGCTGCTCGCGCACCCGGCCGTGCAGGAGTGCCGCGTGTTCGCGCGCACCCACCCGCAGCTCGGTGAGATCCCGGTGGCCGAGATCGTCGCCGACCCGGCCGGCGACGCACCCGACCGAGCCGACCTCACGCGCCACTGCCGCCGGTCGCTGCCGAGCTACAAGGTGCCGCGCGAGTTCCGCGTCGTTGACGCCCTCGCGCGCACTGCGACCGGCAAGCTCCAGCGCTAGCCCGCAGCGTCGATCGGACGGCTAGCCGTTCGCGACGCGCTCGATCTGGACGAACACGCTCTGGTGCGAGCACCCCGGGCGTCGGATCTCGATGCGTTCTCCGGCTTCGGGACGCGATAGCCGTGCGGTCTGCCAGTCGACCCACAGGGTCTCCGGGTCGAGTTGGAGTGCGCCGCCGAGATCCGATTCGACCTTCACGCGCCCGCCTTCCTGGACGAGGGTGAAGAGGGTGGCACCGAACTCGTTCAAACCGATCCCGACCATGCGTCCGCCGCGTCGTTCGACGACCAGCGTGAGTCGCACCTCGACGTCTTCCGCGGTCATGCGCACCTGCTCGCGCACCCGAAAGTCGCCACCGGGGAGCGCTGCCGCGGGAAGCGCGACACCCGAGCACGCCGGCACCTGGGGCAGCCCCCAGGCGGCGCGCAGCGTCTGACAGCCCCCGAGCAGCAGCGGCGCGGCAACCGTGGCGAGGATGCGCACGAGACGCGACTTCATGCCGCGGGTTCCTCCGACGTGGAGCCCGAGCGCGGTGGCTCCGGGCGCAACAAGATGAGGGTCACCGGGGCGAGGACGAAGGACAAGAGCACGCCCACGCCCGTCGTCGCGCCGATCGCGCGCAGCGCGCCGTGTTCGGAGATGGCGAGCGTGCCGAAGACGAAGACCGTCGTCAGGCAGGAGAGCAGCAGCGAGAGCAGGGTGGCGTCGAGGTGGCCACGGCGACCGGCGCTGTCGACGATGAAGACGCCGTAGTCGACGCCCATCCCCATCACCAGGATCAGGCTCGTGACGTGGAGCAGGTTCACCTCGACGCCGAGCGCGGCGAAGCCGGCGAGCACGGTCGCGGCGACGAGCACCGACGGCACGAACGCCGCCAGCACGGGCCGCACGCGTCGGTAGCGGAGCCCCAGCACCAGCAGGACGAGCAGGCAGCCCACGCCGATCTGTTGGAGCGTCGTCGTGCGGAACTCGCGGAAGATCGCGTTCATGAAGCTGCGCTGGTCGAAGACGTGGACGCGCGCCAGGCCATCGAGCTCGGCCTCGAGGGCGGCGACGTCGGTCGCGCCGCGCAGATAGGTGACGGCGGCCGCGCGGTCGCCGAGATCGAGGAGCAGCGGGGTCACCAGAGCGCCGAGGGGCGACGCGCGCAGCGCCTCGGGCGAGAGCGGTTCCGGGGGCGGCTCGGCCAACGCGGCTCGGAAGGGTGCGAGGCCCTCGGGGCGAAAGCCTTCCGCCGCGAACGCGGCTTCGACGCGCTCCGCCGCGTCGGGAATCGCGGCCACCGCGGCGGCGTTGCGCTCTTGCAGCGACGCCGACCACAGGAGCGAGTGCAGCGAGCGGAAGTCGCCCACCCGCCCCGCGGCACGCGCGGCATCGAGCCGCAGCGCGACGGCGTCGTTGGCGGCGATGGCGGCTTCGAAGTCGTCTCCCAGCGCGAAGATCACGCGGCCGGATTCTTCGCGCGCGACGCGGGCGCGGACCCGCTCCTCTTCTGCCCGCAGCTCCGGGTCGAGGGACATCAGACGCGACAGGTCGTCCTCGAAGCGCAGCTGGGGAAGCAAGGTGGCGGCCGCACCGACGCACACGAGCGGGATCCACAGCAGCTGGCCGCGCCGGGAGCGCCAGCGGGTCAGCGCGTTCCCCAACCCGGAGGCCACGCGGGACGCCAGCGCCGGGACCGGGCGCGGGCTGCCGTCGTTCGACAAGAACGCGGGCAACACGAAGAGCGTGACGAGGAGCGCTGACCCGACGCCGAGCGTCGCGAAGATGCCGATCTCGCGGAAGCCCGGGAAGCTGGTGAGGGAGAGCCCTGCGAAGCTCGCCATCGTCGTGAGTGCGCCCACCGCGAGCGAAGGCCAGAGCCGCCGCACGATCGCGCGCCCTGTCTCGTCGGGATGGAGCCGGTAGTGATCGAGCACGTGGATCGAGTAGTCGATCGCGACCCCGATCAGCGACGCGCCGAAGGCCATGGTCACGCCGTCGAGCCGTCCCGTGGTCGCGCGCAGTGCGACGGCGGCGACGAGGATGCCCGTCACCGCCGGGAACACGGCAAGCAGGAAGAAGTGCCCCGAGCGCAGGAACGCGAAGAAGACGAGCGCCACTCCGAGGAAGGATGCGGCAGCGATCCAGTTGACGTCGCGGCGGATGCTGCGCTCGGCGGCGACGGCGAAGCGGTTTGCGCCACTCGCTTCGAGCACGATCGGCCCTTGGGCGTCGGCCGCGACCGCCGCGAAGGCCGCGTCGATGGCGGCGAGCAAGCGGGCCTGGGGCGCCGAGTCGAAGGCCGAGTGGTGGGTGGTGAGGAAGAGCACCGCGTGGTCGCGCTCGCGCGTCACAAAGTGGCCGTCGTGGCTCTCGAGGGGCGGGCGCTGAGCGCCCAGCCGCTGGAGCACCCGCTCGAAGCCGCCGATCGGATCCGCGGGGATCAAGCGCGTTTGCAGCGTGGAGCTCGGCAATGCGAGCGTGGCCTTCAGCTGTCGCGCGCGTTCGCGCAGCGCCGCGTCCTCGAAGAGTGCCGGGACGTCGGTCTCGGGCTGAGACGACAAGAACAGCAGGCGGCGCGGGAAGTATAGCTGGTAGACCTCCTCCATCCGCTCGGGTTCGAGTTCGCCCTGGAGGCGGGCGATCTCCGGGTGTCCCTCGAGTCGCTCGGCGAGCCCGCGTGCGGCCGCGACGGCGTCGTCGATCTCGGGCCCGCGCAGCGTCAGGATCATCGTGCGCGTCAGTTCGCTGTCCGACAGCCGCGATGCCAGGACCGCGATTTCGGCCTCACTCTCCGACGGCAGGAAGTGGGTGACGTCGGTCGAGAGTTCGAGATGGGTGACGGCGTAGGCCGCGAGCAGGGCCACGACGGCGCCGAACGACCAGCGGATCGCGCGATCGGTCATCGCGCGTCGGGGCGATCTCCGCGCGCGAAGACGCGCTCGAGGGTCGCGGGCTCGAGCTCCACGTCGGTGCGCACGTTGTCGAACCAGGTGGTGGTCTTGTCGCCGCCGGTTTCGACGAGCTCCATCTTCGCCAGAGCGCGGCCCTGGCCGTGGAGGGTCACCGACGCGACCACGTCCGAGAGGGGTCGGCCGCGCGGCACCAGCGCGAGGGTCCAGCCGGCGTCGGTGGTCTCGAAGCGGGGTTCGTAGCGCTCGCGCAGCGCTTCGAGGTCGCCGTTGAACAGCACGATGAAGTTCGAGACGACTTGAGCCGCCACCGGATTCGACGAGAGGTCGAGAGCCTCTCCCCCGGTCGCGTCTTCCAGGAAGAAGCGGTCTCCGTCGACGACGAGGCGCGACGGGCTCGGGGCCTCGGTCAGCCGGGCCAGGCGATCGGGCGGCACGAAATAGAGGACGCCGCGCGAGTCCAGCGGCGCGGACAGCAGCGCGAGTTCCTTGCTCTCGCGAAACTCGGCCACCACGCCCGAGGTGCCGGCCATCCCTTGCATCACCCGCTCGAGGGTGGCCTCCACGCCCTCGGCACCCGCCGAGGCGACGTGCAGGGCCACCAGACCGGCGAGAGCCGTCCAGCCTGCGCGCCGGCACCGGACGCTGCGCACGCCCGGCCGGTCGCCGGACGCAGAGTCACCGCACGCAGGAGCGGGGCGCCGCAGAGACACCGGCGATCGCTGGGG
This sequence comes from Myxococcota bacterium, assembly GCA_039030075.1. NCBI lineage: Bacteria > Pseudomonadati > Myxococcota > Myxococcota bacterium. Next base: position 105,700 of record JBCCEW010000003.1, on the reverse strand, counting down.
CATATCACCTCACGGGCCGGGGCGTGATCCGCACGCGAAGCCGGACGCCGCGGATACTAACGCGTTCCCGACCGGGGTCTTTCCGTCGATTGCCAGAGGAAACCGCCGCACCCTATACTCGATCTCGCAAGTGCCGACCTTGATTGAGGAAAACGCGCAAGCGACGTTGCCCGAGCGACCCGTGCCGCAGATGGAAGACGACGCAAACGAACCGGTTTGGACTCCTGGCGAGCGCGCTCATCCCGCACGTTCTGGGCTCGATCGGGGGCTTTGGCGCGTCCGAGCGGCGATCGGATTCGCGAGCTATTTCCTCTTGTCGATCGGCCTCGGTTGGTGCGTGCTCCCGATCCAGCACGCGTTCGGTCGCTTGCGTGGCGAGAGTCAGCCGGAGCGCGAGGTGCGGTCGCAGCGTTGGGTCCACCGCGCGACCCGCCGCTGGGCGAGGTTGGTGACGGCATTGGGCGTGTTCCAGGCCCGATACGAAGGGTTGGAGCGGTTGACGCGGCGGCCGCTGCTGATCGTCGCCAACCACCCGTCTCTCGTCGACACGCCCGTCCTCACCTGTTGCCTGCCTCAGGCCGACTTCGTCGTGAGTGAGGAGTGGCTGACCAACCCCGTCCTGCGTGAGACGATCCGCCGGTCGGGCTACTTGAAGGCCGAGAGCGGCCCACTCGTCATTCGCGACGCGGTCCGGCGTCTGCGCGCTGGCCGCACCCTCGTCGTGTATCCCGAGGGCTCACGCACTCCGGAAGAGGGGCTGCGCGAGTTCCAGAAGGGCGCGGCCTTCATCGCCCTGGCGGCCGGCTGCGAGATCGTCCCCGCCCTGATCCGGGTGACGCCCCGGGCGTTCATGAAGGGGCAAGGCGTCTTCGACTACCCCGAGGTGGCCCCCCTCTGGAGCGTTGCGTTTGGCGATCCGATCGATCCCGCCGATTATCTAGCGGGCGGCGAGGGCCGCAGCGCGGCGGCGGCGCGACTCACGGCCGCATTGCAGGACGATTTCGAGAAGAGGTGGGAACGTGGCAGCGGCTGAGCTGGAAGCAGAGATCAAAGGGCTGATCGTCGACTCCCTGGCGCTCGAGGACATCCAGCCCGAAGAGATCGAGACCGAAGCTCCGCTCTTCGTGGAAGGGCTCGGGCTCGATTCGATCGATGCCCTCGAGCTCGCGATGGCGCTCGAGGAGAAGTACAGCGTCCACATCGAGGACGACCCCGACCGCAACCAGGAGATCTTCGCTTCGGTGCGAAGCCTGGCGACCTTCGTCGCGGGACAGCTCGGAAACGCAGAGGGCGCCTGAGATGCGCGCCGCGGCGCGGGCTGCGGAAAACGCTCCGATGCCTCCGCCCCCGACGAACGGGTCGTGCGCGAGGTCGAGCGCGTGAGCGCGATCGCTCGCTGGTTCGAGCGCGCGGCCGGTTCCGACCGCGTCGTCGCGTTCGGCGCGGAGGGGCGTCGCAGCGGGGAGGATCTCCACGCCGACGTGTCTCGGTTGGTCCCGGCGCTTGCTTCCGCGCGCGAGGGGCGGGTGCTGCTGCACTGCGAGGACAGCTACGCCTTTCTCGTCGGCTGGCTGGGGGCGCTCGCCGTACACGCGACGCCGGTGCTCCCGCCGACGCGACAGGCGGGTGCGCTGCGTCGGATCGCTGCCGACGTCGCGGTGGCACTGATCGACGGCCCGGACGCGCCCGAGCTCCCGACAGGCACGCCCTGCTTCTCGCCGCTCCACGGGGCGGGCCCTGTCGAGTCGATCGCCTTCGAGCCGATCGCCCGCGACGCCCCCGTCGCCGAACTCTTCACCTCGGGCACCACCGGGGTCGGACGCGTGGTGCCGAAGGCGCTGCGTCACCTGGCCGACGAGGTCGACGTCCTCGAAGCCCGTTTCGCGGCCGAGGTGCCTGCCGACGCGTCGGTGCTGGCGACGGTCTCGCCGCAGCACGTCTACGGGCTGCTCTTTCGCGTCCTCTGGCCCCTCGCGAGCGGGCGTTCCTTCCTGCGCACGCCCGTGCTGCATCCCGAGGAGCTGGCGGCGCACGTGCCGGCCGGGTCGCCTTTCGTCATCGCGAGTACGCCCGCCACGCTGCGCCATCTCGCGGAACGCGGGGACGCCTTTGCGGACGTCTCGGCCGTCTTCTCGTCGGGGGGGCCGCTCCCGGGCGACGTCGCCGCTTCTTGTCACGCACGCGTCGGCGTCTGGCCCTTCGAGGTGTATGGCTCGACGGAAACCGGCGGCGTGGCGACACGCCAGCAAGACCGTCCCGACGCGCCCTGGCAGCCGATGCCGACGGTGCGCGTCGAGCGTGACGCCGACAGCGACTGCCTCGCCATCGCGTCGCCGTTCGTGAGTGCAGGCGAGCGGCTGGCGGACGGTCAGCAGCGCTTCGTGACGGCCGACCGCTTTCGCGTGACCGACGACGGCTTCCACCTGGCGGGTCGCGCCGACCGCGTGATCAAGGTCGGCGAGAAGCGACTCGCCCTCGCCGACATGGAAGCCCGGTTGGCGGAACACCCGAGCGTCGACGAGGTCGCACTCGTCGCCCTCGACCGCGAGGCGGGCGTTGCGCGCGTCGCGGCCGCGGTGGTTCCGGCGGCGGCGGCCTGGGAGTCCATGCACGCGGGTGGCCGTCGCAGTCTGACGAAGCTGCTCACCGAGCATCTCGCCCCTGACTTCGACCGTGTGCTGTTGCCGCGCGCCTGGCGCTTCGTCACCGCACTGCCGCGCAACGCCCAGGGGAAGCTGCCCCAGGCCGCGCTCCAGGAGCTCTTCGAGGCCGAGCCCTCGCCGCAGGTGCCCGAGCGGCTTTCCGTGGAGCGCACCGCGACGGCGCTCGACGTGCGGCTCCGCATTCCCTGGGATCTCTCGTTCCTCGACGGACACTTCCCGGGTGCTCCCGTCGTGGCGGGGGTCGTGCAGGTGCACTTCGTGATGCAGGCGCTCGAGGAACTCCTCGGCCAGTCGCCCCGTGTGGATCGTCTCGAAGCCCTGAAGTTCCACGAAGTGCTGCAGCCCGGTGACGAAGCGCGTCTCCAGGTGGCGTTGCGCGAGGACGGGCAGCGCTTCGACTTCTCGCTGGTCGATGCCGAGCGGCCGTCGCGCCGCTTCTGTTCGGGGCGCGGTGCCACGAGGACCGCCTCGTGAAGATCTGCACCCTGGTACCGATCTTCGACCACGGCGAAGCCGTGGGTGCGGTGGTCGAAGGGCTCGCGGCCACCGGGCTCCCCTGTTGGATCGTCGACGATGGCAGCGCTGCGGCGACCCGAGAGACGCTCGCGGGACTCGAAAAACGACACGCGTTCGTGTCAGTCTTGCGGCTTCCGCAGAACGGAGGGAAGGGTGCCGCGCTGAAGGCGGGCTACCGACACGCGCGCGAGCTCGGCTTCAGCCACGCGATCCAGCTCGACGCCGACGGGCAGCACGATCCGGCCGATGTCGCTCGCTTCGTCGCGGCGATCGAAGAGTCGCCCGAGGCGCTGGTGCTCGGCGTGCCGGTCTTCGACGAGAGCGTCCCCTTCGTGCGCCTGGCGGCGCGACAGCTCTCACGCGGTCTGGTGTGGCTCGCGTGTCTCTCGCGGGTGGTGCCCGATCCGCTCTGTGGTTTCCGGGGGATGCCGCTCGACGCGGTGGTGCCTCTGATCGAGGCGACCCCGACCGGCGATCGTATGGAGTTCGAACCCGAGATCGCGGTGCGGTTGGTCTGGGAGGGGACACCCGTCGTGAGCTTGGCGACCCGGGTCGTGTATCCCCGCGGCGGGCGTTCCCATTTCAGTCTGCGCCGCGACTACCCGCTGCTGGCGCGGGTCTACCTCCGCCTCGTCGGAGGCATGCTGGCGCGCCTGCCCGAGCGCTGGAGGGCGCGCACCGCTATCCAGGGGGCATGAGCGACCGCCCCAGGAACCGCGATTGGTCCCAGCTGGCCGAATCCGGTTCGATGGGGGCGATCCGGCTGTTGGCCTGGATCTACCGGGTCTTCGGACGCCGCTTCTGTCAGCTCCTGTTGTTCCCGATCGTGGCGTATTTCTACGTGCGCGAACGCGCCTGGAACGGAGCTTCGCTGCGCTACCTGCGTTTCGTGTGGTCGCGTCCCGAAGGACGGGAGCGCCTCGTTCGGCCGCCGACGATCGCGACGCCCTTCCGTCACTACCACGAGTTCGCGTCCCAGGTCTTCGACCGACTGGTCCTCTGGGGAGGCGGCTTCGATCAGTTTCGCGTCGACCATGCCGGATCGGAGCACCTGTTCGAGCTCAAGCGAGAGGGACGCGGCGGGATCCTGCTCGGCGCCCACCTCGGCAGCTTCGACATGGCGCGCAGCCTGGCCCGCGAGTACGGCCTCGTGCTCAACATCGTCATGTACACGGCCCACACCGAGCGGCTGAATCGGTTCTTCGAGGAGGTCGATCCCGACAGTCGCTTGCGGGTGGTGTCGTTGGATCCCACCTCGATGCGCACCGCCTTCGAGATCAAGGCCTGCCTCGACCGCGGCGAACTGGTCGGGATCCTGGCCGACCGGGTCCCGGCAGGCTCCCGCGAGCCGGTCTTCTGGGCCGACTTCCTGGGCCGGCCGATGCCCGTCCCCAGCTCTCCGTTCCAGTTGGCCTGCCTGCTCGGCTGCCCGGCCTTCGTCTCGACCTGCGTCCGCGTCGGCAACGGCCGCTACTACGCCAGCGTGACGCCGCTGGGACCGGGCCGGAAGCTGCCCCGCCGGGAGCGGGAAAAGGGTGCCGAAGAGCTGGCGCGCCTCTACGTTCGAACCCTGGAAGCGATCTGCCTCCGCTATCCCTTCCAGTGGTTCAACTTCTTCGACCCGCCGGAGAAACCCGACGCCGCATGACGGCCGATTTTCCGCCCATGTCCGCGCTCCTGCCCCAGCAGGGGCCGATGCGCCTCTTGTCTCGGGTCGTCTCCCACGACGCCGAACAGACGCGCTGCGCGGTGGCGCCGGCCGACGCAGCCCTCTTCCGCGGGGCTGAGGGTCGCATCCCGAGCTGGGTCGCCCTCGAGTGGATGGCCCAGTGCGCGGCGGCCGATGGCAGCCTGCGCCTGCGCGAGGAAGGGTCGCCGCTGCGCGCCTGTCTGTTCCTCGGCTCGCGGCGCCTGCAGTTTCACTGCGACCACTTTGCACCCGACGCCTCGTTCGAGGTCTCGGCCCGACACACCGCAGGCCGCCAGCGGACCCACCGCTTCGACTGTGCCGTCTACGACGGGGATCGCATCCTCGCCGAAGGACAGCTCAACGTCCTGTTGAGTGACGACCCGCGCTTGCTCGGAGCCTCCGCATGAGCGACGGGCGCCGTGTGTTGGTGACCGGTGCGAGCCGGGGGATCGGTCGCGCGATCGCCGTGGCCCTGGCCGACCAGGGCTTCGATCTCGCCCTCCACTACCGCAGCCAGCGGGAAGCCGCCGAAGCGGTGGCGAAAGAGGTCGAGGGGAAGGGCGTGCGCGCGACGCTCCTGTGCTGCGACGTCTCCGACCGCGACGCCACGCGCGCGGCGATCGAAGCCGACCTCCAGGCCCACGGTCCCTACTGGGGCGCCGTGCACAACGCGGGTGTCACCGCCGATGCCGCCTTCCCCGCGATGAAGGGGGAAGACTGGGACCGCGTGCTGCGCACGAACCTCGACGGCTTCTACAACACCTTCCAGCCGCTGGTGATGCCGATGGTGCGGTTACGTCAGGGCGGCCGCATCGTCGCACTGTCCTCGGTGTCGGGGCAGGCGGGCAACCGGGGCCAGACGAACTACGCAGCCTCGAAGGCGGGCCTGATCGGCGCGGTGAAGTCGCTCGCTCTAGAGCTGGCGAAGCGCAAGATCACCGTGAACTGTGTGGCGCCCGGCCTGATCGAGACCGACATGATCGACGTGGAGCTCGCGAAGTCCCACGCGGGCCTGATCCCCCTGCGACGCCTCGGCCAGCCCGAGGAGGTGGCCGCCACCGTCGCCTTCCTCTTCTCGGAAGGGGCGGCGTACATTACGGGTGAGGTCATCTCAGTGAACGGAGGGCTGCGATGAGCGCGCCCCACGACGTCGCGATCCTGGGCGGCGGCATCGCCGCGACCCTGCTGGCGCGCCAGCTGCGCAAACGCATTCCCGAGGCGCGGATCGTGCTCTTCGAGAACGGCGCGGGGCGGCGCGGCGGGAAGCCCGAGCCGAAGGTGGGCGAGTCGACCGTCGAGATCGCCAGCCACTACCTGCTGAGTCGCCAGCAGCTGTCCGGCTACCTCTACGAACACCATCTCCCGAAGAACGGCCTGCGCTTCTTCTTCGATACCCCGGGTCGCGACACCCCGCTCACCGAGATGAGCGAGATCGGCACGATCAACCTGCCCTTCCACCAGGCCTTCCAGCTCGACCGCGCGCGCATGGAGCCTGACCTGCTCGAGATGTGCCGCGCCGAGGGGATCGACGTGCGGCTCGGTGCCACGGTGAAAGGGGTCGCGCTTTCCGACACGGACGCGCCCCACCGCGTCACCGTGACCGCGGCCGGAGCCGACGCCGTCTTCGACGCGCGCTGGGTCGTCGACGCGACCGGGCGACGCGGTTTGCTGGCCCACCAGGAGGGTTTGCGCCGCCCCGAGCCCGACCATCAGATCGGGTCGGTGTGGGGGCGCTTCGAGGGCGTCACCGACATCGACCAGCTCGGCGACGAGGCCTTCCGCGCGCGCGTGCGCCACACCACGCGCGGTCTCTCGACGGTGCACTTCCTCCACCCGGGCTACTGGGTCTGGGTGATCCGCCTGCGCGGTGGGCTCACCAGCATCGGTGTGGTGGGCACCCCCACCCGCGACGCGAAGCTCCGCACCGCCGACGGCTTCCGCGCGTTCCTCGACGAACACGCCGCCCTGCGCACCCTGCTGGCCGACGCGAAAGCGGTCGATCACGGCAGCATGGCGCGCATCGCCTACGGCACCGAGAAGTTCCTGTCGCCCCAGCGCTGGGGAATGATCGGCGAAGCCGCGACGGCGACCGACCCCTTCTACAGCCCCGGCCTCGACTTCGTCGCCCTCGAGAACGACTTCCTGACCGATCTCGTCGCGCGCGATCTCGGGGGCGAAGAGGCCAGCAGCTGGGCCGAGTCGCTCGCGCTCTACGATCGCTTCCTCGAGTTCCGCCACCAGGCGGTCATGCGGCTCTACCGCGGGCTGTATCCGATCTTTGGCTCCTACGACCTGATGCGCCTGAAGTGGGACTTCGACATCGCGTCCTACCACAACCTCTGGGTGTCGCCGTACTTGCAGGGACTGCACCTCGACGCGGCCTGGCTGAAGCGTCAGCTGCGGCTCGAGGGCTTCGTGCTCCAGGCGATGGACCACTTCGCCGCGCTCTTCCGTCGCGTCGAAGAGAAGCTGCGCGACGACGACGCCTACTATCAGAAGAACCGCGGGGTCTTCTCCTACGGGCTCGAGAACATTCCGTTCCTGCCCGAGATCGGAACTCCGCGCAGCCAACGCACGACGCTGAAGCAGGCGCAGGAGACGTTCAACATCGTGCGCCGCGACGCCCTGCGGTTGCTCGACGATCCGGCCGCCGAGGAGCCCTGGTCGCTCCAGTCGTTCGCTACGCGTCCACTTGCCTGAACCGCCGAAGCTGCGACCGCCTCCCGGGCTCGTGAGCCTGGCCGGATTGGGATTGCTGGTGGCCACGGTGTACCCGATGGCTGCCGAGCGCTGGCTCGCGACGTCCGGAGTGCGGCCGGTCGCGGGTGTCCTGCTCGGGGTCGGGCTCGCATCGCTCCTGCTGTGGCGGGGCGTTGTCAAGGAGACGCCGGCGCCCTGGGCGCTGCGGCTCGGGCTGCTGTCCTTGCCGGCGCTCGCCCTGCTCACCGACGACGCGCTCTACCTGCGGCTCGTCCCGGTGGCGATCCAGTTTCTGATCGGAGCCTATTTCCTGCTTTCCCTGCGCGGGGGCAGCTCGATCCTGCAAGAGACGGCGAAACGCATCCACCCCTACGCCCCCGACTTCATCGGGCCCTACTGCCGCAAGGTCACCGTGGTGTTCGCGGCGTTCTTTGCCTTGCAGGGCCTGGCCGTCGCGTGGATCGCCTTCGATCCGCCGACCGAGGGCTGGGGCTTCGCGAGCGGCATTCTCGCCTGGGCGCCGGTGATGGCGGCGACCGTGGTGGAATGGGGCGTCCGCAAGTCCCACTTCCGCTACTACGGCACGGGGCCGATCGATCGCGTGTTGTCGAAGTGGCTGCCGTCCGAAGCCACCGAAGTCGGGCGCCGCTCGCTCGACTACGTGCGGCGCATGCGCGCCGAGCTCGGGATGCCGCCGCCGTGAACGGCTAGCTCCGCGCGATCTCGAACAGGAAGCAGCCCCAGATCGATCGCACCTGGAGCCGGCCGACCTCGGGGTCCGCGAGCAGCGGTGCGGCGCTCGCCAGGAGCTGGCCTCCCTCGCACATGCGCACGTCGCCGTAGCGGATCCAGTCGTCGGCACCGTAGGCGCGGAGGAAGAGCGGGTTCCAGCGCGCGAACAGGGGCGGCAATGCGTCCGACGTGTAGGCCGGGCAGGCGTCGGCGTGCAGCAGGATCGGTCCCTGTTCGGCATAGGGCTGACAGGTGTCAAAGGGACGGTGCGAGAGCACCAGGAAGTCGGCGCCGGCTTCGATCGGACCCAGGCAGTGGCGACAGGGCAGCCCCGCCTGGTCGGCGCGACGTCGCACCGGCACCTGCTGGTGCGCGTCGAGGGCACCGGCTTGCCAGGCCTGGACCTGGTCGCTGTCGATTCCATGAATCCGCATCGGTGGCTCCTCGTGGGTTCGCGAGGAGGGTGGCGGTTGCGGCGCGCGCAGCTGGCGGAAACCGGACGCTGCGGCGGAAACGCGCCGGGCTAGATCCGCCGCCAGTGGAAGCGTCCGACGGACAACGCGTCGTCGGTGGAGCGCAGGAAGCGCAGGAACTCGGCTGCGTGGGGCCAGCCGAACTCGGGCGCGGGGTCTCCGCCGGCGACGTCGAACTGCAGCTCGGTGCCGTCGGCGCTGCGGGCCAGCAGGAAGGCCACGGCGTAGGACCGCGGCGGCTCGTCGACGAGGGTGGCGAAGTCGGGCGCGAGCTGAACGTCGCCCATCACCAGCAGCACCGGTCGCTCGGGTTCGCGCTCCAGGTGTCCGAGGGCTTCGAGGTAGCCGCAGCCGAAGGTGTCCTCGCGTCCTGCCAGTGAGCTCGACGCCTCACGGTTCTGGGCGGCGATGCAGAAGAGGCCGGCCTGGGCGTTGTGGACCGTGTGACTGAAGCGCATGGGCGACAAGCGCGAGCCCTGGGCGATCTGTCCGAGCATGTCGATCGATTCGTTGACACTGCCGTGCCGCGAAGCGAACACGGTCCGAACGTTCGGAAGCGCTTCCTCGCCGACGCACTCGAAGGCGGCGGTGAGGATGATCCGCGTGAGCGGGGAGCAGCGACGGCGCAGCATGGCCGGCAGGAAGGCGGCCTTCGGATGGCCTTCGGCGGCGAGCGGCTCGGGCTTCTCGCACCAGGCCTCCCAGGCGCCGCGCTCTTCCAGGCCCGGCGCCCAGGCCGCCCACGCCCGGACCGACGCGCGTCGCAGGGCTTCGGCACTCATTCGGCGGTTCCCAGCACGAGCGAACAGTTGTTGCCGCCGAAGCCGAAGGAGTTCGTCATCGCGACCAGCGGCGACGCGCCGTCGCGGCTCTCTCCGGGCGCGACGAAGTGCAGCGTCGGGAGCTCCGGGTCGGCGGCACCGTCCCACAGGTGCGGCGGCAGCGCGGCCGCCGCGTCGCGGCTCTGGTGGACGGCCAACCAACAGAAGGCGGCTTCCATCGCGCCCGCGGCACCCAGGGTGTGTCCGACCAGGGGCTTCGTCGAGCTCACCGGGAGCGCTCCGCCGAACACGCGGTCGACGGCCAGGCACTCCATGCGGTCGTTCAGGGGCGTGCCGGTGCCGTGGAGGTTGAGGTAGCCGATTGCTTCGGAGGGCAGGCCGGCATCGGCCAACGCCCCGCGCATCGACGCTTCCGCGCCGGCGCCCGTCGGCTCCGGCGCCGACATGTGGTGCGCCTCGCTCGACTCGCCCACGCCGAGCAGCGCCGGGCCCGGGCCATCGCGCGTCACCAGGAAGACGGCCGCACCCTCGCCCAGGGTGATGCCCCGTCGGTTTACGCTGCAGGGGTTCGTCGGCTCGGGCGACAGCGCCTGGAGCGCCGAGAAACCGTTGGTGGTGAGGCCGCAGAGCGTGTCTGCGGCGCCGGCGACCACCGCGTCGCACACGCCCAGTCGAAGCAGCGACCGCGCCGAGGCAAGGGCGCGCGCGCCCGACGAGCAGGCGGTCGACATCGCGTAGGCCGGGCCGCGCGTCCCCAGTATCTCGGCGACGAAGCTGGCGAGCCCGCCGAACTCGAGCTGGGCATAGTCGAAGCTCGGGTCGAGGCCGTCGCCGGCGAGCTGCCGGCGGATCGCGATCTCGGCATCGGAGACGCCGGAAGTACTCGTGCCCATGACGACGCCGACGCGCTCCGCGCCGAACTGCTGCACCGCGTCGCGTACCGCGTCTTCCACCTGGGACAGGGCCGCCAGCGCCATCGCGTTGTTGCGACAGTCGTAGGCCGCGAGGGACGCGGGAATCTTCGGCAGCGGCGTCGTCACGGCGCCCACCCAGAGCGTGCGGTCGACGACGAAATCGTCGCGTTGGGTGAGTGCGTCGGTGACCTGCCCCTCGAGCAGGCGCTTCCACACGGTCTCGGCGTCGTCGCCGAGCGCGTTCACGAGGCCAAGGGCCGAAAGCCGACAGTCCGAGGGCATGGGGGGTAGGGGTGCGGGCTAGGCCGCGGCCTGCTCGCGATAGCGTGCGTACTCGTTCTCGAGGAAGGACACCACGGCGCGCACCGCGTACTGGCTGCGCACCGAGTGGAAGATGTCGAAGGCGTGCTGTGCGCCTTCCATCTCGAGGTAGTGGACGGGCGCCTGACTCTTCTCGCGGAGCACCCGCACGAACTCGCGCGCCTCCTCGACGTAGACGAGCGTATCGTGGCTTCCCTGGATCACCAGGAAGGGAGGCGCGTCGGCGGTCACTCGCAGCATCGGGGTCAGCGAGTCCCACAGCTCGGGCTGATCTTCCGGGGAGCACTGGAACACCCGCTCGGCGACCATCTTCTCCATCGACGCCTTGCCGCGGACGCCCAGGCGATCCCGGAAGTCGTACACGCCATAGAAGGGCACGGCGGCCGAGACGCTCGTGTTGGCGTCCTCGAAGCCGGGCTGGAAGGCGGGGTCGTTCTGGGAGAGGGCGGTCAACGCCGTCAGGTGGCCGCCCGCCGAACCGCCGGTGACGCACAGGAAGTCCGGGTTGGCGCCGTACTCGTGGGCGTGTTCGCGGATCCACTGGATCGCCCGCTTCACGTCGACGATGTGGTCGGGGAACTTCGCCTGGGGCGAGAGCCGATAGTTGATCGCGAAGCACACCCAGCCACGGCTGGCGAGACGTCCCATCAGCGGTGCGCCTTGCTCGCGCTTGTCGCCGATCATCCAGGCACCGCCGTGGATCTGCAGCAGGATCGGCCGATTCTCGCCGGGCGCTTCGGGCAGGACGATGTCGAGCAGGTTGCGCCCGCCCTGGTCGCCCGGCAGCGACGGGCCGTAGGGCACGTTCTTGATGCGCTTCACGCCGGCGACCTTCATGTCGAAGGGGCGGAGGAAGCCGTGGGTCGGCGTGACGTCGCCTTCGATGGCCAGACCGCTCTCCTGGGCCAGTCGATCGACCTCGGCCTTCGCACCCTGGGCCCTCAGGTGCCCCGCGATCAGCACGCCCCACGCGACGAAGGCGAGCCCCAGCCCGAGCACGCCGAGGGGCTCATCGAAGGCACCGCCGAGGGCGAAGGCGACGGTGAGGACGCCTCCGATCGCGACCACCTGAAGCGCGAGCTCGCCGGCGACCCAGCCGCTGAAGAAGTAGAGCGGCACCAGCGGCCCGGCGCGTCGCACCTGGAACCAGGTGGAGGCGGCGACGGCCAGGATGAACAGGGATCCGAGGAAGTAGACGGTGGCGGCCATGCCGGCAGTATGCCCGGGAACCGGCGCCCCCGCCTCGCTAGCCGCGGGTGTGGATCGGCAGGTTCTGGTAGCCCCGCACGTGGGCCTGATAGGTGCGCACCATGCCCGCTTCGTCGACGGCGTACTCGGGGAAGCGCACGGCGATCTCCTCGAGGGCGATCCGGGTTTCGAGGCGGGCCAGGCTCTTGCCGATGCAGACGTGGTGCCCGTGCCCGAAGTAGATCTCGCGCCCGGTCGGGCGTTGCGCGTCGAAGCGATCCGGATCCGGGTACTCGCGCTCGTCGCGACCGGCGGCACCGGTCACGAGCGCCACGCGTGCGCCCGCCGGGATCGTGACCCCGTGCCACTCCGAGTCGCGCAGCGCCACGCGTCCCTGGAACTGGGAAGGCGCTTCGTAACGCAACACTTCTTCGATGGCCTGGGGGATGCCGTCGGGCGCCTCGAAGAGCGCCTGGCGCTGGTCCGGGTGCTTCCAGAGCAGGACCATCGCATGGGTCAGCAGCTTCGCCGTGGTCTCCGCACCGGCGGCGGCGAGCAGCGTCATGAACGAGGCGCACTCGTCGTCGGTGAGGCGTCGGGTGGTGCCGTCGATGTCCTCGAACTCGGCCCGCCCCAACACCGTGGCGAGGTCTTCACGCGGGGTCTCGCGACGGGAATCGATCAGCGCCGTCATGTATTCGCGCGCGTTGATCACCGACGCGTGCTTCGTGGCGTCGAGACCGCCCTCGGGATCGCGCGCGAGGCCCTGGTCGATGGCCGTGCGGTAGGCGTCGCGATCTTCCGGCGGGATGCCGACCAGCGCGCTGATCACGTCCATCGGGAACTTCACGGCGAACGCCTGGGCGAAGTCGAAGGAGGGTTCGCTGGCCAGTTCCTCGAGGTAGCCCTTCGCGATGCCGCGGATCTCGTTCTCGAGGGCCGCGATGCGGCGCGGCGTGAAACCGCGGCTGATGATGTTGCGCAATCGCGTGTGGCGCGGCGGATCCATTCCGATGATCGAGAACACGTCGGAGGGCATCTGACCGCGGTTCTCGAGGACCGGACCCAGCGACGAGCTCATCGTCTCCCAGTCGAGCGTCGCCTTCCACACGTCCTCGAAACGGAAGAGTGCATAGAAGTCCATGTCCGGGTTGTGTGAGCACGGCTCTTCGTCGCGGAAGTGCTGGTAGAGCGGGTACGGATCTTCCTGGAAGGCGCGCGAGTAGGGGTCGTAGATCACGGGGCGTCTCGGTTTCGGGTCTCGGTTCCGGCCCGTCGGCCTCGGCGGGACCGCGTGTGGCGAAAGGCTATGGTGCCCACCCACGAGCGCCGGTTCAATCGACGCGTTGGCGTCGGTCGAAGAAGACGCGCCCCGTTCGAACCGCGAAGAGTCCAGGCAAACCTGACGATCGCCGGCCTTCCTCCGTGGCCGGCAGGAGAACCCCCATGAGCAGCATTCTCGACCGCTTCCGCATCGACGGGCAGGTCGCCATCGTGACTGGCGCCGGCCGCGGCATCGGTGCCGCCACCGCCCTCGCCTACGCCGATGCCGGCGCCGACGTCGTCGTCGCCGCTCGCACCGTGTCCCAGATCGAGGAGACCGCCGAGCAGGTGCGCGCACGCGGACGCCGCGCCCTGGCCATCCCCTGCGACGTCCTCGAGGCCGACCAGCGCGAGAACCTCGTGGCGAAGGCCCTCGACGAGTTCGGTCGCCTGGACATCCTGGTCAACAACGCGGGCGGCTGGCCGCCGAAGCCCACCCTCGACACGAGCGAGAAGGAGTTCGAGACCTGCTTCCGCTTCAACGTCACCACCGCCTTCGAGCTCTCGCGGATCGCGGTGCCGAAGATCGCCGCCACCGCGGGGACCGGCTGTGTCGTGAACATCTCGTCGGTGGCCGGGCGCTGGAACGCGGCGGGCTTCGCCGCCTACGGCACGGCGAAGTCGGCGCTCTCCTTCTTGACGCGGCAGCTCGCCCAGGATTTCGCTCCGAAGGTGCGCGTCAACGCGATCGCCGTCGGTTCGATCAAGACCGAGGCGCTCGGCACGATCCTGAACGACGACCTCGAGCAGGCGATGGTGAAGATGACCCCGATGGATCGCCTGGGAGAGGTCGAGGACATCTCCGCGTGCGCGCTCTACCTGGCGTCGCCGGCCGCGAGCTACGTGACGGGTGAGATCTACGGCGTGAACGGCGGGCTCACCACCCTCAACTTCGACATGCCGCGGGCGGCGATCTAGCGCGCGGGTTCGGGCGCTTCGCCTTCCCACTTCTCGACCGCCACCGGGATCGCGCTCATACGCGGGATGCCGGTGTGGGGGTCGAAGTGCTGGGTGGTGTCGACCAGACGGCCCGTGTTGCTGCCGAGTGCGCGCGGGTCTTCTTGCGCGTCGGCGTCACCGAAGCAGTGGGACATCGACAGAACGCCGCGTCGGAGCTCCGGCGCGGCCGCCGCCACACCGAGGATCGCGTCGCGCTCGGAGGCGATTCGAATCATGTCGCCCGGAGCGATCCCGAGGGCGTCGAGATCGTCGGGGTGCAGGTAGGCCGGGTTGTAGCGGCGTCCGCGGTGCAAGGCCTCCACGTCGCGCCCGGACGAGTTGTAGACGTTGGGCATGCGGCGGGAGATCAGCTGGAAGCCGCCGCCCGGCGCCGCGTCCGCTTCGAAGCCAGCGAGCTCCGAGAGCAACGCCGCGTTTCCGATTTCGAGACGCGCGGCGGTCTCCGGATCGGCGGGCGCGGCGACGACGGGCTCGTCGTCGAAGACGGCGCCGTGGGGGTGCGCTTTGACCGTTTCGAGCGGGACGCGCGAGCCTTCCATCAGCCAGGCCAGCACGTCGTCGGTGGAGGGGCGCTTCTCGAGATCGACCTCGATCCGGCGGCGTGACGCGCGCTGCATGCCGGTCTCGGCGCGCACGGGGTAGAGCGTGAGTGGCAGCTCCATGCGCTTCGAGAGCTCGAAGAAGAACTCCCACTCTTCGAGCACGTCCGCGCCGGCCGGCGGTTCCACGAGTGGAGGCGCGTACTGGGCGTAGGGCTCGCTGTAGCCGTGCGCGACGTAGGTCTGTTCCAGCGCCTCCATCGAGACGGAGAGGCCCGGCACTTCGAGGGAGAGCTTCGGCGCGATCACGTAGTCGGCGAGCTTCGCGGTCGCCGACATCTTCATGTCGACGCTGACCAGCAGGTCGAGCGACTCCATCGCCTCGCGCGTCCGTCGCTGGTCGGGCCAGGCGGCGATCGGGTTGCTGCCGACGCATACGAGCGCACGGATCTGCCCTTCGCCCGGCGTGAGGATCTCCTCGGCGAGCGCGGCCGTCGGCAGACCGGCCGCGCAGCTCGTGAGATCGCGCACCCGCAGTCGCTCGCCGAAGCCCCAGCCCTTGCGCGGCGCTTCGGCTTCCGCCCGCGGCCGCCCCGGCGGCAGCAGCGCACCCGGGTTGGGGACGGCCTCGCCGGCGCGGCGCCACCGACCGCAGAGCGTGTTCAGACACAGGAGCAGGTACTCGGTGAGGTTGCCGTGGGGCGCCATGTTCGGCCCCGTCCCGGCGACGGCGCAGCCGCGCGCGGCCTCGGCGAACACCCGGGTCGCGCGTTCGAGGTCGCGGGCCTCCACGCCAGCCCGTGCCGCCGCGTGCTCCAGCGTGAACGGCGCGACGGCGGCTTCGAGGGCGTCGACGCCGGCGACGTGATCGGCGACGAACTCCTTGTCGTAGAGACCCTCGGACAGCACCAGCCGCAGCATCGCGGCCAGCAGCGTCGGGTCTTCGCCGGGACGCGGCTGCAGCGCGACATCGGCGAAGCGCGCCACCTCGGTGCGGCGCGGATCGATCACCACGAGCCGCATCCCGCGCGCTTTCGCCTCACGCAGGCGCCGGCCCGGGTTCGCGGGTGGGATGCCGCCCGAATTCGAAATCAGCGGGTTGTTGCCGACGAGCATCCAGACGTCGGATTCGTCGAAGACGTGGGAGCCGGCGAGCCAACGACCGTGCAAGGCGTTCGCCACGCTCTTCCCGGGCTGGTCGATCGTGCTGGCGGTGAAGACCATGCGCGAGCCCATTGCCAACAGCCAGCCGATCGAGAGGGGGATCGTCGCGGGATGGGGCCCGGCGTAGGTGCCGACGTAGAGGGCGACGGCCCGCGGCCCGTGCTCGGCGACGATCGCCTGGAGCCGCTCCGCGATCTCGTCCATGGCGAGGTTGCTCGCGATCGCTTCGAAGCCCTGCGCGGTGCGCTTCTGCGAACGGAGCAGGCGGTCCGGGTGGGCGTGCACCGCCGGAAGCTGGCGGCCCTTCGCGCAGGTGTAGCCGTGGTAGGCCGGGTTCTCCGGATCGCCCGTCACCTTCACCGGCCGTCCGTCCTCGACGGTGACCAGGATCCCGCAGTTCGCGTGGCAGAAGCGGCAGATCGAGGGCGCGACGTGCGACGGCATCGCGCCCAGCTTATCCGAAGCGAGCCGGGTTCTGGGGCGCCCGTCGCGCGACCTCGGGAGGTCCGGCGACTTGACGACGGCGCACGCCGCCCGTACGAAGAACGCGTGGTGTCCATCCCCGATCGCGCCGCAGACATCGACGCCGCCTGGCTCGGCGCGGCCCTCGCGGAACGTCACCCGGGTGTCCGGGTCGGGGCCGTCGAGATCGTGGAGCAGACCGACGGCACCAACGCCCACGCGCGCCTGCGCGTGCGCTACGACGCGGACGCCGGCGCGCCCGAGCGACTCTTCTGCAAGCTCCTCCCCCAGGCGCCGGGTTGGCGCGAACCGATTGCGGCGTCGGGGATGGGTCCGCGCGAGGTGCGTTTCTACCGACAGCTCGCGCCCGAGCTCGGCATGCGCGTTCCGACCATGCACGCTGCGCTGCATCGCGAGGAAGACGGCGCCTTCCTGCTGCTGCTCGAGGACATCCTCGAAGCGGGCTGCACGATCTCACCGGGACCGCCGGGCGTCGCTCCCGATGCCGCCGCCGGCGCCCTCGAAGACCTCGCCGAGCTGCACCAGCGCTTCGAAGACCGCGCGCGGCGCGCCCGCGAGGCGAGCTGGGTCGAGCCGCCGCTCTACGATCCGAGCTACGGCGGGCGCATGCTCGATCACGCGCTCACGCATCATCGCGAACGACTCGGCGCGCCGTTCGCAGCGGTGGCCGAGTGCTACCTCGCGGCGGCACCGCGCATGCACGCTCTCTGGGAGGAAGGACCGACCACGGTGATCCATGGCGACACCCACATCGGCAATCTCTTCGACGACGCCGGGCGCACGGGCTTCCTCGACTGGGGCATCCTCTCGACCGGGCCGGCGCTGCGCGACGTCAGCTACTTCCTCAACATGGCGCTCAGCGTCGAGGATCGGCGCACCCACGAGCGCGCGCTGCTGCGCCACTACCTCGCGGTGCGTCGCGCCGCGGGCGGGACCCCTCCGTCCGAAGACGAAGCCTGGGCACTGCACCGCCTGCACGCCGCCTACTGCGTCGTCGCGTCGTGTCAGATCGTGATGTTCCCTGACAATCTGTCGCCGGCCCGGGAACGCTTCTCCGAGGCTTTTCTGGCGCGGGCCCAGGCCGCCGTCGACGACCTCGACGCCATGGCGGCGCTCCGTGCGGCGGGGATCCACACCGACGGCTGAGCCCCGACCCGCCCCGGGGGAGCGGAGTCGGTGACCCGCGGTCGCTGCGACCGTGCTTGCGACCTGACGGACCCGACGGGGCTCTTCGAGTACCCTGCCGGCCATGCACCGGCTCCCCCGATGGTCCTCGTTTTCCCGCTGGCTCGTTCTCACGACGTTCCTGCTCTCCGGCGCGGCGCTTGCCGACGGAAGCTGGAGCTCGGAGGGCAAGAAACAAGGCAGCGGCTTCCGCTACGAGGTGTTCTCCCAGGCGAACGACGGCGAAGAATTCGTGCGCTACCGGGTACGCGGCACGATCGACGCGACGCCCGAACGTCTGGGTCGCTCGGTGCGCGTGATCGCCTCGGACCCCGAGCGCGCACCCGAGGGACACACCCGACGCGTCCTCGACGACGACGCCGACGCGTTCGTCGTCCACACCCACATCGATCTGCCCGCGCTCTTCTCGGACCGCGACATCGTGACCCGCGGCGAGAACATGATCGACCCCGCGACCGGCGTGCGACGCGTCAACTGGAAGGCGATCGAGGATCGTCGCGCACCGCCGAGCGAAGACGTCGTGCGCATCCAGCGGTCGGCCGGGTTCTGGGAGTTCACACCGAAGGGCGAAAGCCTCTCGGAGGTCGTGTACGAGACCTACATCGACCTCGGCGGTTCGCTGCCGGCGTGGCTGGTGCAGCCGATGATGGCGGACATGGTCGGCACCAACTTCGAGGATCTGGCCTCCGAGGCGATGTCGCCGCGTCCCGCGGTCGCGTCCCCGCCGGCACCCTGAGCATGTCCACTTCGACGGCTGCACGGTTCTCCGTCGGTGAGCTCGTGCAGCACCTCCGCTTCGGTTACCGGGGTGTGGTCTTCGACGTCGACCCGAACTTCCAGGGAAGCGACGACTGGTACGAGCAGGTCGCGCGCTCCCGCCCGCCGAAGGACGCGCCCTGGTACCACGTGCTGCCCGACGGCGCGTCTCACACCACCTACGTGGCCGAGCGTCATCTCGCCGCCGATCCATCCACGGAACCGATCGAGCACCCGCTCCTCGAGCGCTGCTTCGCCGCCTTCCGCGACGGTCGCTACCACGTGCGGGACCAGCCGCTGCACTGACGGGCGGGGGCCCGGGCCCTGGCAGCCGTGTGTCGCAGCCCCGCTAGGCTCGGGCGATGCAATGGCGCAAGACCCGGCTGGCGCTCCTCGCGACCTGCGCGCTCGTCGCGGCACTCGCGGCCGGGGCTTCGGCGATCACGCTCGCCGAAGCCGACGCGGCGTGGACCGCGCGGTCCGAGGGCGCCGACGAAGCGCGCGCCGAATCCGAGCGCGTGAGCACGCTGGTCGCGGAACACGTCGCGCTGCTCGACGCCGATCCGGAGGACCTGGGGAGGCGCTGGCGGCTACTGCGCGCGCTGCATTTCGCAGGGGACTTCGGCGCCGCTACGCCCGCCGCCGCCCGCACCAGCTTCGACCGCGCCCGGGAAGTCTCGGAAGCGGGACTCGCTGCGCTGGCCGCTTCGGTTGCCGAGCTGGATCCCGACGACGCATCGCCCGAGGCCTGGGCGCGCGCGCTCGCGGGAGCCGGCCGCTACACGCGCACCGACCTCGCGCGCGTCTACTTCTGGTCGGCGATCAACTGGGGGGCGTGGAGCCGCAGCGAGGGTTTGCTGGCCACCGTGCGCCAGGGCGTGGCCAACCGGCTCGAGCGCTATGCCCGCATCACCCTCGCCCTCGAACCCGCCTACGAATCTGGCGGCGCCTACCGACTGCTCGGCCGCCTGCACGGCGCCCTGCCCCGGGTGCCGCTGATCTCGGGTTGGGTGGATCGCGACCGCGCGCTCCCGCTCCTCGACGAGGCCCGTGCCGTCGACGCCGAGCATCCGGGCAACCGTCTGCTCACCGCCCTCACCCTCCTCGACCTCGCGCCCGACCGGCGCGACGAGGCTCTGGCTCTGCTCGAGGCCGTGGCCGCGTCGGAGCTGCGCGACGACATGCGCGTCGAGCACGCCGCCATCCGGCGCGAGGCGCGCGCGGCCCTCGAGGAGCAGAGAAACCCGTCCTGAGCCCCGGTGTCGCCCTCCGTCGGGCGGTGACGCGATAGAATGCGCGCTCCCCGCCAACGCGACGACAGGAGAAACGCATGGGCACCATCGCCATCACGGGAGCGAGTTCGGGAATCGGCAACGCGCTGGCCGAACGGCTGAAGCGCGACGGTCACCGGGTGATCGGCGTGGACGTCCAGCCGACCGACGTCGTGGCCGACCTCGGCACGCCGGAGGGCCGCGCCCAGGCGGTTCGCGAAGTGACGGAGCACGCCGGCGGCGCGCTCGACGGTCTGGTGTCGGGCGCGGCGCTCGGCCCCTACTGCGAGCCCGGTCCGGTGATTCGCGTGAACTACTTCGGGGCGCTCGAGGTGCTCGATGCGCTGCTCCCGCTCCTGGCGAAGGGCCGCGAAGCGGCGGCCGTGGCGATCTCCTCGATCGGCGCGATCTATCAGGAGGTGATTCCCGAGCAGGCGGTGCCCGCCGCCCTCGACGCCTGCCTCGCCGGTGACGAGGAGGGCGCCGTCGCTGCGATCCAGGGGCACGACGGCAACGCGGCCTACTGCATCGCCAAGCGCGGCCTGGCCCTCCAGGTGCGCGCCCGCGCCCAGGCCTGGGGCGATCGTGGCGTGCGGTTGAACGCGCTCTGCCCGGGTCGGATTGCGACGCCGATGCTCGACAAGATCTACGACACGCCGGTGATGAGCGAGGCGGTCCAGGCCATGCCGATCCCCCTCGGTCGCAGCGCTCCGCCCGAGGAGATGGCGAGCGTGCTGGCGTTCCTGCTCGGCCCCGACGCGCGCTACGTCCACGGCTCGGTGATCCACGCCGACGGCGGCAGCGACTGCCTGATCCGACCCCAGGCGCTCTAGCCGGACGCGTCCGGATCGCTCCCGCCGGCCCCGGGATTCCCGGCGGCGGACGGGTGGTAGACTGCCTACGCCCCCATCCCGACGCTCGCGCCCGCGTCGACAGGAGACCTCCATGTACGATCTCGTGATCCGCGGTGGCCGCGTCTACGACGGCAGCGGCAGCGCCCCCGTCGATGCCGACGTCGCGACCTGTGGCGATACGATCGTCGCGGTCGGCCGCCTCGACGAGAGCCAGATCGGCCCCGACACCCGACGCATCGATGCGACCGGCAAGATCGTGACGCCGGGCTTCGTCGACGCCCACACCCACTACGATGGCCAGGTCACCTGGGATCCCTACGTCTCGCCGTCGACCCATCACGGGGTCACCACGATCGTCACGGGCAACTGCGGCGTGGGCTTCGCGCCGTGCCGTCCCGAGCAGCGCGACTGGCTGATCGGTTTGATGGAAGGAGTCGAGGACATCCCCGGCACGGCGCTCCACGAGGGCATTCGCTGGCGCTGGGAGACCTTCCCCGAGTACCTCGACGCGCTCGAGACCTCACCGCTGGCCATCGACGTCGGCGCCCAGATCCCTCACGGCGCGGTCCGCGCCTACGTGATGGGCGAGCGCGGACCGGCCCACGAGGTCGCGACCGACGACGAGATCGCCGGCATGAAGACGGTCGTGCAAGAAGCGATCGAGGCCGGCGCCCTCGGCTTCACCACCTCGCGCACCGAGAAGCACCGCGACGCGAGCGGGGTGCTCACGCCGACGATCACCGCCCACGAAGAGGAGCTCGTCGGGATCGCCAAGGCCCTCGGCGAAACCGGCAAGGGCGTGCTCCAGGGCATCTCCGACTTCTACGACTTCGATGCCGAGTTCAAGATGTTCCGCCGCATGGTGGAGGAGTCGGGCCGACCGTGCTCGATCACCGTCGAGCAGCAGGACGCCCGCCCCGAGTGGTGGAAGCAGCTCCTCGATGCCGTCACGACCGCCCAGGCCGACGGCCTGCCGATGCGGGGCCAGGTGCCGCCGCGCGCCACCGGCGTGCTGCTCGGGCTCACGGCGACCCTCAACCCCTTCAGCTTCTGCACCGGCTTCCGCGACGCCTGCTACGACCTCGAGAAGTTCGAGGCGCTGCCCCTGGCGGAGCGCATCGCGAACCTCGAGAAGCCCGAGGTGCGCGCGCAGATCCTGGCCGAGGCCGAGAGCGCAGATGGGCCCGAGGGTCTCGTCGGTGAGATCATCACGAGCTTCCACAAGATGTTCCCGATGAGCGATCCGGTCGACTACGAGCCGGCGTACGAAGACTCGGTGGCGGGCATCGCAGAGCGTGAGGGCCGCAGCCCGGCCGAGGTGGCCTACGACGCGATGCTCGAGCAGGACGGCCGCGCGCTGCTCTACCACCCGCTCTTCAACTACGGCTCGGGCAACCTCGACTTCGTCGAGGAGATGCTCGAGCACCCCCACACCGTGTTCGGCCTCTCCGACGGCGGCGCCCACTGCGGCGTGCTCTGCGATGCGAGCTTTCCGACCACGCTGATCCAGCACTGGGGCCGCGACCGCAGCCGCGGCAAGCGGCTCCCGCTCGAGCGGCTCGTCCACATGCAGACCCAGGCCACCGCCGAGCTCGTCGGGCTCTACGACCGCGGGCTGCTGCGCCCGGGCTACAAGGCCGACGTCAACGTGATCGACTTCGACGGCCTGACCCTGCACCCGCCCACCGTCGTCTACGACCTGCCCGCGGGCGGCCGCCGCCTGGTCCAGAAGGCGACGGGCTACGAGCACACGATCGTCTCGGGGAAGGTCGCTTTCGAGAACGGCGAACCCACCGGCGAGCTGGCCGGGCGCCTGGTCCGGGGCAGCCAGCCGCCCCCGGCCTGACGCCCCCGGCGGCGGGCGCACCAGCGATTCCGAGAGACCCCGATCGGGGCACGGGAGCGAGTTTCCGTCGCGTTCGAGGCGACGAAGCGAAGCTTTAGTGAACTACAGCGAGCTTCGGGAACGAAGAAGGCGGCGGAAAGCCGCCCCGTGCGGCTAGCTCTCGTAGAACTTGTCGGGCACGGCGCAGAGCGCCGCGTAGACGCCGAAGGCCATGCCGCCGAAGACGCCCACCCAGGGCGTGACGTCCTCGAACAAGAAGTGGACGACGAGGGGGCCGGCCGCGACGAAGGCCAGGATGATCCCGTAGCCGTAGCGGTGGTTCTGCCATTCGCGGCGGATCGTGGTCGCGGCGCGTTCGCGAATCGAGACGGACATCGAATGTTCCTCCATGCGAATGGGAGAACCCGTTCGCAAGCTTCGGGCCAACCCGCCGAGCGCACCGCAAGCTAGCGAATTCAAGGGGTTGCAGCGTCTCCCGGCCCCCACCCGAGCCTCCGACGGGGCTCCGAAGAAACGGTTTTTCGTGGAATCACGAAATTTCGGGCTATCGCCTTCAGCTGGTCTAGGCTCTCGGGATGGGTCAATCGGCGCTCCCCGCGGCGGCTCTCGAAGCCCTGCAGATCGAGCTGGCCGGCGAGCGCTCGCTCGACCGACTGCTGAGCACCATCACCCGACGGCTCGCCGAGCTGCCCGGCACGGCCCTGGCCCGCCTGTGGCTCGTGCGCCGCGATGCCGAGTGCGAGATCTGTCGCGGGTCCCTCGGCGCCGAGTCGGGAGTGCCCTGCCTCCACCTCGTCTCGAGCGCCGGGCGCTCGCGCAGCCCGGGCGCCGACTGGGGCCGACTGAACGGGGCCTTCCACCGCTTCCCGATCGGGGGCCGCAAGGTCGGCCGGGTAGCGGCCACCGGGCAGCCGCTGGTCGCCAACGACCTCGCCTCGGACCCCGACGCGCTCCAGCACCCCGAGTGGGCGCGCAGCGAACGATTGGTGGCCTTCGGCGGCCAGCCCCTGCGCTTCCGCGACGAGGTCCTCGGGGTGCTCGGCCTTTTCCTGCGCGTGCCCTTCGACGAAGACGACCTCGCGCGGCTGCGGACGATCGCCGACCACGCCGCCGCGACGCTGGCCACGGCCCGCGCCTTCGAGGAGGCCGAGCGCCTGCGCGCCCAGCTCGAGGTCCAGAACGCGATCCTGCGCGACGAGGTCCGTGAGGTCGCCGCCTTCGGCTCGATCCTCGGAGAGAGCCCTGCGCTGCGGCGGGTCCTCGACCAGGTGGCGTTGGTGGCCGAGAGCGACGCCACCGTCGTGGTGCGTGGCGAGTCGGGGACGGGGAAGGAGCTGGTGGCGCGCGAGATCCACGCGCGCAGCGCGCGCGCCGAAGGGCCGTGGGTGCGGGTGAACTGCGCGGCGATCCCATCGGAGCTCTTCGAGAGCGAGTTCTTCGGCCACGTGCGCGGCGCTTTCACCGGGGCCACGCGCGACCGGATCGGCTTCGTCGCCGCCGCCGACGGGGGCACCCTCTTCCTCGACGAGGTCGGCGAGATCCCCCTCGCGCTGCAGGCAAAGCTCTTGCGCGTCCTCGAGCAGGGCGAGGTGCAACGGCTCGGGGAAACGAAGGTGACGCGCGCCGACGTGCGGGTCGTGGCGGCGACCAACCGCGACCTCGAGGCCCAGGTGCGCAGCGGCGGCTTCCGCGAAGACCTCTACTACCGGCTGAACGTCTTCCCGATCGAGATGCCGCCATTGCGCGATCGTGCCGGCGACGCTGCGATCCTGGCCCGCCACTTCTTCGAGCGCGTTCGCCACGGCGAGGCGGTGTACCTCTCGCCCGAGAACCTCGCGGAGCTCGCCGACTACGACTGGCCGGGCAACGTGCGCGAGCTCCGCAACGTGATCGAGCGGGCGGCGATCGTGACACGCTCGGGGCCACTGGCCCTGCAGCTGGGCCCCAAGCGGCGACGCCCGCAGCCCGGCGTGCTGCGCGAAGAGGACCTGCAGGCGCTGATGCGCGACAACCTGATGCGCGCGTTGGAGGAGACCGGCGGGCGGATCTACGGCCCCGATGGAGCGGCCGCGCTATTGGGGCTGAAACCGACGACCCTGCGTTCGCGGCTCGAAAAGTACGGGATCGATCCGAAGCGCTCGTCACGCGCGCCTGACGCTTCGCTCTAGCCCGCGCGCTTTCGATACCCTGGCCCGCCGCGACGGCGTCGGCACGTCGCGCGGAGACGACGTGAAGATTCTCGTGACCGGCGCTACCGGCTTCATCGGCTACCACGCGGCGCGTGCGTTGCAGGACGGCGAACACACGCTGCGCGCGTTGGTGCGCGACGAGGGGAAGGGCGCGCGCGTGCTCGAGCCGCTCGGCGTCGCGGCGACGGATCGCGTCGCCGGCGACATGACCGACGCTGCGTCCGTCGAGAAGGCCCTCGATGGCTGTGACGCGCTGGTGCACGCAGCAGCGGGGGTGTCGGTGACGACCGGCGCCCAGGACTTCGCCGCAAACGTCACCGGCACCGAAGTCGTGCTCGGCGCCGCCTTCGCGCGCGAACTCCCGTGTGTCTACCTCTCGAGCCTCGAAGCGATCATGCAGCCGGGCCGACCGACTACCGAAGCGTCCGAGCCCGTGATGGGCGCCACCCACTATGGGCGCTCGAAGGCGCGCGCCGATCGCTGGGTGCGCGAGCAGGCGCAGGCGGGCGCCGGGGTGACGATCCTCTATCCGCCCGGCGTCGTCGGCCCCGACGATCCGGGTTTCAGCGAATCGGTGAAGGCGTACCGCAGCTTCCTGCGAGGAACCCTGCGGGTGGGAGCCACCCAGTTCGTCGACGGCCGCGATCTGGGCATCCTGATCCGCCGCCTGCTCGAGACGCGCCATGCCGGCCGCGTCCTCGCCGGCGGACACTTCTTCACCTGGGACGCGCTGACCGATCTCCTGGTCGAAGTGACCGGTGCGCGTATCCCCCGCATCTCGGCCCCCGGCTGGCTCTTGCGCGGGGCGGCGCGCACGATGGACGTCATCGGGCGGGTCACCGGGCGCAAGATGCCGATGACCGGGGAAGGCATCGAGATCGCCACGCGCTGGCAGCGGGTCGCCGACTCGCCGGTAGTCGCGGAGCTCGGCGTCGGCTGGCGCGACCCGGAAGAGACCCTGCGCGATCTCTTCCGCTGGTACGTCGAAGCCGGACGCTTGCCCGCGAAGGCGGTGCCGAAGCTCGGTGGTTCCTAGTTCGCTGCTTCCGGCGGCGCGAAGTCGGGGCCGTCGACACGCTGACCCTGGACCACGGCGGCCTCGCTGACGTCGAGCGAGAAGTATTCGCCTTCGCTGTAGAGGCGATACGCCCCTTCCGGCGTCGCCGCCGCGCCCCAGTCGACGGTGGGGTAGGGGACGACCAGCCGGTAGCGACCGCGCGCATCGGCCCGCGTCGACGTGCGGAACCCGAAGCCCCCTTCGCCGGTCCGCAGCGCGAGGTCGGCGATCACACCCGCACCCGGCGTCGCGCTTCCCTCGACCCGCGCTCCCGCGACCCGTTCGAACACCCGGAGTGGCCCGTCGCTTCCGGCCGATTCGTAGATCAGTCGGTGTCGCGAGAGCGCCGGGACGACGGGTGCGTCCGGGCCCTCTCCCAGCCGCGCCTGGGAACCGCGCAGGCCCACGAGACGCCGGATCATCGAGCGCGGCGGTGTCGCGACGGGGACGCCCGAGCCCCAGCGGTCGGCGATGATGTACCGCAGCCGCAAGCGGTCGAGGATCGCCAGCGCGCGCGCTTCGGTTTCGGCCGCGAAGTAGCGGTCGGCGTCGTCCATGTTCTGTTGGGCGCCGCCGTAGATGCCGAAGTTGTCCTGCAGGACGGGCCGTCCCGCGTAGTAGCGGACCTGGTGCCCGTAGCCCCAGGCGGCCAGGACGCCGTAGTCGAGGGTTCCGTCGGGACCTTCGGCGGGGGGCGTGTGCTCGGCGAGGTAGCGCGCGGCGCGTCGGAAGTGCACGGCGCGCGTGTCGTCGGCGCTTCGCGCGAACTTCGCGGCCTCGTCGCGGTAGTAGCCATAGACAGGGATGGCGGCGAGGCCCACGGCGACCGCAGCACCGATGCCGATCGACCGGCGCGCGATGCCGCGTTCGGCGAGTTTGCGCGCGATGTCGACGAAGGCCACCGCCCACACCAGGCTGAACGCCACCGCGAAGCTGTTCATGAAGCGGAGCTGGGTGAGCGTCATGACACCGAACACGAGGCTCCAGGCGGCGAGCATGAGACGTGCCGGGTCGCGGCGGTCGCTCATCACGAGGACGAACCACGCCAGCGGGAAGGCGAACAGGAGCGGCGAGAAGAAGCGGGCGCCGCGTTCGGGCTGGGACGTGCCGGCGCCCAAGAGCGGCTCGAGCTCGGCAACGAGGCTGTGGAAGCGTTCGTCGCCGGCGAACCAGTCGGTCGAGCGCAGCAGGCTCGCGCGCAGTTCGGGGATGGCGACGAAGGTCGCGACCAGGACACACGCCCCGACGCCGATGGCGATGCCCACGCGCGACGGAAGCCCCGCGCCGAAGCGGGTACGGCGCCAGGCAAGGGCCGAGCCGCCGAGCGTGAGGGCGGCGCACGCGAAGTAGACGGGCTGGAACGAGGTGAGGTCGAGGGGTGTGAAGCTCCCCCAACCGAGGAAGCTGCGGCCGTAGCCGTAGAGCGCCACGAGCCCGGCCGCGAGTGCATGGGCCGCCGCGAGCCGCCCTGCCCGCGCCACCGCCGTGTCGCGCGTAGCCGCGCCCAGCGTCCAGACGAGCGCGCCCGCCTGGGCCAGCACGAGCAGCACGAGCGATCCAGGCCAGACGTAGAGGTTCGCGGCGACGAGTGCGCCGGCGAAGAGCGGCCAGAGTCTGGGCCCCACGTCGCGCCAGCGCACGAGGGTGAGCACGCCGCCCAGGACGAGGGTTACCAGGAGGGTGACCGCGGCGTGGTGATCGAAGAACCCGAGACGCGTGTAGCTGTAGCTGGCGGGTAGGACGGCGAGGCCGAACGCGGCGGCGACGCCGGCCGTCGGTCCCGCCAGCCGGCGCCCGACGAAGGCCAGTGCGACCACGGCGAGCGACGCGAACACCACCGGCACCACCGCGGCCCAGCGCTCGGCCGCGGCCACGTCGTCCCCCACGAACGGCCGCAGGATCGCCGCGAGCGTCCAGTCGAAGCCCGGCGGCCAGTGGGGCTCGGTCCCGCGCGGGTAGTCGAGGTAGGGGTCGAAGAAGAGGAAGTCGGGGAAGTGCTGCAGCGCGTGGGCGACCCGCCGCATGTGGTAGTACGAGTCGCCGTCCCAGAGCAGGGCGCCCTCGCTGGTGAAGACGCTCGACCCCGGCAGCAGGCGCAGCAGCGCAGCCAGGGCGGCGGCGCCCGCCAAGGCGGCGGTGTGGGCCGCAGAGAAGCGGCGCGCTCGAGCGCCTTGCCCTTCTACCGACACGCGCCCAAAGCCCACCCAACACGAGACCCGCCGGATCGCACCTCGCGGAGGATGGCATGGGGCCTCGGTCGCCGCACCGACCGCTCCCTCCGAGGCCCGCGGTATGATGGCGCGCGGACACCCCATGAGCGCGATCGAACGTCACACCGTGGGCGGTGCGAAGCCCGAGACCGGCCACTACGAGGAGTTCCTCGCCAACCCGTCGCGCTTCCTCTTGCGCGCCTGGCGCGAGTGCGGGCCGCTGGCCGACTTCGACCTCGGCGGCACACCGCACACCCTCGTCGTGGGCTCCGAGGGTCAGGAAACGATCTTTCGCGCGCCCGACGACGTGCTATCGACGTCCGACGCCTACCAGTACATGGTGCCCGTGTTCGGCGAGGGCATTCAGTACGGGGCGCCTCTCGAGCGCGAGCGCCAGCAGGTGCGGTTCCAGGCGAACGCGCTCAAGCCCGACAAGATGCGCGGCTACGCCCAGGTGATTGCGGAGGAGGTCGAGGCCTTCGTACGCAACTGGGAGCCCGCGGGCGAACGCGACTTCTACGAGACCTTCAAGGAACTCGTGCTGCGCACCTCGACCCACTGTCTGATGGGCCGCGCCTTCCGCGAGAACCTCACCGACGAGTTCGGCCGACTCTTCGCCGACCTCGAGCACGCGATCTCCCCTCAGGCGGTCGTCGACGCGCACAGCGAGTCCGAGGTGTTCGAGAAGCGCGACGTGGCGCGCGCGCGTCTGCAGGACCTCTTGATGGAGACCGTGCGGGAGCGGCGCCGGCGCACCGAGGCCGGCGAGCGCGAGCCCGACATGCTCCAGACCTTCCTCGACGCGCGCTACGCCGACGGCTCCCCGCTCCCCGACGCACACATCCCCGGCATGATCGTCTGGATCATGTTCGCGGGCTTCCACACCAGCTCGAACACGGCGAGCTGGGTGGCGGTGGAGCTGGCGCGCAACGGGGCGTACCAGGCCGAGATCGCGGAAGAGGTCGACGCGATCTACCAGGGGGGCGGTGACCTCTCCTTTGCTGCGCTGCGCGAGATCCCGAAGCTCGAGGCCTTCACCCATGAGACGCTGCGCCTGCACCCGCCGCTGATCACCCTGGCGCGCGTGGTGCGCGAGCCGATCGAGGTGCTGGGCCACACCTTCCCACCCGGTCACGTCTTGATGGTGTCGCCCTACGTCGCGCACCGCGTGCCGAAGCATTTCCCTGACCCCGAGCGCTTCGACCCGAGGCGTCCCGAGCCCGCCGAGGTGTTCGCGTCGATCCCGTTCGGGGGCGGCAAGCGCAAGTGCGTGGGCAACGCCTTCGCGCTCCTGCAGGTGAAATCGATCTTCGTGGCGCTCTTGCGACGCTACGCGCTGGCCTGCGTCGACCCGCCCGAGAGCTACGTCGACATCATGCCGTCGCTGATCCTGCGGCCGAGTGAGCCCTGCAATCTCCGCTACACGGCGCGGCGCGCCTAGCATGCGGGTGAAGGCCGACCTCGGTCTGTGTCAGGGTCACGGCGTCTGTGCCATGGAAGCGCCCGCCGTGTTCCGCGTGGTCGATTCCAAGGACGGCACCTATTCCGAGGTCGAGGTGCTCGAACCGGAGCCCGGCGAAGACCAGCGCGCCGCCGTCGAGGCCGCCGTGCGCTACTGCCCGAACCGGGTGCTGTCGCTGGAGGGTTAGCCGCGCGCGCGGAGCCTTCCGGACGATCGGGTGCAGGGTCGTCGGATATAGTCACCACGTGAAGTGGCGCTTCGCCGATTGCCTTCTCGATGCCGAGCTCTTCGAGCTCCGGCGAGACGGGGAACTCCGTCCCATCGAGCCGAAGGTCTTCGACGTGCTGCGCTATCTCGTCGAGAACGCCGAGCGCGTCGTGTCGAAGACCGAGCTCCTGGACCAGGTCTGGTCCGGGGAGACGGTAAACGAATCGGTACTTCCTCGTTGCATCGCCCTAGCACGACAGGCACTCGGTGACGATCGAACCGCGCAGCGTGTGATCCAGACCGTCCACGGGCGCGGCTATCGAATCGTGCCGACGCCAACTCGTCTCGAGGGACCCGCGGTGTCCGCACCACCGCCGGAGACCGACTTCGTCGGTCGGCTGGCGGCGCTGGAGCGCACCGAGCAGGCACTGGGGGAGGCAGTCTCGGGGAGGGGTCGCGTCGTTCTCTTCGTCGGGGAGCCGGGCATCGGCAAGACCCGCACCGCCGAGCGCACGATCGATCTCTTCGCCGATCGAGCCACAGCGCATATCGGACGTTGCTTCGAGGGAGACGGGGCGCCGGCGTATTGGCCCTTCGTGCAGATCCTGCGCTCCCTGCTCGAGCGAACGGGAGGGGCCACCGCATCGGACGAGGGGGTCGGGTTGGAGGCCGACCTCGCGGCGCTACTGCCGGAGCTTGCCGACGCCGAGGGCGCCGTGCCGCCCGCGCGCTACCTCGAGGAAGAGCAGGCGCGGTTCCGCCTCTTCGACACCCTCGCGAGATTCCTCGCCCAGCGTGCCTCCGCGCGAACGCTGCTGCTCGTCGTCGACGATCTGCATCGGGCCGATCGGGACTCGCTCGAGCTCTTCGGCTTCCTCGCCCGCACATTGCGCGACGTTGGCGTGCTGCTGCTCGGAACCTACCGCGATACGGAAGTACGACGCGATCACCCGCTTCGAGGATTGCTCGGCGAACTCTCCCGCCTTCCACACTGTGAGCGCGTGGCGCTGCGCGGTCTGCCGGACGACGAGGCTCGGGATCTCGTCGATCGCGTGGCAGGCGGTGTTGTCGGGGACGAGTTGAGCAAAGCGATCGTCGAGGTGACGGAAGGCAACCCCTTCTTCACGCGCGAGATGGCACTGCTCGTGGCAAGCCGTGGGCCTTCGGAGTACGAGGCCGCCAGACTGACACTCGAGCTACCCCAGAGCGTCCGGGATGCGGTCGGGCACCGGCTCGACTCGCTCTCACCGGAATGCAACGCGCTGCTCCAACTTGCGTCCGTGATCGGTCGCGAGTTCGACAGCCGTCTGCTGGCGGAGATCCGGGGCGAATCGGTCGACTCGCTGCTCGCACGGATCGACGAGGCTCTCCGCGCGGGCATCGTCACGCGGGCGCGATCCGCGGGCTCCTATGCGTTCGCGCACGGTCTCGTCCAGCAGACGTTGTACGAGGAGTTTCGGGTTCCCGACCGGATCGCGGCGCATCGTCGGACGGCGGAAGCGCTCGAGCGATTGCATGGGAAGGACTCGACGAAGCACCTCTCGGAGCGCGCTCATCACCTCTTCGAGTCAGCGATCGGTGGGGACGTCACCGAAGCGGTGGACGCCGGGGTGAAGGCCGCGCACTTCGCGCACCAGCGCTTCGCCTACGGAGAAGCGGCTCGCCAGTACGAGCGTTGCGGTGAGGTCCTGGATGCAACGGCGACACCGGAGTCGACGCAA
The DNA here is from genome assembly GCA_039030075.1 of Myxococcota bacterium. Taxonomy (NCBI): domain Bacteria; kingdom Pseudomonadati; phylum Myxococcota; species Myxococcota bacterium. The sequence goes on along the minus strand of JBCCEW010000003.1, from coordinate 74,494 downwards.
CGCTGTGAACTGCTGCTGGCCGAGGCCGAATCGAGGTGGGCGGCAGGCGATCGTGATCTCTCACGGGATCGCTTTCGAGCCGCCGCAGGGATCGCGCGCGGGTTGGGTCGTCACGATCTGTTCGCCCGAGCCGCAGTCGGCATGCGGGGGTACCGCTATCTCGGAGCGGCGATCGAGTCGGACACGGTCGATCTTCTCGAGGAAGCCCTCGAACGCGTGGACCGTGACCATCCGCTCTGGCGGGCACGGCTGCTGTCGCGGCTCGTGTTCAGTGAACCCCACTGCTTCTCGATCGAGACGCGACGTCGCCTGAGCGACGCTGGCGCTCGGGCCGCCGAGGGCACGGCTGAGCCCGCGGTGATCTTCGACGTCATGACGGCCCGCTATTGGGCGAACCTCGGCCCGGATACTCCGGGCGATCGTCTCGCACTGGGACGCGAGGCCATCGACCAGGGTCGTCGGCTCGAAAGCTCCGAACTCGTGCTGTTGGGGAATGAGATCCTGATCGGGGCGAACCTCGTGACGGGAGATCTCGGCGAGGCTTCGCGCCATGCCGCCGCCTTCGAGCGGATCGCCAGCGAGCTCGGCCAGCCCGTCTTCGAGTTCCTGGCGTGGATGCAGCGGTGCGCCTGCGCGATGAATCGGGGCCACTTCGATGAGGCAGAGGCATACCTCGCCCGCAGCATCGAGCGCGGCCGTGGGGCGATCCAGCAGTCGGAGTCGCTGACGGCGGGAGCGTCCTACTGGCTGCGCGGGATGCGTGGTGAAGCGAGTGTGCCTTCGGAGTACGACGACTCTTTTCGTACGCTCCTCGAACGATCGCCGCACCGGGGCAACGCAGAGATCATCCGGGCGGGAGCGCTCTCGATCCTCGCGCGGTTCGGCGCGAGTGACGAAGCACGAAGGCAGCTGCGCAGTCGCGCAGCGCGTATCGGCGATCTCGAGCGGGATGAACACTGGCTGATCACGCTCTCGCTGTTCTCGGAGGTCGCCGTCCTGCTGGGGGAGGCAGAGATCGCTGAGACGCTCATCGAACATCTGCTTCCCTACGAGCCCCTGCTTTTCACGCACGACCTGATCCCGGCCACGAACGGGTCCGTCCGCTCCGCGCTGGGGGCGTTGGCGGGCGTGTGCGGCCGGGAAGACGAAGCCGCGGAGCGGCTGTCAGCGGCAATCGAGTGGGAGGAGGGCATCGGCGCCGATCCGGCGGCGTTGAAGAGCAAGGTCTGGCTCGCGCGGCACTGGCAACGCGCCGGCCGCCTCGATCTCGCGCAGGCCGCCCGGGAATCGGCCGAGGCGGCAGCCCGACGGATGAATTGTCCGGGTCAGGTGCCTCGCGAGCTACTGGAGCTCGCGGACTGACCCTTCGGCGCCAGGCCACGGACCCTTCGGAATCAGGGGGTTGGAGGCCCATCGAAACCTCCACAGAATCCTAAGGAGGCCATCGAGACTCGGTGGCCGGTTTCCCGGATCTTGCTCCTGCCCCCGCGCAGGAGATCCCATGGAGACCGCAAGTTCCGTCCGAACCGAGACACAGCGTGCTGACGCCGAGCACGCGCTGGAGGTCCCGCCGCCGCCTCCGCCTACCCGCGACCTTCGCCACGCCTGGCGCTTGCTGCGCCGAATGCGCGAAGACCCCACCCAGACCTCGCTCGGCATGGAGCTCGTGGACGCCCTCGGTGGCTACTTCGACGACCTTCCGTTCCAGCGTTTCGCGACCTCCGAGTTCGGGAAGCGGCTGCTGCGAGAGCAGCCGGATCTTCCTGCGCTGCTGGCTGACCGGGATGCTCTGGCAAGTCTTCCCGAGGACAGCTTCGGGCGCGCCTTCTTGCGGTTCGCAGAGCGCAATGGGATCTCGCCTTCCGAGTTGGTCGAGATGGCCACCGAGCGGAGAGCGGCCGCAGGAGGGCTCGATCCGCTGCGATCCTGGTTCGCGGATCGGCAGACCGTCTCTCACGATCTGTGGCATGTGCTGACCGGCTACGGGACGGACCCGATCGGCGAGAACGCCGTCCTGCTGTTCACGCGAGGACAAGGAGTCGCCGGTCCTGGCCTGCGCATCCTCACCGTGTTCATGCTCTTGCGCCAACCCTGGTCCGTGAAGGGTTTCATCTGGTCCGCCTACCTCCGCGGTCGCAGGGCGACGCCGTTGATCCTGGCGCCCTATGAAGAGCTGTTGCCGCTTCCGATCGGCGTCGTTCGCGAGCGCCTGACGCTGGGCGATCCGCTCGAAGCACATCCCGGCGGAATCCTTGCGCAACACGATGCGGGCGTGGTCCGTCTCACCGAAACCCACTGACGCGTCGGGATCCACATGACTCGAGAACTCGCCGAGTGGCTCCTGCCCTGCGCCATGTTCAGCTTGATGCTGGCCATGGGGCTGACATTGCAGACCGCCGACTTCCGACGCGTCTTCTCACAGCGCGTTTCCGCGAGCTGCGGGCTCGTTCTTCAATTGGTGCTCATGCCCATGATCGGGATGGGGCTCGCGCTGGGCTTCGATGCTTCAGCGCTCATCGGCGCGGGGATCGTGTTACTGGCAGCGTGCCCGGGCGGCATGTTGTCGAACCTGCTCGTGCATCTCGCACGCGCCAACACCGCGCTCTCTGTTTCCCTCAGCGCGAGCGCCACGCTGCTGACGTTGTTGACGATGCCGCTGTGGGTGCGACTTTGGTTCTCGTTCTCGGGAGAAGCCGAGGTCGCGATCCAGATTCCCTTCGCACGGACGGCCTTCGAACTCTTTCTGCTGACACTGGTGCCGCTCTGGTGCGGCATGCAGCTGCGCTCACGCTGGCCGAGGCTCGAATCCTTCGAGCGTCGGCTCTCGCGACTCGGTTTTATCGGGATCGTCGTGGCGATGATGGCCGACTTCCGCGACCGCGAGGTTCCCTCGGATGCTTTCGGGGAGGCGTGGGTTCCCGCATTGGGCCTCGCGCTGGCCGGGGCGGCGTGTGGGCTCCTGGTCCCGTCGCGATTCGGAGTCGGCAGCCGAGATACCGCCACGATCGCGGTCGAGCTGGTCGCGAAGAACGGACTCCTGGCCCTCGTGGTCGCTCGCCGTTCCTTGGGTTTCGAAGCGATGCTCCCGAGCCTCGCCTTCGCGATGTTCCAGGCGCCCGTCGCGCTCGCGGTCCTGGCTGGGTGGCGCTACGCCCGACGCACGGGCCGGGACTCGGAATCCGCAGCTCCAGCTCCCCGGGGCGACGTCCGTCGCTTCGCCCAGCGGTAGGACGCGAAGGCACGAGTTCCCCGGATGCCGCGCATCTCGACATCGGCGTATCCCCGCCGCAGCGAATGTCGCATGATCGTCGGATGCGCTGGCTCCTCCCCCTGGTCTTCGTCTGGGCCGCCGCCGCTGCCGCCGCCCAGCCGGCGTCGTTCACGCCGCTGGGCGATTTCCCGGGAGGGATCGTCAACAGCGAGGCACGCGCCGTGTCTGCCGACGGCTCGGTCGTCGTCGGTCGCGGAACCACCGCGGTGGGGCGGGAAGCGTTCCGCTGGGACGCGACGAACGGAATGCAGGGCCTCGGGACTCTGCCCGGCGGCGGTGCGAGCGAAGCGGATGACGTGTCGGACGACGGCACGATCATCGTCGGATTCGCGTTCAACGCGGCGGGAGAGAAAGAGGCGTTCGCCTGGGATGCGCTGAACGGCATGCAAGGGTTGGGCTTTCTCCCCGGCCACGACGCGAGCGGGGCGAACGGGATCTCGCCCGACGGCGTCTACGTGCTGGGAAACTCGCGAGGGGCTTCTGGCCCCGTCGCTTTCCGCTGGAGCGCGGCAGCCGGCATGGAGGCCCTCGACGCTCCCGCCGGCGCCGCGAGCGCGTCCTCTCTGCACGGATCCGTCGTGGTGGGTCAGGCGGATGTACACGAGCCCTTCCGATGGGACGCGGTCGGAGGCACGCAGCTGCTCGGCTCGGTTCCGGGGAACAACCGCTCGTGGGCCACGGCGGTCACGCTCGATGGGAGTACCGTGTTCGGAGGCGGTCAAGCGACCGCCGATGGAAACGCGTTTCGGTGGGACGCCGCGTCGGGCCTCCAGAACCTCGGCTGCTTGAGCCCGTTCCCCGCGATCTGTCTCTCCATCGTCCACGACGTTTCGGCCGACGGACAGCGGGCCGTGGGGGGGCCGCTGTGGGCATTCGTCTGGGAGCCGCTTTCCGGAATGCGCTTCCTCCAGGACCTGCTCGAGGACGAGGGAATCGACCTCAGCGATTGGACGTTGAGGGAAGCGGAAGGAGTTTCGCCGGACGGCACCATCATCGTCGGCCACGGGACGAACCCGAACGGCGACACGGAGGCCTTCGTCGCCGTGCTGCCCGAGCCCGGAGCGCTCCTCGGCTTCGGAGCGGGCGCTTCGCTGCTGGCGGGCCTGGCACGCCGGCGCGCGCGGGGTTGACTGCCTCCCCGTTTCCCGCGCTGCGGACTATCGTCCCAGCGCGACTTGCGAGGAGGGCACATGACGCTGCGAGACAAGGTCGTCTTCATCACGGGTGCCGCGCGCGGGATCGGCGCGGGGCTGGCGCGCGAAACCGCGGCACGCGGTGCACGGGTCGTGCTCACCGGCGTCGAGACCGGCGAGCTCGAGGCCCGTGCGAACGAGCTCGGGAAGCCCCATATCGTCGTGCCCTGCGACGTCACAGACCCGGCGGCCCTCGAAGCCGCGGCCCAGACGGCGGTCGAGGAGTTCGGCGGCATCGACGTGGTCGTGGCCAACGCCGGCATCGCCACCTACGGCACCGTCGAGAAGGGCGACGCCGCGGCCTGGCTGCGCACGGTCGACGTCAACCTGCACGGCGTCTACCACACGGCGCGCGCGACGCTCCCGTCGCTGCTCGCCCGCAAGGGCTATTTCTGCGGGATCGCCTCGGTCGCGTCCTACATCCCGATGCCGGGCTCGTCTTCCTACGGCGCGTCGAAGGCCGGGGTGGAGTCGCTGGTGGGTGCGCTGCGACTCGAAGTGGGCCACCGCGGCGTGGACTGCGGCACGGCCCACCCGTCCTGGATCGACACCGACCTCGTGCGTGAGAGCGACGCCGATCTTCCCGCCTTCCGCGAGCGGCGCGCGTCGATGCCCTGGCCCCTGGGCGTGACCACCGACCTCGACACCTGCGTGCGCATGATCACCGACGGCATCGAAGCGCGTCGCCACCGCATCCACGTGCCCCGCTCGGCCGGTGCGATCTATTGGCTGCGTTCGCTGCTCGGCCGCCTCGCCGCCAGCCGCCGCGCCCTGCGCGAGGCCGGCGAAGGGGTCGCGCAGATGGAAGCCGACATCGAGAAGCTCGGCCGCGCGGCCTCGGCCCGGACCCACGAGATCAATCAGGGCTCGGCCGGAAGCTGAACGCCGGCTGCGGCTTCAGGGCCCGTTCGCGCCGAGCCCCGGGAGCGTCACTGCGAAGCCCGCGGTGAAGGTGTGGTTGTAGAGGTCGTCGTCGCCGCCGTCGAGGAACTGCATCAGGTAGCCCACGTCGGCACGCAGCCACGGGTTGATCCGGTGCTGCAGTTGGGCCACGAGCTGGTCCTCCCCGAACTTCCGCGCCGGGATGCGGGAGGTCGGGTTCAAGTCGAAGAAGAACTCGTTGCGCAAGACGAAGGCCGTCTCATAGGGGAGGTCGACGGCGCCCTCGATCGCCCAGCGCATGCGAAACGCGGTCGATTCGCCGGGAAAGAAGCGCTCCTCGAGCCATAGGTGCGTGAGCGCCCGGAAGCCGCCGAAGTCGTAGCGGTAGGCGATGCGCTGCCAGCCTCGCTGCTCCGCGAAGGAGCGCGGTTCGGCGAAGAGGTGCGCGTCGTAGCCGACGGCGAGTTCGAACCCGTGGGGCAGGTTCCAGGCGAGCCAGGGGCGCAGCACGGTCCGCTGGTAGACGTCGGCGTCGCCCGTGAACCGGTTCTGCACCATGCCGTGAAACGACAGTCCATTCCCGAGCGGAACGGCAGCCTGGTTGACGATCCAGACGGCACCCTCACTGCGGTCGCCCGCCTGCGCGACGCCCGCCGCGCACAGAAGGAGGGAGAGAGCCAGGAATGCCGTTCGCAGGGGACGCATGGGGGCTGTGCGCAAGGGCCGACAGGTCTCGGGAGACATCGCGCGCGCATTCTAAGACAGAGTCGACACACTTTGCTGCCGGCCCGGCCGAAGACGCGGTTTTCTAGAACGAGATCGTCGTCTGCCCGTAGACGTAGGTCGGCGCGCCTTGACCGTTTGCATTCGGCGCGCCGCGCAGGAACTCTCCGCGGAACAGGTGGGCGATCCCGGCCTCCAGACGCAGATTCCGGGGCAGAACGTCCCAGCGGACGCGCGCCCAGACCTGGTGGCCCACGAAGCGGCGGGTCTGGCCGCTGGGGTCGCGCACGCCCGACGTCGTCCACGTGTCCCGCTCCGACGCGAGCCAGTACGCGCGATAGGCGACGAAGGCCGAGACATTCTTCCACGGAACGACCTCGAACTTGGCTCCCGGCGTGTTGATATTCGAGCGGGCGAAGGCGCCGAACAGGCTGGTCGGGCCGAAGTCGAAGGCGCGGGCTCCGAAGAGGGTGTCGAAGCGCTCGTTGCGGCCATCGCCGGGGCTGTTGTCGCCCGTGGCCCAGTCGTACTGCGCGGAGATCCGCGGGGAGAAGGCGCAGTCGAAGAGGTAGCCGATCTCCCCATGATAGAACTGGGCGAAGTGCTCGAGGTCGTTGCGTGCGCTGCTCGACGCACGCGTCTCGCCGAACTGCAGCGCGGCCTCGACGTTGAAGTCGAACGCACCGGCTTGGGGTTTCCTCAGGAGCCGAAACCCGGGCGTGTACAGCTCGCGGTTGCGGCTGGGGCGCCGTTCGCGATCACGCTCCTTCAAGCCGTAGAAGTAGAACTCGGCCGCATCGAGACCGACGAGGGGCGTGGAGAAGAAGGCGCCGTAGAGCTGGAGGTCGAAGCTCTCTTCGTCGAACTCGATGTCGTTGTCGCGGAGTTTGTCGAGTTCGGTGGGCTGGCGCTGCACCGGGAGCGTGTAGAAGCCGCGCAGGGTCTGGCCCGAGTCGGAGGTCCACTCGGCTTCGACGCCCGTGAACGCGTTGATGGTGTTGCGGAAGCGGTTGCGTGCCACCAGGCGTCGGCTGCCCAGATTCATCGTCATGCGGCCGCCGCGCACGCGGAGCTTCCCGACCTCGGGAATGTCCGTCGCGAACTGGGCGTACCCCTGGAGGAGCTCGGCGGTGTTCACCAGGGTGGTGTCGCGCGTGACGCTGCGGTCCGCCGCCCAGATGCGGGAGTCGATCAGCTCAGCCCCGAAGGTGAAGTCGCCCAGGCCCCCGACGTCGGCGAGGTGGATGCGCGCGTGCGCGAGGGTGCGCGACGCCCAGGCCCGGTCGTGTCCGTGACGACGAATCCGGAACTGGTCGTCGAGGGACTCGATCCGGAAGCGCTGCTCCACCGAGAGCTGCAGCGCTTCGGGAAAGGAGAGTGCTTCTTGGAGTCGCCAGGGAGCGTCGCTCTCGGCGTGCGCGGGTAGCGAGCCGCAGGCCAGGAGACAGAAAACGAACCACACCAGTCGCCGCATCGGGCGCGCACGCTAGCAGTCCGCTTCGTGGGGCGCGAGCGCCGCGGGCGTCCACTCGCACTCCTTCCGCGATCGTCGCGCGGCAGAGGTGGGTGTGATTCGGTCCGCGCGGCACGTGTGAGCGCAGCCCAGGTTCTCCCCACCAGCAACCCGACGAGTGCGACTACTCGCGCGCCTCGCGTGCGGCCGGCGGGACGTCTCGCGGGTGGAGTGGGACGATCGCGCACGCGCCGACGACGAGCGGCAACAGCGCTGCGGCGTGCAGTGCGGGCTGGTAGGAGCCGAGGGTCGCTCGTGACAGGGCAAGGGCGCTCGGCCCGAGGGCGCTGCCGACCACGACGACGCTCGTGCTGGCCGCTGCAATGGATCCGAGGTGTCGTGTGCCGAAGAAGCGCGGATGTCCCACCACAGACAACACGCTGAAGTGTCCACCCGCCACGCCGAGGCAGATCGACGCCAGCCAGAAGCCCGCGGGATCCCCGACGTGAGCGCTCGCCGCGAAACCGACTGCCTCCCAGAAGAGCAGGCTCAGGACGAGCGAACGCATCGAGGTGCGATCGGCAAGCACGCCGACCAGAGCGCCGGTCGCCGTGCTGAAGACCGCCATGGGCAGGAACAGCGAGACGGCGCGGGTGCGTTCGAGCCCGGCCTCCGTACCGATGTCGACGATGTGGAGCGTGATCCCGGTCAGAACCGCGCCCTGGAGGGCGAGACTCAGGGTGAGGACCCAGAAGGCGCGTGTCCGGAGAGCCTCGGCGCGGGTCGAGGCGGTGGCCTCCACCGGTGGGTCACTCTTCTCCAAGGAGTCCGTGGCTCCGTCGGGATTCAGTCCGCAAGACGCCGGATTCTCGCGGTAGAAGAGCCACGCGAGCAGACCCATGCCCACCACTTCCAGCAACGCGATCTCGAGCCAGGCTCCGCGCCAGCCCGCCCGCTCGATCCACGCGTCGAAGAGCTGGGGCGCGTAGCCGAAGCCGAAGGCGACGAAGAGTCCGCTCGTGGCCGCGGCGATGCCGCGCCGTCGCTCGAACCAGCGTGCCAGCATCGTGTTGCTCGCGAGGGTGAGAACTCCCTGCCCGAAGAAGCGCAGGTTCACGAAGAGGAACGTCAGTACCACGAAGGCCACGGTGCTCGCGCTCAGTGCCGTGGCCGAGGCGGCGGCGCGGACCACCCGATCGGTTTGCGACAATACGGCGACTACGATCCCGAGGGCGAGCGCTGCAGTCATGGCGGACACGCGAACACCCCGGCGGTCGATCCATACCCCGGCGCGCGGCAGCAACAGAGCGGAGGCGAGGGTTCCGAGGAGATAGGCGTTCGAGAAGGAGAGCCGCCCGAGGCCCGTCGCGTCGAGCAAGGAGTCGGTGAAGACGCTCACTCCCATCGTCTGGCCGGGAATGCTGAAGAGCACCCCGGCGGTGGCCGCCGCAACCACCACCCAGCCGTAGAAGAACGGGGCGCGCCGCGGGGCGAAGGGGACGTCGGGCGGAAACCACGCGCGCACGTCACCGAGTCTCGTGGCAGGGGCGGCCGGGGGCAACGCGCGATGGCCTCGGATTCGGCCTCCGAGCCAGCGGGAGAGCCACGGGTGGCGGAGCCCGACGCATTCCGGCAACGTCTGCGGCTCGCCGCCTCCGGCTCCTCCTGGAGCCACCACAAGCTCCCATGGCCGCACAGGCGCACTGGAGCCAGGGAGCTCCTCTGACCACCCCGATCCCGACGGCCGTCGAACTCCGGGAGCGGGAGCGCGAGCGGCTCCTCGCTCTTCTCGACGCCTCCCTCGCCGAAATCGATGCGCTCGTCCCCCTGGACGAGGCGCGATTTCTCGAGACCCATGCCCTCTACGAGGGCCGCTCGGACCAGCGTCAGCGCATCATCGAGTGGTTCGCCCGGGAGATCACGCCTGCCCGGCGCCGCGATCGTCCCTTCCAGATGCTCAGCGTCGGCTGCGGCAGCGGACTTCTCGACCTACCGATCCTGCAGGGGCTCTCTTCCCGTTCCGCCGAGGTGCACTACGTCGGTGTCAACCCGAACCGGGTGGAGTGCGCGGCGTTCGAGCGGCTGTTCCGCGAAACCGCGCCACAGGGCGTGAGCGTCGAGCTGGTTCCCGCCACTTTCGAAGCCTTCCAGACCGACCTCGTTTTCGATCATATCTACTTCGTCCACTCGCTCTACTACATGCCCGACCCGGCAGCCGCGCTCGAGAAGGCGCGCAAGTCTCTCGCGCCGGGGGGGCGGCTCATCGTCTTCCACGCACCGTGCGAGGCGTTGAACGATCTCGCCGAGCTCTTCTGGAAGAAGGAGCACTCCCGGCCCACGCTCTTTGCGGAGGGCTTCGCGAAACTGCTCGACCGTTGGGGTTGGAACTACCAACAGAGTCGGGTGGAGGGGGCTGTAGAGGTCACCCCTTTGCTGGAAGGCGATACGGATGCCGGGCTCGCGCTGCGCGACTTCATCATCCAGTTCGACGGGAGGAGCCTGCCCGCGTCCGTGCAGGAGCAGGTCGCTCGCTACCTTCGCCTCGTCGCCTTCGAGCACCAGGGCCGGAACTTCATCTCACACCCGGTCGACGTCTTCTCGATCGCGGGCTGAAGCTCAGCGCCAGACGAAGATCATCGAAACGTCTTGCCGGAAGCGGGAGCGGCCTTCCGCGTCTCGGCGTTCGTCGAGATAGGCGCCCAGCACGGGATCCCGACGCATGTCGTCGAGGCTCAGCTCGGAATCGAAGAGACAGCGTTGGAGGAAACCCTCGAGCACCGCGTCGTCTTCGATCACCTGCTCGTAGACCAACGGCCTCACCTCGACTTTCGCACCCGCGTCGCGGAAGGCATCCGCGACAGCCTCACCGCACGCGTAGGGCGTGTCGTCGGCTCGGTAGCGGGAGAGGTACGCCTCGTAGAACGCCAGGTAGTGCGCCGAGCGCGTGGCGTGGGCGACGAACCCAAGACCGTCGCTGGCAAGGGCGCCGAGAAACGCCTCGACGCCGGCGGGTAGCTCGGCCTCGGGGAGCGCGTAGAGGGCATGCACGGCCCAGACCACGTCGTAGCCCGTGGCATCGGCGGGAATCGCCTGCAGCGTGCACTCGAAATCGCGACCACCGACCATCGGAGGTGCGAGGGAAGCGCGCGCCTCACGGAGGGAGAACGCGCTGGGATCGAGCAGGTCGAGGACGAAGCGGCTTCCGTCGAGGGATCCGAGGGCCGTGTGAGCCCGAAGCGCAGTGGGGAACTTGCCGCTGCCGCACGCGACGTCGAGGATGCGGACCGTTGAGCGCGCTGCCACGCGCTGCCGCAGGAACGTGTCCCAGTCCCAGGCTTGTGCGAGCTCTCGGTAGTCGAGGCTCGCCACCCGGTAGAAGGCATCCATCTCGTCCCGGCCCTGCTCACTCCAGTGGGCGAGGCTGCGCTCGTGGGTGTCTCCGGCTTCCCGACTCACGCTAGGACTCTCCTTCGCTGTCGTAGAGGATCGGGTTCAGCCGGCTCGCGATCGGATCGCCCGGCGCGACGCCGGGCATGAACTTCTCGAAGTCGCCGCTGATCAGCGTGGGCGAGTCGACCAGCCGGGCTCCATCCTCGAGATAGGTGGTCGCCAGCGCCATCCGTGCTTGGTTCGTCCGGTTCGGTCCCGCCGTATGGAGGCTGCGCGTGTGGTGGAAGCTCACTTCCCCGAGCTCGAAGGGGCCGTCGTCGACAGGCACCCCGCCGTCCCGCAACGCGTCGGCGATCCCGCGATCGTATGAGTCGTCGTACTTGCTGAACGGCAGATCGGCGACCCGTCGCCAGGCCTCGATCCCGCGCGCGAACGCCAAGGGTCCCATCGCCTCGGGCGTCGGCTGGAGCGGCACCCAGACCGTCACCACGCTCTCGGACGCGATCGGGTAGTGGTGAGCGTCGTAGTGCCAGGGTGTCCGGCCGCAGCCCGGCAGCTTCGAGAGCGCGTTGTCGTGGTAGAGGCGTACCGCGCGTACCCCGAGGAGCTCGGCGGCGATCCGGGCGAGGCGACGGCTCCGCACGAACGCAGCGACGATCGCATCGGTCACCCACATCATTTCGAGGCTCGGGAACCGCATCGCTGGCGCATCGGCGAGCGTTCGTGCGAAGAGGACCTCGAAGTGGCGACGTAGGAGCAGCAGCGCCTCCGGCGAGCAGACGTCCCGCAGCTTCACGTAGCCGTCGCTCCGGAACCGCTCGACGGCCGCCGGAGCCAGGCGGTAGGGCGCGTCGAGCTCCGATTCCAGCTCGGGAAGTGACGGGGCGGGCAGCTCGGGGAGGGGCGGTACATCGACGGAAGGGCGCGCCGGGCTCCCATCGTCATGGGCGAGGGACAGATACCAGTTCCACCACTGCTCGTTGCTCGCCACCCATTGCTCGTCGATGCCGTCGCTTGCCGCGTTGGCGGCGTCGAGGAAGGCAAAGGCACTGACGCGTTCGGGCTCGGTCATAGGTCGCTCCTGCGCTTCCGACGATGCAGGGCAGCGAGGAACGCCCCGAGGAGGGAACTCACGGCCAGCGAGCCGAACAGCGTCCGGTAGCCTGCGGCACCCGGTCGGGCATCGAGCAGGACGCCCCATAGGTAGGGCGTCAGCACATCCGGGGTGTAGCCGATCAGTGCGACAACGCCCACGGCCGTTCCGGTGAGATGCGTCGGCAGGCCTCCTTCTTCGAGGAGCGCGTAGTACACGCCGCGCAGCGCGAAGGCGGCCGCCGCGATCGTGGCGGCCTGGACGTAGAGCAGCCCGATCCCCCCGACCTCGGGGCGGAGCGCCGCCATGCTCGCGAACGCGACGACGAGCACCGCGAAGCTCGCCACGATCACGTTCCGCGAGCTCGCGCGGTCCGCAGAAAGACCTGCAACGACGGGCACGAGCGCGCGCAGCCAGCCACTCGCGACGCTCACCGCGGCGCCACCCGCTGCGCTCTGGCCGTGGGCGGCCATGGCGAAGCCGGCGAAGTAGAAGGTGCCGTAGTACGCCGTGTAGGCGCAGAAGATCACGCCGCCGAGCAGCCAGACGTTCGGCAGGCGCAGCACGGCGCGCAGCTTGGCGCCGCTGCTGGCATCGGTACGCTCGCCGGGCGGCTCGGGTTCTTCGGATCCACCCGGTACCGCGAACCAGGTGGCGACCGCCCCGATCAGGCACGCTGCCGTGTACAGCGCGATCACCGCGCGCAACCCCGTCGCGCCACCGCCTTGCGCGGCGAAGAGCTGGAGACCGACGGAGGCCGCCACCGCCGCGACCAGGCCCCGGCCCCCGTCGAGCAAGCCGAAGGCGCGCCCCTGCTCCGAGTCGCCGCCCCAGGCGCGGGTTGCCTTGATGAGGGCAGCCCAGAACGTGAGGATCGTGGAAAACGCCCAGAGCGCGAACAGCGCGTAGAGCACCATCGGCGACGTGGGGAAGGTCGCCAGGATTCCGCCGCCAATCGCCGTCAGCGCCAGCGAGAAGGGCAGCAGGACGCGCGGCGAGACCCGATCTGCCAGCCACCCACCCGCGACATAGGCGCCGAGACAGAGCGCGCCGAAGACGCTGTAGATCGCGCCCAGCGCCGCCTCGTCGGGAAGCTGGAGCACTTCGATGAGCGTGCCCCGATAGTCCCGCCGCAGGGTGTACGGCAGCAGATAGATGCTCTCGCCCGCCCAGACGAAGGCGGAGAGCGCGAAGACACGGCGGGATCGTTCTCGCACGGAAGCCGCGCAGTATCCGATGTTCGCGATGGTTTCGCCGGTGCCGACGAGCAAGACGATTCGGGTTCACCGAGGTGACCGGCCCTCGACGCGGACTGCTCGATCCCCTGCGCCCACCTGGGTCGAACCCCTTGCTCGCGGATTCCCCTTGGGGGGTACCGATCGGATTCCGAAACGGGTGTCCGATCCCCCGATCGTTTCGGTTTCCGGCTTCTCCGAACCCGCGCGCATCGGGTTCGGGCCCGGGGTCTGGCGCAGGTCGCCTACCCACAGGGCGCTACGCTTCGGCTTCCCGAGCTCTTCCCCGGAGCCTCCCGTTTTCCGCCTCGGGGACCGCTGCCGATCGCTTGCCACCTCGGCGAGCCAAGGAGCCCCATGAACTTCGAGAACCTTTCCATCCTGAGCGTGCGCCACGTCGACGCACCGCATCGGGTGACCTCCGCCGAGATCCAGGATCAGCTCAGCGAGACGATGGCCAGGCTCGGACTGCCGCCGAACCTGCTCGAAGCGGTCGCCGGGATCCAGGAGCGCCGTTTCTGGAACGAGCAGACCCAGCCGAGCGACGCGGCGACCCAGGCGGCCGAGCTCGCGCTGGAAGATGCCGATCTCGATCGCTCGAAGCTCGGCGTGCTGATCAACACGTCCGTCTGCCGCGACTATGTCGAGCCTTCGACCGCCTGCCTCGTGCACGGCAACCTCAAGCTGGCCGACACCTGCATGAACTTCGACGTCGGCAACGCGTGCCTCGCCTTCCTGAACGGGATGGAGATCGTGGGCAACATGATCGAACGCGGTCAGATCGACTACGGCATGGTGGTCGACGGCGAGTCGAGCCGCTTTCTGATCGAGTCGACGATCGCGCGCCTGAAGCGACCCGAGACCGACATGGCGACCTTCCGCGAGGAGTTCGCATCGCTGACGACGGGATCCGGGGCGGTCGCGATGATCCTGGCGCGCGCCGACCTGGCTCCGGACGGGCACCGCTTTCGCGGCACTTTCTCTCGCGCCGCCACCGAGTACAACCATCTCTGCGTCGGCCAGGTCGATCGAGGCGTCACCGATACGAAGGGCTTGCTCGTCGCGGGCGTCGGCCTTTCGAAGGAGACCTGGGCTGGCGCGCAGGAGGCGTTGGGCTTCGACGAGACCGAGGTCGACGAATACTGCATCCACCAGGTGAGTGCGCGACACGCGGAGCAGCTGGCCGCCAATCTCGAGGTGGATCTCGAGCGGGCACTGATGATCGTCGGGGAGTTCGGGAATATCGGTCCGGCCTCGGTGCCGATCGTGTTGTCGAAGGCGCGAGACCTCGGCCGCATTCGCCGCGGCGACCGCGTCGTGCTCGCCGGGATCGGAAGCGGGCTCAACTGCTCGGTCGGCGAGGTCATCTGGTGAAGCGGTGAGCACCCTGCCCACCGTGCCCCACGCGCTCTATCCCTTCGAAGGACGCTTCTTCGACCGCGACGGGCTGCGCATGCACTATCTGGACGAGGGCGCGGGCGAACCCGTGGTGATGGTCCACGGGAATCCGACCTGGTCCTTCTACTACCGCGACCTCGCCCGCGCGCTCGCTGCGGACCATCGGGTACTCGTGCCCGACCATCTCGGCTGCGGCTACTCCGAGAAGCCCGACGACGCGCGCTACACCTACACCCTGTCGTCACGGATCGACGATCTGGAAGCGCTGCTCGCGGACGTCGAACCGGAGCGCAAGCTCACCCTGGTGGCCCACGACTGGGGTGGCATGATCGCGATGGGCTGGGCGGTACGTCACCCCGATCGCGTGGCGCGCCTCGTGCT
Source organism: Myxococcota bacterium (assembly GCA_039030075.1). Classification (NCBI taxonomy): domain Bacteria; kingdom Pseudomonadati; phylum Myxococcota; species Myxococcota bacterium. The sequence continues at coordinate 59,475 of JBCCEW010000003.1, read as the reverse complement.
CATGAACACCGCGGCCTTCCATCTGCCCGACGATATGGCGATGCCGGCGTCGCTTGCCTTCGTACGCGGCACGCGACTCGCCTCTTGGATGGTGCGGCATCTGAATCTGTTCGCCCGCGGTGCCGCTTGGATGGCTCCCGCACGCCCGCTGCCGAAGGCACTGCGCGACGCCTACTGCGCTCCCTACGACACCCCGGAACACCGCATCGCGACCCTTCGCTTCGTGCAGGACATCCCGCTCGCGCCTGGCGATCCGGCCTACGCCACGGTCAGCGAGATCGAACACGGGCTCTCACACTTCGCCGAGGTGCGGACGCCCACGCTGCTGCTCTGGGGGGAGAGGGATTTCGTCTTCAAGCCAGCGGTGCTCGACGTCTTCGAGCGCATCTGGCCCCACGCCGAGTCGCATCGCTTCCCGCGCGCCGGCCACTATGTCCTCGAGGAAGCGAGCGGCGAGATCATTCCGCGGGTGCGGGACTTCCTCGCGAAGCACCCGGCGTGAGCGGGGGGCGGACATGAACGTCGCCTCCTTCGTCCTCGAACGGGCCCGTCGCGCGCCCGAGGCGGCGGCGATCCACACTCCGGCCGGACGCGGCTCCGGGGGGCGGGTTCGCTACGCGTCGACGACGAACGGCGAACTCGATCAGCTGAGCGACCGGATCGCGCGTGGTCTCGAGAGCGTCGGCATCGGCCGCGGTGTGCGCACGGCGCTGTTGGTGAAGCCGAGCGTCGAGATGTTCGCGCTCACCCTCGCGCTGTTCAAGACGGGTGCGGTCCCCGTGCTGGTGGATCCGGGCATCGGCATCCGCCGTCTGAAGCGCTGCCTCGACGAGGCCGAGCCCGAGGCCTTCATCGCGATCCCCCAGGCCCAGATGGCGCGCCTCGCGCTGGGGTGGGGGCGCGCGAGCGTGCGGATCGCCGTGACGGTCGGGCCGCGCTGGGCCCGAAACCTCGGCGACGTCACGCTCGACGAGCTGATCGCACGCGGTGGCGGCGACGAACCCTATGCGGTCGCGGAGACCGACGACGACGAGATCGCGGCCATCCTGTTCACGAGCGGGAGTACGGGGCCGCCGAAGGGCGTCATGTATCGCCACGGCAACTTCGCCGCGCAGGTCGAGGCGATCCGAGGCCTCGCGGCGATCGAGCCCGGTGAGGTCGATGTCCCGACCTTCCCGCTCTTCGCGCTCTTCGATCCCGCGCTCGGCATGAGCTCCGTGGTACCGGACATGGATGCGACGCGTCCGGGCGACGTCGATCCGCGCGTGATCCTGGACGCTGCGGAGGCCTTCGGGGCCACCAATCTCTTCGGGTCCCCCGCGCTGCTCGACACGGTCGGGCGCTACGGCGACGTCCACGGGAGCAAGCTGTCGACGCTGCGCCGCGTGGTCTCGGCCGGCGCGCCGGTTCCGGCGGAGGTGATGGCGCGCTTCCTGCGGATGCTGCCCGACGGTGCCACCATCTTCACGCCCTACGGCGCCACCGAATGCCTGCCCGTGTCGTGCATCTCGAGCCGGGAGGTGCTGACCGACACCGCCGCGCGAACCGAGCAGGGCGCTGGCATCTGCGTCGGTGCGCCGGTCCCCTCGATCGAGCTTCGGATCATCCGCATCGACGATCGGCCGATCGCGGCGTGGGACCTGGCGGTCGTGCTTCCGCCGGGCGAGATCGGCGAGATCATCGTGCGCGGTCCGCAGGCCACGAGTGGGTACTACGGAAGGCCCGAGGCCGACGCGATCGCAAAGCTCCCGGCGTCGGACGGCGGCGGCAGCTGGCACCGGATGGGCGACGTCGGGTACCTCGATGCGCACGGACGCCTCTGGTACTGCGGCCGCAAGGCCGATCGCGTGCCGACGGCCGCGGGAACCCTGCACACCGCTCCCGTCGAGGCGATCTTCGACGCTCACCCGAAGGTGCGGCGCACCGCTCTGGTCGGGGTTCCGCGCGCGTCCGGCGGCGAAGACCGGGAGCCCGTGCTCTGCGTCGAGCTCTTGTCGGGCACGCCGCGGCGTGAGCGTGACGCAATCGAACGGGAGCTGCGCGCGATCGCCGAGACGCACGAGGGAACGCGCGCGGTCGCCACCTTCTTCTTCCACCGCCGCTTCCCCGTCGACATCCGCCACAACGCGAAGATCGGGCGCCCCGAGCTCGCGCGCTGGGCGGCCCGTAAGCTCGGCCGCCGTCGTCCGGTTTCCCCGTGAGAGCGCTCGTCACCGGGGGGGCGGGCTTTCTGGGCCGGGCGATCTCCGAACGGCTGGTCGCGCGCGGGGATCGGGTGCGGAGCTTCTCGCGCGGCGCACACCCCGAGCTCGAAGCCCTGGGCATCGAATCCGTGCGCGGCGATCTCGCGGACATCGACGCCGTCGCCGGGGCCGCGCGCGACCGTGACGTGGTCTTCCACGTGGCTGCGCGGGTGGGTGGCTGGGGAGCACGGGCCGAGTATCGGCGCACGAACGTCACCGGCACCGAGCACGTGATCGAAGCGTGTCGGCGAAACGGCGTGGGTCGGCTCGTCTACACCAGCACCCCCAGCGTGGCCCACGCGGGGGGCGACATCGAAGGCGCCGACGAGTCCCTCCCCTACGCCACGCACTTCGAGGCCGCGTATCCCGAGTCGAAGGCGGCGGCCGAGCGGATCGTACTGGCCGCCAACGACGCCACTCTCGCGACGGTCGCCCTGCGTCCGCATCTCGTGTGGGGCCCCGGCGATGCCCAGCTGGTGCCGCGCCTGCTCGAACGCGCCCGTGCGGGGCGGCTGCGTCTGGTTGGCCCGGAGGACAAGCTCGTGGACGCGACCTACGTCGACAACGCCGCCGAGGCCCACCTCCTCGCCGCGGATCGTCTCGCACCCGGGGCCGCGTGTGCGGGACGCGCCTACTTCATCGCCCAGGGCGAGCCCGCGCCGGCGCGGGAGTGGATCAATGCGGTGCTGGACGCCGCCGGTCTGCCGCCGGTCGAGCGCCGCGTGTCCGCGCGCCTGGCGTGGTGGGCGGGGCTTGCCGCCGAGACGGTCTACGCCCTGCTACGCCGGCGGGAGGAGCCCCCGATCACGCGCTTCGCGGCCAGGCAGCTCGCGACCGCTCACTGGTACGATCTCACGGCGGCGCGGCGCGATCTCGGCTACGTCCCGTCGGTTTCGACGGCCGAGGGCATGGCGCGCCTGCGCGAGTACTTCGCTCGCGCGGACGCCGTCGCGCAAGGGAACGGCCTCCCGTGACGCAGGATCTTCACGCTGGGCTCTCCCACCGCATCCACCTCGTGACGGGGAAGGGAGGCGTGGGCCGCACGACGGTGGCGGCGGCGCTCGCCACGTTGGCGGCCCAGCGCGGCAAGCGGGTGCTGGTTTGTGAGATCGGCGATCCCGAGGGAGGGCCTTCGCCGCTCGGGCGGTTGTTCGGCCGCGAGCAGCTGACTCCCGACCCCGAGCCGCTCGGACCCGAACGGCTCTTCGGCTGTCACGTCTGGGCCACGCGCGGTCACGAGCTCTTCGCCCACAGCGTGGTCCCGGCGGGCCCCTTGATCCGGACCGCACTGCGCTCGAAGACCCTGCGCAAGTTCGTCGCTGCCGTGCCTTCCCTCTACGAGCTCGGGGTCTTCTTCCACCTGCTGACGCTCCTGAAGGAAACGCGCGAAGACGGAGCACCCCAGCACGAGGTGATCGTCGCCGACATGCCCGCGACCGGTCAGACGCTGGCGCTGACGAGTCTGCCGGAGATCCTGCTCGACGCGCTCCCCGACGGACCGATCCCGCGCTACATGCGCGAGGGCCAGTCGTACCTGAACGACCCGGCGCAGTGCGCGGCCTGGGTGGTCACGCTTCCCGAGATCCTCCCGGTGACCGAGGCGGAGGAACTCATCGAGGGATTGCGCGCCACCCACGTTCAGCCGGCAGGCGTCTTCCTGAATCGCGTGCCCGAGGATCCTTTCGATGCCGAGGAGCGCGCGGCGCTCGAGGAGCTCCTCGCCCGCGAAGAGATCCACGGCGAACTGGCCTTCCGTCGCACCAGCCTGGCCCGGGACGCGCGGCGTCGTCTCGTCGAGGCGAGCGACCTTCCCGTGGTCGAGCTCCCGGACCACCCCGACCTCTCCGCGAACGATACGGATGCACTGCAGAAGGCCCTCGTGGCGCGGCTCGGCGAGCGCCTGGATCGGAGCCCGTCATGACGAACCACGCTGCAGAGATGCAGGCGTTGCTGCACGACCGGCGCATCGTCGTCGTGTGCGGTGCGGGTGGCGTCGGGAAGACGACCACGTCCGCCTCGCTGGCCCTGGCGGCGGCCCGCGCCGGAAGGCGCGTGCTCGTGATCACGATCGATCCGAGCAAGCGCCTGGCGCAGACGCTGGGCGTCTCGCCCAACGACCGCGACCCCACGCTGCTCTCCCCCGAGCGGCTGCGCGCGGTCGGCATCGATCCGCCCGGCAGCCTGTCCGCTTGGATGCTCGATCCCCAGGCCGTGTCGGACGAGATGGTGCGTCGGATCTCGAGCGACGCCTCGAGCGCGCAGCAGCTGCTGGGCAATCGCGTCTACCGACACATCACCTCGATGATCGCGGGCATGCAGGAGTACATGGCGGTCGAGGCCCTGCAGGGCTTCGTCGCAGACGAGCGCTACGACCTGATCGTCCTGGACACCCCGCCGTCGCGCGACGCGTTGCGCTTTCTGGACGCGCCGTCGCGAGCCGGTGCCTTCCTCGACCGACGCGTGCTGCGCCTCTTTCTCCCGTCCTCGGAGAATCGCCTGCGCCAGGCCGCGACCCGGGTCTTCGAGCGCCTCCTCGACCTCGCCTTCGGAGAGCGCGCGAGGGCGGAGATCCAGCAGTTCTTCGTACTCTTCGAGCACGTGCTCCTGCATCTGTCTCGCAGCCAGGGAGACATGCGTGCGTTCTTCGGTGGTCCGCAGGTGGCCTTCCTGCTCGTATCGTCGCCGACGGCGGCCGCGCAGGAAGAGGCGCGCTACTTCGCGAAGCGGACGCGCGAGCTCGAGCTCCCGCTCGCCGGCACCGTTCTGAATCGAAGCCGGGCGTGGACCGTCGATCGGCCGCTTCCTTCGGAGGCCTACCCAGACCTCGAGAAGTCGAAGGCGCCGGACGCCCTCGTACGCGCGCTCGCGAAGCTCGATCCCCTGGCCCGCGCCGAAGCCGACAGCGCGCGCCGACACCAGGCGCTCGAGACGGAGTTGGGCGCACGAAAGGGCGCGGGCTTCGTGCTCGCGTTGCCCGAGCTGCCGGAGACCGCATCCGAACTCGAAGGGTTGGGCGCGCTCGCCGCGGCATTCGAACGCGCCTGAGATCGACGCGGGGAGGCCCCAGCTGCTCGCGCTTTCCTCCGCCGATCGGCAAGGCGCTACCCTGTGGCTTCGAAACGCGGAGAGGTGGCCGAGCGGTTGAAGGCAGCGGTCTTGAAAACCGCCAGGGGTTTACGCCCCTCGTGGGTTCGAATCCCACCCTCTCCGCCAAGCCGGGCCCACCCCGCGGCTCCTGCAGCGCGCGTCTAGGCGGCGGCCTCGAGCGGGCGGGTCCCACCGGTCGGCACGGGTTCGACGGCGGGCCTCACCCTGCGGCCCACCAGCAGCACGTAGCTCGCCGGGACGAAGAGCACGGCAAGCAGTGTCGCTCCGGCGACTCCCCCGGCCAGCACCACCGCGAGCGGCGGCCAGAAGTCTCCGCCGACGAACACGAGCAGCGGCAGGAAACCGCCGATGGTCGTGAGGGTGGTCGAGGTGACGTGTCGCCCGCAGCCGAGCACCGCGTCGACGATCGCGCTGCGCTCCCCGCGTAGGGCGCGTGGGTCCTCGCGGATCGCAGCGAGCACGACGATCGAATCGTTGAGCGCCACGCCGATCAGGCCGGCGATCCCCAAAATGGAGTTGAAGCTGAACGGGAACCCGGCAATCCAGGTGGCCAACAATCCGACACCGGCCGAGAGACCGGCCACCGCGAAGAGCACCGCGGCGAGCAAACCGCTCCGGAACGACAGCACGACGGTGGCGATCATCAGCACGCCCAGCACCGGCGCGTAACGCAGCAGGCTCGAGATCGACTTCTGCTGCTCCTTGGAGCTGCCGGCCGTGCGCAGGGTGTAGCCGGTGGGCAGGGTGAACCCCGAAGCGTCGAGCCGTTCGAGCAGCGCGTTCGAGACCTCGATGGGCAAGGTTCCCGGTCGCAGGTAGGCCTGCACGCGGTTGCAGCGTTCGCCTTCGCAACGCGTGATACCACCCAGCTCGGGCCGTAGCGTCAGACCACCGAGGGCGCTCAGCGGCAGCCATTCGCCGCGCGCCTCGCCGAGGAGTGCGGTGTTCGCGAGGCCCCCCCGGTTGCGCCGCGTGGCGTCGACGGTTCGAACGCGCACGGGCAGCTCCTCGTAGCCCTCGCGCACCGATCCTCCGGTCCGGCCCTCGAGGCGGTGCTCGAGTTGGCGCGCGACGTCGCGGAGCGAGAGCCCGGCGAGCCGCGCTTCGTCCTCGTCGACGTCCACCCACAGCTTCGGCGCCCCACTCTCGAGCGACGTCTTCGTGTGCAGCACCTCGGGTCGCTCGATCAAGCGACTGCGGACCTCTTCACCGAGTGCCTGGAGCACGGGCAGACTGGGCCCGACGATCTCGAACTCGACCTCGGCCTCCACCGGGGGGCCCTGCCCGAAGGGACGCATCACCACCTGGGCCGAGGGCACCTGGCGGTCGATCTCGGCCTGAAGCACGGGCAACAGTGCCTTCACCTCGGCGGCCGTGCCCGTCTCGACCATGCCGCGGGCGTAATAGGCCGCATCGTCCCGGTTCATCACCAGGTTGTAGAAGACGCTCGGGAAGCTCCCTCCCACCAGCCAGGCCACGCGCTTCACTTCGTCATGGCGCCGAATGCGCGCCTCGATCTCTGCGGTGACGGCGCGGGTGTGCTCGAGGGAGGTGCCTCGCGGCAGCCACACCTGGACGTCGAACATGTTGCGATCGACCGCCGGAAAGAACTGGCTGCCGAGCAGCGGCGCAACGGCGAAGCCCAGGGCGGGGAGCGCGGCGGCGACGGCGAGGGCGCGCCAAGGGCGGCGCAGCCCTGCATCGAGGGCCGTGCGGCTGAGGGCCGCGATCCGTGGCAGCTGGAGCCCATGGTGCCACCAGCGCCTTGCGCGCTCGCCGGGCTCGGGCCGCCGCAGGAAGAGCCCGGCCAGCGCCGGCACGAGGCTCATCGAGATCGCGAAGGAGGCCACCAGCGCCAGGATCACCGAGACGCCGATCGGCCCGACGAAGTCGCCGACGTTGCCGATCAGGAGCGGGATCGGAGCGAAGGCGAGCACCGTCGTCAGCGTCGAGGCGAACAGCGGACCGAACAGGTGCCGCACGGCGCCCGTTACGGCCTGGTCGCGCTCGTCGCCGCGTTGCAGGCGTGCACTCACCTCGTCGACGACGACGATCGCGTTGTCGATGAGCAGGCCCAGCGCCATCATCATCCCGAAGATCGACATCTGCTGGAGCGAGCCCCCGGTCAACAGCAGCCCGAAGAGCGCAAGGGCCACCGTGAGAGGCAGGGCTGCCCCCACCACCAGGCCGGCGCGCAAGCCGAGGGTGAGCAGCACCACGACCATGACCACCGCGGCGCCGAGCAGCAGGTTGGCGCCCAGCGATCCGAGTCGTTCGGTGGTGTAGTGGCTCTGGTCGAAGACGATGTGCTGCGCGATGGGTCCGCCGACTTCCGTCTCGAACTCCGCCACGATCGCGCGCGAGCGTTCGGCCCAGGCTCCCGCGCGCTCGCCCGGCTCCATCCGCGCCGCGACGAAAACGGAGCGGTCGCCTTCGTAGAGCGCAGTCTCGCTCGCGGGCTCCCGCCAGCGGCGCGTGATCTCCGCGACGTCGCCGACCCGAACCAGCGCGCCGTCGGACGCGCGTCGCAGTGGAACCTCGCGCACGCGCGCGAGAGAATCGAGTTCGCCCTGCACCTCCAGGACCAGGTCGCTGCTCGCGCCTCGCAATCGACCACTGGGTGTCTTCGCATCCGCGGCGCGGAGCGCCGCCGCGACGTCGGCCGGTGTGAGGCCCAGCGCGGCGAGCTCGTCATCGTCGACGAGTGCGGTGAACTCCTCTTCGGGCTCGCCGTAGAGACGGACCAGCTCGGTCCCGGGAACGGCGCGCAGCCGGTCGGCCAGGTCCTCCGAGAGCCGAGACAAGATGCCGAGCAAGGCCTCGTCTCGACTGGTGAGCGCCACGATCAGCGAGAAGGCGGTGGCACCGCGCTTCTCGTCGAAGACCGGCGCGCCGGCTTCGGCGGGCAGCTCGGGCACCGCGGCGGCGAGTTGGTCGCGGATCTCGGCGAAGACTTCGTCGTTGTCGTAGACGTCGTCGTGGAGCGTGATCGAGACGATCGAGATGCCCGCGCGCGAGGTCGAGTCGACCTCCCGGATTTCCGCGATCTCCTTGAGCTTCTCTTCGATCTTCTCCGAGACCAACGCCTCGACCCGCTCCGGCGAAGCACCCGGAAGGGCGGTGAGCACCAGCGGGTTGCGTCCAGTGATGCGCGGGTCTTCGGTGACCGGGAGCGACAGCATCGAGCTGCCACCGGCGGCGAGCATCACCAGCAGCACCATCACGATCAGGTGGCGGTTGCGCAGCAACGATTCGGCGGGACGCGTGATCACGACGGGTCGCCCCCCGCCACGCGCACGTGCTGATCGGGAACGAGCCGGTGGACGCCTTCCTGTACGACGTCTTCCCCGGCCTCGATGGCCCCGCGTACGAAGACGCGCCGGTTGCTCTCGTGAAGCACCTCGACCGGGCGTCGCGCGAGGCGGCGATGCTGCGATTCGGACTCGCCGGGCGCGGCCACGTAGACGGCCCAGAGCCCGCGCGTCCCTTCGGTCAACGCGCTGCGGGGCAACCAGAAGCCCGGGGTGTCGACCGGTCGCTGCCAACGCAGCTCGGCGAGGTCGCCCTCCCGGAACGTCGCGTCGGTCTCGGAGGCGTCGGGAAGCGCGATGCGGACGGCGACGGTGCGCGTCTCGCTGCGGCGCTCGGGCAGCACCGCGATCACACTTCCTTCGATCGGCACGTCGTGAATGGCCACCGTCACGGCCTCTCCCGACGCCAGCGCCGCCGCGACTTCGGGGGAGACGCCCACGCGCACTTCGGGTCGGGCGCTCTCGAGCAGGCGGAGCACCGGTGCTCCCGGGTCGACCACCACGCCCGAGTCGACGTGGCGTGCCGCCACTTCGCCGGCGAAGGGCGCGCGTAGCTGAGACTTCTCGAGATCGACGTCGAGGCTCGCGATCTGAGCGCGCACCCGCGCCACCGAAGCGCGCCGAGCAGCGGCTTCGAGCCGGGCGTCGTCACCCTGCTGGGGAGAGATCACGTCTTCGGAAACGAGCGCCCGGGCGCGGCGGTCGCGTAGCCGCGCCAGCTCGAGCTGGGCCTGGGCTTCGCGACGCGCAGCCACCAGTTCGGTGCGGCGTGCCCGCAGACGCGCCGTATCCAGCTCGGCGAGGACGTCCCCGGGCGCGACGCGGTCGCCCTCGTCGACGCGCAGCGCCGCGAGCTTTCCAGCGAGCTCGAAGCTCAGCTCGGCTGTCTGGGCGAACTCCACGCGACCCACGAAGCGTTGGTCGCTCGTGTAGCCCGCCTCGATGCGTGCGGGGGCGACGCGGACGGCGAGCGACGTGGCGCTGGAGTCAGAGGGGGGAGCTGCCCCGCCGCTGCGCAACCCGAGCGCGCCGGCTCCGGCGAGAAAGAAGAGAGCGCCGAGCAGGGCGCCCCGCTGTCGTAGTGACATGACTCATACCGATCCGGGCGCGCGAGGGAACAGGGTGTCGTTGGCGAGTTGGGTGAAGAGCAGGGCACCGTCGGCGCCGAGCAGCGTGCGAGCCTCTTCCTGGGACTCGCGCCAGCGCTCGACGGCCTGGGCATAAAGCGACACACCCGCGTCGGTCAGGCGGATCCGGCGGGCGCGTTCGTCTTCGGGATCGGGGCGGGACTCGACCCAGCCGTTGCGCTCCATGACGCGCACGATCCGAGAGAGGGACGAGGGCTCGAGCGAGAGCATCTGGGCCAGGGTGGTGAGCCGCGCTTCGCCCTCGCGCAAGCCGATCACAGTCATGACGTTCACCTGGGTCGACTTGAGTCCGAGCGGGCGCACCGCGTCGTCGTAGAGCGACGTGAGCTTCCGGGATAGCGCCCGCGCGCGGAAAAGCAGGCACGAACGACCCAGCTCGCGCGCGAGCTCATGCGAGGTCTCTCTCCTGGACTGCGGGGTCTTGGCGGAACGTCGGGCCACGGGTCCATATTAGTTGCATATACAAATAATGCAAGGCCCCGCGCAGGCGGCCGTCTCCGGTAGGCTGGCGTCCCCCGCGCCGGGTTCACGGCGCGTTCCAAGGAGGCCTGGCCGTGGAGATTCCGAAACAGGGTTGGAGCCGCGACCAGGTCTTCACGCAGCTCGAGCGCTACCGCGAGCACGACACGCCGTGGCGCGAAGGGCGCACCTGGGCCTACGTCTACGATCCAGGCCCCGAGGCCGAGGGCGTCATCAAGGACGCCTTCGCGAGCTACCTCTCCGAGAACGGTCTCGACCCGACCGCCTTCCCGAGCGCGCTCCAGATGGAGAACGAGGTGGTCGCGATGGCCGCCCACCATCTCTCGGGCGACGCGGAAACCGTCGGCAGCTTCACGAGTGGCGGCACCGAGAGCCTGATCCTCGCGGTGAAGGCAGCGCGCGACTGGGCCCGCGAACAGCGCCCGGAGGTCGGGGTGCCCGAGATGGTGCTGCCCGAGACCGCGCACGCGTCGTTCCAGAAGGCCGGGCACTACCTCGGCGTGAAGCCGGTGCTGGTGCCCGTCGATCCCGAGACCTTCCGCGCCGACCCGAACGCGGTGCGCGACGCGATCACCGACAACACGGTGCTCCTCGTCGGATCTGCGATCTCTTATGCCCACGGTGTGGTCGACCCGATCCGCGAGCTCGGTGCGATCGCGCTCGAGCACGACCTTCTGCTTCACGTCGACGGCTGCATGGGGGGCTTCCTGCTTCCCTACTTCCAGCGGCTCGGCGCGCCCGTACCCGACTTCGACTTCCGCGTGCCGGGCGTCACCTCGATCTCGATGGACCTCCACAAGTACGCCTTCGCAGCCAAAGGCGCCTCGACGATCCTCTACCGCGACAAGGCGCTGCGGCGCTACCAGATGTACGCCTGCTCGAACTGGAGCGGCTACACGGTGATCAACCCGACGGTGCAGAGCACGAAGTCGGCGGGACCGATCGCCGGAGCCTGGGCCGCGCTGCACTTCATCGGTGACGACGGCTATCTCGACATCACCCGCAAGGTGAAGCAGGCCACCGATGAGATCGTCACCGCCGTCGACGCCATGCCCGAGCTGCGCATCCTCGGCCGGCCGGACATGAACCTGGTGGCCTTCGCCGGCGAAGGCGTGAGCGTCTTCCACATCGCCGACGAGATGAAGGAGCGCAACTGGTACGTCCAGCCCCAGCTCTCCTTCCGCGACTCGCCCGAGAACATCCACCTCTCGATCAACCCCGAGAGCGTGAAGTGGGTGAAGCCGATGCTCGACGATCTCCGCGTCAGCACCGACGCGGCGAAACAGCTCCCGAGCGGTGAGCTCGCTCCGAAGATCCAGGAGGCTTTCGGGAACCTCGCCCCCGAGGACCTCACCGAAGATGTCTTCGCCGGGATGCTCGCGATGGCGGGCGTGACCGGGAGTGCACTACCGGGACGCATGGCCGAGATCAACGAGGTCTTGAACGCCCTGCCCGTTCCACTGCGCGAGCGACTCCTCGTCGAATACCTGAACGAGCTCTACCGCGCGCCTGGGGTCTAGTCGCGTGCGCGGCGGCGCAGGGCCACCCAGCTCCCCACGAGCAACACCACACCCGCAGCGAGACGCGTACCGAACGGCGGGTGCAGGCTCGGGACCGGCGTGGGCGACGAGGCGGTCGCCCCGGGCACACCGACCGTGCCGCCGTTCTGCAGCGGCTCCGAGGTAAAGGTCTCCCAGAAGTAGCCGCAGTGGATCGTGTCGATCACGGGCGTGCAGACGGTGCGCGACGGGTAGTAGGTCTCGAGCCCACAGACTGGGTGGAGCGAGTCGCCGCCGATGCCGCTGCCGAGAAAGGCGCCGGTGCCGTCGAAGAAGTGACCCTCGCTCTGGTTCAGTCGCTGCTGCAGCAGGAAGCGGCGATTGAGTCCCAGGCACGTGCCTTCCACGAGACCCAGGGTTCCGAAGAGGTCGTCCCCACACCCGTCGGCCGCGAGCTCACCCAACCACTCGGCCCGCTGGTCGGTGAGGTCGTCGTAGGCTTCGAAGGGGATGTCGTTCGGGCACGTCGCGATGCCCGACGTGTCGCACTGGGAGCAGCAGACGTCGGCCGGGTCACAGCCCGGCGCCTGCGCGCGCGCCTCGGGTGCCACGGCCCAGACAGCGGCGAGACCCACGACGAGCACCAGATGCTGTGAGGCCGGCGTGAGGGAAGGCATGCCAATACCTCCAACGCGCGCCAGCCTATCACGGGCGCCGAGGCCGGGTGCGCACGGGGTGCATGTGGCCTGCGCGGAGATCGCCAGTCCACTTGCAGGGGAACGGCCCACTCTTTCCGCGCTGCTTCGGGTGGGATTCCCAGAGGGCCCGTCGTACACTGACCCACGGGGGGGCACCCCAGGTGTCCGTGCTCTACGACAAGCTGACCCAAGAGATTCGCGAGAGTCCGAGCGGCCCGAAGGTCGGCGCGTTCTTCGACGTCGACCGGACGCTGCTCGCGGGTTTCTCCGCCGTCTCTTTCATGCGCGAGCGCATCACCAGCGGTCGCGCGGGCCCGCAAGAGCTCGCCCAATCCCTGCTCGGGACGCTGTCCTTCGCCCTGGGGCGCACGGGCTTCTCGGGGTTCGTCGCCGCCCACACCGCGGCCTATCGGGGCCTCGAAGAGAGCTCCCTGGATGAACTCGGCCAGGAAGTCTTCGACAAGCACCTCGCCACCGAGATCTACCCCGAGTCGCGTGCGCTCGTCCGCGCGCATCAGGAGCGCGGTCACACGGTGGCGATCGTGTCCTCGGCCACTCCCTATCAGGTGGACCCGGTGGCGCGCAGCCTCGGCGTGGAACACGTGCTGTGCACCCGGCTCGAAGTCGAAGACGGCACCCTCACCGGCCGCGTCATCCACCCGACCTGCTTCGGGCGCGGGAAGCTGACGTCGGCGGAGCAGCTCGCCGAGGACCACGACATCGATCTCGACGCGAGCTTCTTCTACACGGACAGCATCGACGACCTGCCGCTCCTCGAGAACGTCGGCCATCCGCGTCCCACCAACCCCGATCGTCCCCTTGCCCAGATCGCGAAGGAACGCCGTTGGCCCGTGCGCCGCTTCCACAGCCGTGGCACGCCCGATCTCGAGACCATCGGCCGCACCGCGCTCGCCTACGCCAGCCTCGTGCCGTCGGTGCTCACCGGGCTGGGCGTGGGGCTGCTGAACCGTTCCCACCGCGACGCGGTGAACACCACCGGATCGCTCTGGGCGGATCTCTCCACGGCGTTGGCGGGCGTGGACCTGCGCGTGGATGGCGAAGAGCATCTCTGGTCCCACCGTCCGGCCGTGTTCATCTTCAACCACCAGAGTGGGCTCGACGCGCCCCTCATGATGAAGATGATCCGCCGCGACGTCACGGGTATCGCGAAGCAGGAGATCAAGTCCAACCCGGTCTTCGGCCCGCTCTTCTCGGCCGCCGGCGTGGTGTTCGTCGACCGTTCGAACACGCGCAAGGCGATCGACGCGATGGAGCCGGCACTCGAAGCGCTGAAACAAGGGCGTTCGATCGCGATCGCGCCCGAGGGAACCCGTCAGCCGACGCCGCACCTCGGAGCTTTCAAGAAAGGCGCCTTCCACCTGGCCATGCAGGCCGGTGTGCCGATCGTGCCCGTCGTGTTCCGCAACGTGCTCGACGCGCTCCCGAAGAACGCCCTGGTGATCCACCCCGCGACCGTCGAGGCCGTCGTGCTGCCGCCGGTCGATACCAGCGGCTGGACCGTCGAGAACCTCGACGAGGAGATCGCGGCGGTCCGCGATCAATACCTGGAAGTCTTGGAGGGCTAGGCGTGCAGCTGCGGGTCGCGGTGCTGGGAGGGGGATCGTGGGGCACGACCGTGGCGACGCTGGCGTCCCACAACGCGCCCACCACCTTGTGGGCGCGCCGCCCCGAAGTGGTGCAGGAGATCAACGAAGCCCACACCAACGCCCGCTACCTCCCCGACGCCGAGTTGCCCCGCACCCTGCGCGCGACCGATTCGATCGAAGAGGCGGTGCGCGACGCGGACGTCCTCGTGATGGGGGTTCCGTCCCAGAGCGTGCGCAGCACCCTGGCCGAAGTGAAGAAGTTCCTGCGCCCCTGGGTCCCGATCGTGAGCCTCGCAAAGGGTCTCGAGCAGGACAGCCACCTGCGCATGACCGAGGTGATCCAGCAGGAGGTGCCGGACCATCTGGCGGGCGTGCTCACCGGGCCGAATCTCGCACGCGAGATCATGTCCGGCTTCGCGGCGGCGAGTGTGATCGCGATCGACGACGCGCGCGTCGCCCGGCAGATCCAGCGGGTGTTCCACTCCGGGCTCTTCCGCGTCTACACCAACCAGGACGTGGTGGGTTGCGAACTCGGCGGTGCGCTCAAGAACGTGATCGCGATCGCGACGGGCATGGGCGACGGACTCGGCGTCGGCGACAACACCCGCGCCGCGGTGATCACCCGCGGCCTCGCCGAGCTGACCCGGCTCGGCGTCGCGATGGGCGGTCAGGCCGGGACCTTTGCCGGCCTCGCGGGCATGGGCGACCTGATCGCCACCTGCGTCAGCCCCCAGAGCCGCAACCGCCACGTCGGCGAGCAGCTCGGCCGCGGTCGCACCATCGACGAGATCATCGAAGAGATGCACATGGTGGCCGAGGGCGTGAAGACCTCGAAGGTGGTCCTCGAACTCGCCGACCGACACCACGTCGAGCTGCCGATCGCCAGCGAGGTGAAGGGCGTCGTCCATGACGGCCACACCGCCGAGCAGGCCTACCGCGGCCTCACCCGACGCATGCCCGGCGCCGAAACGGACGACGGTTAGCCCTCTCCTCCGGGCTCGGCCTGGGGCGCCCGTTCGCGATGCACGCCGGCCCAGGAACGGAGCGATATCCTCGCACGCCATGCCCCCGCTCCTTTTCCAGCTCGCCCTTGGCGTGGCGCTGGTGCTCCTTCCCTGGGCGCTGCTGGCCGAGGACGCCGCGCCCTCGGACCGCATCCACGTCTACTACGAGGGCGCCGCCTGCCCCGATCCCCAGATCGATATCCAGGTGTTCGATCGGGTCGAAGAGCTCTGGAAGCCCCACCCGGAGCACCCGCTGGTGCGCATCCCGAGCTGCCAGGTCGAAGAGGCCGGCGGGCTCCTGAACGAGCTGCGCTGGAGATGCTCCGCCCGCCTGGGCCAGCTGCCGGGGCCCTGGCGTCCCCTCGACGTGTTCAACCCGTCCGTCACCTCCCACTGCGCCGTGGTGCCGATTCCTTCCGAAGGGCGCGCCTCGGCGATCAGCGTGACCTCGCCCGAGGAGGGGGTGCCGGTGCGGGCGCCCACACCCGAGATCACGCTGGAGGGCACGGTCGCCGTCGATGCGCGCGAGGGCACCCGCTACGAAGTGGTCTGGCTGATCGATCGTTCGGCGCCGGCCGAGGCCGTGGCGGCTCAGGTCGCGGCGGGCCGCGCCTTCCTGCACCGGGTCCGGCCGCGGCTCGGGGCGCTGCGCATCGCCGTCCTCTCCTACCCGAACGTCCCGCCCGGCCCCGGAGAGTTCGCGAGCTTTCGCCAGGAGTTGGGGCTCAGCGCGGACGCGGCGGCGATCGACAGGGCGCTCTACCGGCTCCGCGACGCGGCGGTGATCGCGCCGCCGAGCCTGCCCGAAGCCATCGACGCGGCGCTCGTCGAGTTCGAGGCTGGCCGCGACGACGCCCGGCGCGTACTGGTGTTGGGGATCGACGGGGACCAGCTCGACGACAACGCCGAGCCCTCCCCCGACCACCCTTGGCTGAAGGCCGCCGAGCGGATTGCCGAAGCCGAAGCGGAACTCCATTGGTTTGCGCTGGGCGGTTTCGCCGCCGACGACCCGGCCCTCGCCCGTCGTTCGCTCGATCGGGTACGCGGCAGCTTCCGGCGGATCGCGCCGCGTTCCTACGGATCGGCCTACGCCTCGGTGCTGGAGTTGCCGGTCGCGGAATCGGTCTGGGTCGAACTTCCCGACGGCCGCGGGCGCATCGAAGCCGAGGTGACACGTGAGGGGCGCTTCGTCGCCCATGTCCCCGTCGTGCCCGGGATCAACGCGTTGGAAGTGCGCGCGCGGATGAGCGGTGGGCGCGAAGCGGCGTTGCCCTTCGAGTTGGTCTTCGACGACTCGGAGACCTACGACAACATTCTCGCGCGTGAACGCGCACGCATTCGGGCAGCCCAGGACCGCCGGCTGGAAGTACACGCAGAGGAGTCGCCCGCGCCCTAGTGCAGCTGGGATCGGTTGCGTCCGGAGTGAGGCGGATCACGGACACCCGCAGGCGTCACCTGGTTAGAATCGCGCTCTCGGAAGGTTGGGGGGGCAGGCTTGGCGGACGACACTTCGAATCAAGATCCGGAACGGACTCCCGGCGCCGCTGGCGCCGAGCCGGAGGGTGGACCGGCGGAAAGCGCGAAGACCTGGGGCCTCGTGGTGTTCGCGGGCCTGGCGTTGCTCTTTGCGGTGCTCTGGATCGGCGAGCGCAACCGCAACCCCAAGGCGGGGCCGCCTCCCGCGGAAGCCCTGCTCGATCGCGAACCCGTCACCTGGGTCGACGTGCTCGTCGACCGCGAGCACCGGCGTCACCTCGATCTGGTGTTCGACCGGCCCCTCGGCGACGACCAGCTAGGCGAGGTGTTGGCGCCGCCCCCCGTCCGATTGACTCCCCACACCGGCGGCATCTGGTCCTGGAACGCGGCGAACGTGCTGCGCTTCACGCCGACCCACCGCCTGGCACCGGCGACGCGCTACGAGATCGAGCTCCTGACCGACGCACTGCTGGGCCCCGAACGCGCACTGCTCGGTGATCCACGCGTCGAAGTCGAGACCGACGCCTTCCAGGTGGAGCGCGCGCTCTCCCACGAAGAGCCCGTCCCCGACGCCGCCCACCGCGTCCGCCTGCGCGGGGAGCTGCGCTTCAACTACGACGTCGAACCGCGCGAGCTCGCGCCGTTGCTCGTGCTGCGGGATCCCGAGGGCTCCGGGGAAGACGTCCCGATCGAGCTCGAACTCTCGTACGCGTCGCGCATCATCGGCTGGCGCAGCGCGCCGGTCGAGAAGGGGGCCGCCTCTCGCGAGCTGGTGCTGGCCGTCGGACCCTCGCTCACCCCGGCCGAGGGCAACGTCGAACTCGGCGCCGAGTGGAGCCGGACCCTGCCGCTCGGGTCGCGGGGCGTACTCGCGGTGCGTGGCATCCGCAGTCGGCCTGGCGAGTCGGAGAGCCGCATCGAGATCGAGCTCAGCTCGGCGGTCGATCTCGAACTCGCGCGCGATCACCTCGAAGTCGAGCCGGCGGTGGAATTTCGCGCAACCGCCGAACGCAACCAGTTGAACCTCGTCGGCGCCTTCGAGCCCGGCGAGCGCTATCGCGTCGCCTTGCTCCAGGGGTTGCGTTCTCGCGACGGTGCGGTGCTGCGCGGGAAGCACGAAGAGGAGGTGCGACTTCCCGATCTCCCGGCCTCCGCCCGCTTCCACGGCGAGGGGATGTTCCTGTCGGCCCGCGGTCGTCGCAGCCTGGGCATCGAGACCATGAACCTCGATCAGGTGACGGTCAGCATCGACCGGGTCTACCGCAACAACGTGCTCTACCTGGTGCAGCAGCGCGGCTATCAGGTGTACCGGAACCGCGGCTACGGAGGTGTCGACCGCGTCTTCGGCGATCGGATCGTCGAGAAGAAGCTCAGCATCGAAGGTCCGCGCAATCAGACGCAGACGACCGAGCTGCGTATCGATGACTGGCTCGAGGACGGTGAGCCCGGCTTCTACCGCGTGGGTCTGCGCCGCGAGGGCAGCTATCACCTGGAGCAGCGCTGGGTCCTGATCACCGACCTCGGTCTGGTGGCGAAGCGCGGCACCGGCGATCTGCTGGTCTGGGCGTCGTCCTTCGACGATCTGGCGCCGATTCGCGGGGCGCGGGTGCGGGTGGTCAGCGATCAGAACCAGGAGATCGCGTCGGGCCGCACCGACCCGCGCGGGATGCTGCACTTCCGTGGGCTCGAGGAGCACTTCGCAGAACACCGCCCGGCCTACGTGCTCGTGGAACGCGGCGACGACTGGAGCTTCCTCGCGCTCGACCGCACCCGCATCGAGACATCCGGGCTCGACGTCCACGGGTCCTCCGAAGCGCCCCACGGCTACGACGCCCTGCTCTACGGCGAGCGCGATCTCTACCGCCCGGGCGAGACCGCCCGGGGCGTCGCGCTGTTGCGGGACGCCGAGCTGCGCGTGCCTCCCGACATGCCCCTGCTCCTGCGCCACAAGGACCCGATGGGCCAGGAGCGCAGCACTCAACGCCTCGCGCTCGGTGCGCAGGGCGCCGCCGAGTGGAGCGTGTTCCTCGAAGAGACGAGCTTCACGGGTGCGCATCGCCTCGAGCTCGTCGTCGGCGAGGACGTGGTCGGCCGCTACCGCTTCCAGGTCGAGGAGTTCGTTCCCGATCGCATCGCGGTCGAGATCGACTCGGAGGGCGAAGCACTGCCTCAGCCCGGAGCGGCGCTCCGCTACCAGGTGGCCAGCCACTACCTGTTCGGCGCGCCGGCCTCGGGGCTGGCCGTCGAGAGCCGCGTCTCGCTCGAGGCGGCGCCCTTCGTACCGCCGGGTCACACCGGTTTCTCCTTCCGCAACGACGACCGCAAGTTCTCCCGTCGCGAGCTACTGGCCCGAGAGGGGTCGCTGGACGAAGAGGGGAAGCAGCGCTTCGAGGTGGCCGTTCCGGATGGGCTCGAAGTGCCGTCCTCCCTCGTGGCCGTCGTCACGGCGCGCGTGCGGGAGAGCGGCGGCCGCGGAGTCGCCGCCCATACGCGCATTCCCGTTCATCCCTATCCCTACTACCTCGGGCTGCGGCAGCGCGAAGCGGGCTACGCCGAACCCGGGCAGCCGGTCTCCTTCGAGCTGGTGGGCGCGGCTCCCGACGGCAGTGAGGTCGACACCGGCACGCTGCAGGTCGAGTTCCTGCGCGACGAGTGGCAGACGGTCCTGCGCCGCACGGCGTCGGGCAGCTATCGCTACGAGTCGGTCCTCGAGGCCCACGTCTTCGGCCGCCAGACCCTTCCCGGTGGTCGCACGCGACATTCCTTCGAGGTGACCCCACCCGAGTACGGTCGCTACCGGGTCGTCGTGACCGACCCGAAGACCGGCGCTTCCTCGCGGCTCACCTTCTACGCCAGCGGCTGGGGCTTCGCGCCCTGGGCGGTCGAGAATCCGGGCCGCGTCGAGCTCGACCTGGAGCGCGACGATCTTCGGCCCGGCGAGTCGGCGGTCGTGCAGGTCCGCGCTCCGTTTCCCGGGAAGTTGCTCGTGACGGTCGAGCGCAACGGCGTCTTGCACAAAGAAGTGCGTCAGCTGGAAGGGAATACGGCCCGGCTCGAACTCCCGGTGCGGGCCGACTGGCGACCGAACGTCTACGTCACGGCGACCCTGGTGCGCGGCGCCGATCAGCTCGAGCCCGGCAGCGCCGCACGTGCCTTCGGAGCCGTGCCGCTGTCCGTCGATCGGGAACGCCATCGGATGCCCGTCGCGCTCGAGCTCCCGAACGAACTGCGCCCGAGCGCACCCCTCGAGTTCGCCGTCACCGCGGCACCGCGCAGCTGGGTCACGGTGGCGGCCGTCGACGAAGGGGTCCTGCAGCTGGTGGGTCAGGAGTCGCCCGATCCGTTCG
This sequence comes from Myxococcota bacterium, assembly GCA_039030075.1. Lineage (NCBI taxonomy): Bacteria > Pseudomonadati > Myxococcota > Myxococcota bacterium. Next base: position 39,554 of record JBCCEW010000003.1, on the reverse strand, counting down.
GCCACTTCTATCGTCGACGCGCCCTGAGCGTGTCGTCCCATGACGTGTTCTCGTTCCTGCTGCCCGACCTCGATCTCGAGGGCGAGGCGGACGCCGGCGGCGGCAGTGGCGGCGCCGGGCGTACCCAGTTCCTGCGCACCGAGGGCATTCGCCGGGTGAAGCCCGTCGCGTTCTGGTCCGGGCCGCTGCAGACCGACGCGAGCGGACGCGCCCAGGTGCGCTTCGAGCTGCCCGAATTCCAGGGCGCCCTGCGGGTCATGGCCGTCGCCTATCGCGACGCGGACTTCGGCGCCGCCACCGAGCTCACCCGGGTGCGGCAGCCCTTGATGCTGACGCCCACGCCCCCGCGCTTCCTCTCCTTCGGCGAACGCGTCGAGGTCCCGGTGACGGTGCGAAACGACACGGGCAAGGACGCGGAGGTCCAGGTGCGTTTCGAGGTCGAGGGCCCGGTCACCTTCGAGGGCGAGGCGCTCCAGACGCTGGCGATTGCCGACGGCAGCGAGACCACCGTGCGCTTTCCGCTGGATTCCGGCGAGGCCGAAGGCGAGGTGGTGTTGCGCGTCTTCGCCGAGGCTGGCGACGAGGAGGCGCGGGTGGAGCGCAGCTTCGGACTGCGCCCCGATCTTCCGAACCGCACGTTGGAGACCGTGGGCGCCGTGACCCAGTCGGGCGTCTTGCTGCGCAGCATCGACGACGGTCTCCGCAAGGACGGCCGCACCCGCAGTCTGTGGATCGGTCCCCATCCGGCGGTTCAGCTCTACGGACGGCTCGGCGATCTGCTCCGTTACCCCTACGGCTGCCTCGAGCAGACCGTGTCGCGCGCGTTTCCCCTGGTGGGTCTGGGCGAGTGGGCCGAAGCGATGGAGCCCGGCCTCTTCGAAGACCGCGACCCGGCGCTGTGGGTCGAAGCGGCGGTGCGCCGCATCGCATCGATGCAGCTGGCACGCGGCGGGTTCAGCCTATGGCCGCGCGGCCGAGAAGCGCACCCCTGGGCGAGCGTCTACGCGGCTCACTTCCTGGTCGAGGCGGAGCGCGCCGGGCACACCAGCGCCCAGACCGCGCTCCCCGGCGCCCTCGCCTACGCGAAGCGCGAGGCGGTGGCGAAGCCGCGCTACTCCGCCCCCGAACTCGAACGGGTGGTCTACGCCCTCTACGTGTTGGCGCGCGCCGGCGATCCCGATCGCGCGACGATGGATTTCCTGCGAGAGCGCCACGCAGACGCCTTGACCGCGACGTCGCGCGTGCTGCTCGGCGCGGCCTACGCCGCGAGCGGAGATCCGAGCGTCCTCCCCGAACTGGCGACGGCCCTCGACGACACCGAGACCGTGCGCCGCCAGACCGGGGGCAACTTCGCGTCCACCACGCGGAACCGTTCGCTCTTCCTGCTCGGGCTGCTCGACGCGGCGCCCGAGGATCCGCGGATTCCGAAGCTCGCCAGTCAGCTGGGACGAGACGCCCTCGACGAGCGTTGGAACACCCAGGAGTCGGCGCTCGCACTGATCGCGCTGGGGCAGCTCTTCCGCGAGGCCGGCTCGGCGGTCTACCAGGGCAGCGTCTTCGTCGGCGGCAAGCAGATCGGTCAGTTCGATCAGGACACCCGGGTCTTCGAGTGGTTGCCCGAGGGCGACATCGAGATCCTGATCGACGGCGGCGACGCGCGGACACGGGCCTACTACGTGCTGCGACATCGGGGAACGCCGACCGACGCGGCCTTCCAGACCGAGTCGCGCGGTCTCGAGATCGAGCGCAGCTGGCTCGATCGCAACGGCGTGGCGATCACCGACAACACGGTGTCCCAGGGCGAGCTCGTGGTCGCGAAGCTCCGCCTGCGGAGCGTGCGCGGGCGCATCGAGAACCTGGTGGTGCAGCAGCTGCTGCCCGCGGGCTTCGAGGTGGAGAACCCGCGGCTTCAATCGAGCGAAACCCTGCCGTGGGTCGCGAACCAGAAGCAGCTGTCGTCCCAGTATCTCGACGCGCGCGACGACCGCATCCTGCTCTTCACGCGCATCGGTCGCGGCGACTGGCGCGAGGCCTATCTGCTGCTGCGCGCGGTGAACCCGGGCCGCTTCCGGCTCCCGCCGGTCCAGGTCGAGGCGATGTACGCGCCGGGCTTGCGCGCGGTCGGGCCGCGGGGCGAGTTCGTGATCCAGGCGCGCTAGTGACGACGGCTGCGGTTTCGTCGAGAAGCAGGCGCGCGCTGCGCTTCCTCGCGCTCGGCGTCCTGTCGTTGCTGGGGATCGAGATCGGGTTCCGGGGGCTCGATGCGGCCTTCCCCTTCCCCCACGAACGCCTCGAGCGGTCGCCGGCGCGGGTGGTGACCAGCGCCGACGGTGAGCCCCTGCGTCTCTTCCTGGCTCCCGACGGAAGTGCGCGCTGGCCGGTGCCCCACGATGCGGTATCGCCGAAGCTGGTCCGGTCGTTGCGCGAATCCGAGGATCGCTTCCTCGGGTGGCACCCGGGCGTGAACCCGCTCGCCGTCGCGCGGGCGGCGCTCGCCAACCTGCGCGCGGGGCGGGTCGTGTCGGGCGCGTCGACGATTCCCATGCAGCTCGCGCGGCTGGTGGAGCCGCGCGCACGCACCTGGCGGGCGAAAGCGATCGAGGCCTTTCGGGCCCACCAACTCGTGCGCGCCTACTCGAGCGAGGAGCTGCTCGCGGCCTATCTCGGGCTGGCGCCCTTCGGTGGCAATCTCGAAGGCGTCGGCGCGGGCGCCTGGTTCTGGTTCGGGAAGTCGCCGGCGGAGCTGTCCCTGGGAGAAGCCGCGTACCTCACCGCGCTACCGCGGGCGCCCGTTGCCTACGACGCGCGTCGACACCCCGACGCAGCACGACGCGCGCGCGACCGGGTGCTCGACCAGCTCACTGCGCGTGGCGTCTTCGATGCGGCGGGAGTCGCGCGCGCGAAGCGCCAGTCGCTACCCGAGCGCTGGCAGCCCACGCCCTTCACTGCGCCCCACTTCGCACGCTGGGCGGCGGGTCAGTCGGCCTCGCGCGCGGTCGCGACCACGCTCGACGCCGACCTCCAGCGCCAGGTCGAGGGGCTCGTGACCGACGGCGTGCGCGCCCTGCGCAAGAGCGGCATCGGCAACGCTGCGGTCGTCGTGCTCGACAACCAGACCCGGTCGGTGCGTGCCATGGTCGGCTCGGCGGATTTCTTCGACACCGAGCGACCCGGTCAGGTGAACGGCGCGCTGGCCCGTCGCTCGCCTGGCTCGACCCTCAAGCCCTGGGTCTACGCCCAGGCCTTCGCCCAGGGATTGGCGGTGCCGGACACCATCACCCTGGACATCCCCGTCGACTACGCTGGCTACCTGCCCGAGAACTACGACGGCAGCTACCGCGGCCGCATGACCCTGCGAGAGGCCTTGGCCGAGTCGCGCAACGTGCCGGCGGTGACCACCCTGGCCGAACTCGGTGTCGCGCCGTTCCTCGCGCTGCTCCAGCGCGCGGGTTTCGCCACCCTCGATCGACCGGCGGCGCGCTACGGGTTGCCGCTCGTGCTCGGCGGGGGCGAGGTGACCCTGCTCGACCTGACGAACGCCTACGCGACGCTCGGGTCCCAGGGTCTCCACCAGCCGGTGCGCTGGCAGCCCGGCCCCGCCGCGAAGCCCCAGCGCCTGCTGCCCGCGGCGGCGGTCGCTCTCGTGACCAACGTGCTGCGCGACGTGCGACGCCCCGACTTCCCGCCGGCGGCGGTGGCACTGGCGCGCGACGTTCCCGAGGTGGCCTGGAAGACGGGCACCTCCTACGGCCACCGCGACGCCTGGGCGGTGGGGTACTCGACGCGCATGAGCGTCGGCGTCTGGGTGGGCAACCTCGACGGCAGCCCGCGGCCGGGCATCTCCGTCGCCGAGCACGCGGCGCCGCTGCTCTTCGACGTGTTCCGCGCCGTCGAGCCCGAAGGCGCTCGGCTGGCGAAGGTGCATCCCCGCATCGTCGACACGGAAGTGTGTTCCGTGAGCCACGAGCTGCCCGGGGCCTACTGTCCGGCGAGGATCCGCGTACCGACCCTGCCTGGCGTATCGCGGCTCGCGCGCTGCACCCACCATCGCCGCGTGTTCGTCGACGCCGAGTCGGGCGAACGTCTCGAAGGCGCGTGTCTCGAGCAGCGGCCGCACCGTCCGGAGGTGCTCACGGTCTTCCCGGCCGCACTACGCGCCTGGTGGCTCGCGACGGGTCAGCCGTCCCGGGCCCTGCCGTCCCTCCACCCGGAATGTCGCGAGGTCTACGTGGCATCGGGTCCGCGGATCTCCTCGCCCGACGCGAAGACCCCCTACCGCCAACGGCACGATGCGCCCGCGGCCTACAGCCAGCTGCGACTGGCGGCCGACGCGGCGCCGGGTACCGAGACCCTCTACTGGTATCAGGACGGGTCGCTCGTCGGGATCGCGCCGCCCGAGCGCGCGGTCTTCGTTCCCCTCGAGCCCGGGGCGCATCGCGTCGTGGTGATGGACGACGCCGGGCGTTCGCATCGCGTGGAATACCACGTGGAAGGCCGCCGGCGCTCTTCCTGAACGTTCTTCCGGGGCGCCATTCCTGACGCCCTTCCTGCACACCGGGTCGCGGCGCGTCCCGGTCTATACTGCGCCCGTGCTCGAGTCGGTGCCGGAAACGCGGCTGTCGAAGAAGGAATTCGAGGCGCGCACTCCCGAGCTGCGCGTCGCCCTGCTCATGGCGCAGCGGGCGTTGCGCGAGGCCGCCGAGCGGTCGGTGCTGCTGATGATTGCCGGGGACGACCGGCCCGGCGCCACTTCGGTCTTCAACCGCCTCCATGAGTGGCTCGACGCGCGCTACCTGGTCTCGCGTGCCTTCGGGCCCGCCTTCGCCGGAGAAGACGCGTACCCCGCGTTCTGGCGCTACTGGCGGGACCTCCCGGCGAAGGGGCGTGTCGGCGTGTGGTTCGGTGGTTGGCCCCAGGCCCAGCTTGCGAAGCGTGTGCGGGGCGAACTCGACGACGCCACCTACGCGCGCGAGCTCGAGCACTTCGAGGCGTTCGAGCGCGGCCTCGCGGCCGACGGCGTCGAACTCGTGAAGCTCTGGGTGCACCTGCCCGCCGAGGATCACGAGAAGCGCCTGAAGGAAGCGGAGACCCCGAACGGCGAGTGGCGCCTCGACGAGCTCGATTGGAAGATCTGCGACGACTTCGAAACCCTGCGGCCCGAGGCCGAAGCGCTGCTGCTTCGCACCGACCGCGCCGAGTCGCCCTGGCAGGTGCTGCATGGGGGAGATGCCCAGGGGCGCGATTGGCGGGCTGGAGAGATCGCCCTCGCCGCCCTCGAGCGCGCGGCCGTCGCCCAGGCCCCGCCGCCGCCCTCACCGTCTCCGAACTCCTCCCCATCGCCGACGGTGCTCGACCGTGTGGACCTGTCGTCTTCTCTCGAGAAGTCCGACTACCGCGAACGCCGCGACGCCGCCCAGCGCACGCTCTTCGAGTTGGTGAATCGCGCCGAACACGGGGGTCTGCGCACGGTGCTCGTCTTCGAAGGCTGGGACGCCGCCGGCAAGGGCGGTGCGATCCGCCGGATCACGCAGGCCGTCGACGCGCGGGATACCCGGGTGTTTCCGATCGCGGCACCGAGCGGGGAAGAGCATCGCTATCCGTACCTCTGGCGCTTCTGGCGTCGGCTCCCGCCCGCTGGGCGGCTCGCGATCTTCGATCGCAGCTGGTACGGGCGCGTGCTCGTGGAGCGGATCGAGGGGTTTGCCCAGGAAGCCGACTGGCGCCGCGCCTACGCGGAGATCAACGACTTCGAGGCACAGCTCGCGGCGGCGCCGTCGGTGGTGTTGAAGTTCTGGCTCCACATCGATCCCGAGGAACAGCTGCGTCGTTTCGAGGCCCGCAAGGACACCCCCCACAAGCGCCACAAGATCACCGACGAGGACTACCGCAACCGGGAGAAATGGGCGGCCTACACCGAGGCCGTGCACGAAATGGTGGTGCGCACCGATACGCCGGCGGCGCCCTGGCACCTGGTGCCGGCGAACGACAAGCGCTTCGCCCGGGTGGCGGTTCTGGAGCACGTGGTGCGGGCGCTCGGGGAGTCCCTGGGCTGACCGCGCCAGGGGCCGGGCCCGGGTCGGAGCCAGCGCAGGAACGGGTGCTGGCGGCCCGGGCGCGCGGTATCCTGCGCCGTCCCGGAGAGGTGGCCGAGTGGCTGAAGGCGCTCCCCTGCTAAGGGAGTATGGGGCAACCCATCGAGGGTTCGAATCCCTCCCTCTCCGCCACTCTGGCTCCGCGGGGCTCGTCCGCTTCCCGGAAGCGCCCTAGCCGTCGCCGCAGTCGTGCACCTCGATGGTCACGTGCGAGAGCGGAACCGCCTTCAAGAGGCGACCCCGGTAGTGATCCGGTGATCGCGGGTGGTGCGCCACCACCGAGATCGCGGCCGCCAGATGCGCCGGGCCCATCCGCCAGAGGTGGATGTCGGCGACGCGCGCATCGCCGTCCGCTTCGATGGCTTCGCGCGCCAACTGCGTCTCGCGTTCCTCGTCGACGCTGCAGTCGAGCAGGATGCTCGAGGTGTCCCGGATCAGCCCGAGCGACCAGCGCGCGATCACGATCGACCCGACCACGCCCATCACCGGATCCATCCACACCCAGCCGGCGTACTTCCCGGCCGTCAGCGCGACGATGGCCGTCGTCGACGTGAGCGCATCGGCCAGTACGTGCAGGTAGGCCGCGCGCAGGTTGTGGTCGTGGCTGTGAGCGTGGCCTCCGTGATGATGGTCGCCGCGGAGCATCCAGGCGGAGACGAGGTTGACGGCGAGGCCCAGGAAGGCCACCACGATCGCCTCGTCGAAGCGAATGGGGACCGGCTGCACGAGCCGCGTGATCGACTCCCAGGCGATCGAGATCGAGATCACCCCGAGCACGACCGCGCTGGTGAAGCCTCCGAGAACGCTGACCTTGCCGGTCCCGAAGGTGTACTCCGGGTTCCCCGCGTGACGGCGCGCGTACCAGTAGGCGAAGGCCGTGATGCTCAGCGCCGAGGCATGGCTCGCCATGTGCCACCCGTCGGCGAGCAGGGCCATGGATCCCCAGGCCGTGCCGGCGAGGATCTCGACCACCATCATGACCGCGGTGAGCGCGATTACCCGCCGGGTCTGGCGCTCGCTGTGGCGGTGGCCGTGCGGCAGGTAGTCGTGCTCGTGCTGCCACTGGGAGAGCTCGATCGTGTGCATCGGTCGCCTCTGCTAGCCCGCCCCGGCTTCGTGCGCCTCGGTTTCGTGGTCGCATCCCGTGTCGCGGCACCGACGGAAGTTCAGGAGGTGGCCCGCGATCAGGATACCGGCGGACGCGAGGGTCAGCGCACGCTCGCCCCCCTCGCCGACCCAGTCGTGCGCGACCACCGAGGCGGACAGTCCCAGGAGCCCGAGGATGCCCAGGGCGAGCACGCGCGGGTCCTTGTGCTGCCAGCACCCCAGGCCGAAGGCGAGCGCCGACGCAGGCAGCGTTCCCCAGAGCAACAGCTGGTGGAATTGCTCGCCCGAGAGGAAGGAGGCCGGAACCGCCGTACCCGCCACCAGCAGCAGCGGTGCACCCACGCAGTGCAATGCGCAGATGGCCGAGCCCGCGATGCCGACCCCGTCGGCGAACGACCGGAGGCCGGGTGTCCTCGTTTCTTCCAACGGGTGCTCTCCCTTCCAAGCAAACCTTCGACGCGCAGGGGTCGATCGAAGGGCAGTACCCGGAGGGTGCCGGTCGGCGGGAACCAGTTCCCAGAATTCCAGGCCCGGTTGCGCGCCCGCCCGAGGGCGGAACGCCGGGTGCGGACTACTCTCGAAGGCTTGTGAGGCGACGATCCGCGCGTGGCGCATTCCGATCCCGAACCGGCTCTCGGCGAGGAAGACCGCGATGATGCCCGTGGGTACGCCGACGTGAGACGCGAACGCGTGGGGTCGGTCCTGATGCTCGCGGCGGCCCTCGGCGCGGCCGGCCTGGGCGCTGGCTGGAACGCGTGGTTCCTCCCCGATGCCGCGTCCGAGACGAGCACGGCCCATCGACCCGTGGCCGTGGACGAGGACGGCTACGTCGCTTCGGAGACGTGTCGCGCCTGCCATCCCAGCCAATACGAGACCTGGCACGCGTCCCACCACCGCACCATGACCCAGGTCGTGTCCGAGGACACGGTGATCGCCGACTTCGACGATCGCAGGCTCGTCCACTTCGGTCGGGAGTTCCGCTTCTACCGCGAAGGGAACGGCTTCTTCATGGAGATGAAGGCGGCACGTTCACCGACCTCAGGGGAAGCGCTGCCGGGCCGGACCTTCGAGCTGGTGCTCTCGACCGGCGCCCATCATCAGCAGGCCTTCTGGTTCCGGACCGGGGAGGGGCGCAACCTCGGGAAGCTCCCGTTCATCTGGATCACGTCCGAGCAGCGTTGGGTTCCCTACGGATCGATCTTCGTTGCTCCTCCTTCGCGCCCGAACATGCAGACGGGCCTGTGGAACAAGACGTGCATCAAGTGTCACGTCGTGCGAGGCCAGCCGCGCTGGGAGGCGGAGCCGAGCCCCGATACCCGGGTGGCGGAGTTCGGCATCGCCTGCGGAGCCTGCCACGGGGCGGCCGAGGAGCACGCGGCGATCCACCGGAACCCGCTGCACCGCTACCGCGAACACTTCTCGACCGAGGACGACCCGACGCTGGTCAACGTCGCGGACCTCGACCACCAACGGTCGTCCCAGGTCTGTGGCCAGTGCCATGCAGTCTTCGACTTCTTCGACGCCGAGAGTGAAGCCGCCTACGACCACCAGGGTTTCGCGTATCGACCCGGGGGCGATCTCCACGCCTCGCGCCACGTCTTCCAGTTCGGCCAGGACCGTGCCGACCCCGTCGTCGCGAGGAACCTCGAGAAGACACCGCAGTACTTCGAGCGTCGGTTCTGGTCCGACGGCATGGTTCGGGTGAGCGGCCGCGAGTACAACGGCATGCTGGAGACGCCCTGCCATCAGCGTGGCACGATGTCGTGTCTCTCGTGTCATTCCATGCACCCGGGAACCGACGATCGCCGTCCCCGCGGTGAGTGGGCGAACGACCAGCTGAAACCCGGGATGCGAGGGAACCCGGCGTGTCTCCAATGCCACGAGCAGTACGAGGCGGAAGCCGAACTCGTTCGCCACACCCACCACCCGGCGAGTTCCGCGGGCAGCCGCTGTACCAACTGCCACATGCCCCACACGACCCTCGGCTTGATGAAGGCGATGCGCAGCCACACCGTCGACAGTCCCGACGTGGCGACGACGATGGCGACGGGCCGGCCCAACGCGTGCAACCTCTGCCACCTGGACAAGACCCTCGCGTGGACGGCCGACCACCTCTCAGCGTGGTACGAGATCCCGCCTCCGGCCTTGAGTGAGGAGCAGCGCAGCGTGGCGTCCTCGGTGCGTTGGATCCTCCAGGGCGACGCGGGGCAGCGCGCGATCGCCGCTTGGCACTACGGCTGGGAACCGGCCCAAGAGGCCTCGGGAACGGAATGGATGGGGATCTACCTGGCCGAGCTCCTCACCGACCGCTACGACGTGGTGCGATTCATCGGCCAGCAGTCCTTGAAACGGCTACCCGGCTACGCCGACTTCGAGTACGACTTCGTCGACCCCGAAGCGTTCCGGAGTGCCCGACGCCTGCGGGCCGAAGCGAAGTGGCGGGAGGGCGCCGATCGGCCCAGCGCATCGGAGGCGCTGCTGATCGACGCCGAGGGCCACTTGATGGACGATCGTTTTCGTGAGCTGCGGGGCCGACGGTTGGATCCGCCGGTGATCCTGGCGGAATAGGACACGACGTGAGTGAGAGCGAAGACGGATCTCTCGCGCTGGCGGAACGCGTTCGACAGCGCCACCTGCTCGTGGGCTGGTGGGCGCTCGCTGGCTTCGCGCTGCTCGGGCTCGCGCTCGAAGGGCTGCACGGCTTCAAGGCGCCCTGGTTCCTCGACCCGGCCTTCGAGACGCGTCGGCTGCTCTGGCGGCTTGCGCATGCCCACGGCGCGCTGCTGTCGCTGGTGCAGCTCGGGTTCGCCGCGACCGTGTCGTCCTGGCCGCAGGATCGCGGTGGCCTCGGCCTGACTTCCCGCTTGCTGTTCGCCAGCTTCCTGCTTTCGCTCGGGTTCTTCCTCGGCGGCGTCTGGATCTATGGCGGGGATCCGGGCCCGGGCATCCTGCTGGCACCCGTGGGTGGCGTCTGCCTGGTGGTGGCCGCCTTCCGCACCGCGTGGGCCCTGCAGCGCGGCCGCAAGCCCTAGGGCGGCGAGGCCGTACCGCCCGCCGCATCCGCGGCCACGGCGCGCGCCGCCTGACGTATGCTGGTGTCGCGGACCGATCGCGCGACGCCTTGCATCGCGTCGTCGGGCGCACGGGGAGCCCTCGATGTCCCGACGTCTCGCCCTCGGCGTGTTGTCCCTGTTCGTCTTGTGCGGCGCGCCTGCGCGGGTCGAGGCCGAGGACGAGGTCGGCGCGGCGACCAAGGCGCTTGCCGACGAGCTCGTCCAAGACGCCTGGCTCCACGTCGCGAGGCAGAGCGAGCCCGCGCGCCAGAAGGCGCTGGCGGGGGACGAAGCATTTCGGCAGGGCGACGTGGCCCTGGCCGAGCAGCGCTACGCAGAGGCCATCGCACTCGCTCCCGACGTGCCGACGCTCTACCACCGCCACGGCACGGCCCTCATGGTCCTGCAGCGCACGGACGAAGCGCTCGCCGCCTTCGACCGTGCCCTCGCGGGCCCCGACCCGGGCTACAGCTGGATCTACGAGGCCCACGCGAACCGCGGCAACATGCTGCTGCAGCTGGGTCGAACCGAAGAAGCGCTTGCGGCCTATGTGACCTCGCTCTCCCTGAAGCCCAGCGTCGGAGCACACCTCGGTCGTGGGCTTCTCTACGCCCGGCAGGGGAACTTCGCGAAAGCGGCGCCCGACTACCGCGCAGCGGCACGGCTGGCGCCGGAGAGCGAGCAGCTCGAGCTGTACGCGGCAACCGCCGAGGAGCTGGTCGTTTCCGAGGCCTTCGTCGACCAGGAGGCGAAGAAGCCCGGCGCCGTGCGCACGGCTTCGGGTCTGGTCTTCACCGACGTCACACCGGGCAGCGGTGCACAGCCCCAGCCGACGGATCAGGTGCGTGTGCGCTTCCGCGGCACTCTGCGGGACGGCAGCCTGGCCCACGAGGTGGACGAGCCGATGGCGTTTCCTCTGGATCAGGTGATTCCCTGCTGGACCGAAGGGATCGCGCGCATGCGGGTCGGCGGCAAGGCTCGCCTCGTGTGCCCGGCCGCGATCGCCTACGGCGAAAGGGGCGGGCCGAGGATCCCGCCCGGCGCAGCGCTCGCCTACGACATCGAGTTGGTGAGTATCGAGTAGGGCTTCAAAAAGGACAGCGGCGTGAAGCGCTTCACGGGCCGTCGCGCTGGGACGCGGGACTCTCGAGGGCGGAAGGGGAAGGTCGCATGCAGAGTCGTCGGAATCCGCGCTGGGCAGGCTTTGGCAGGTTTGCCGCCGTTCTCCTCTTCGCGGTGTCGCCCCCGGTGTCTGGCGAGCCCGGCTCCGTGCAGCTCGACACCTACTACCAGGACACGCTGCGAGACGGCGGAAAGGCGCCCGTCGTCGTGAACCTGCCCGCCGGATCGTTCGTGATGGGGTCCGAGCACGAGGTCGCGCTCGACAGCTCCGCGCCGGAGCACACGGTCACCTTCGCGCGGCCCTTTGCGATCATGGTCACCGAGGTCACCCAGGCCCACTTCGCGCGCTTCGTGCAGGCCACCGACTACAGAACGGAAGTCGAGCGCACGGAACTCGACTGCTACCCGTGGAACTTCAAGCAGCGGGACCCGCAGTACTCCTGGCGCATCATGCCCTTCAAGCAGAACCTGCGTTGGCCCGTCGTCTGCGTCACCTGGAACGACGCCGAGGCCTACGCGCAGTGGCTCAGCGACCAGACGGGGCATACCTACCGGCTGCCCTCCGAAGCCGAGTGGGAGTACGCGGCGCGCGCGGGCACCCGAAGCCTCTTCTCCTTCGGCAACTCCCAGGCGGGTCTCTGCGTTCACGCGAACATCGCGGACGCCGAGACCGAGTTCAGCTGGAAGATCCCCTGCAACGATGGGGTGGGCTTCGGAACCGCGGAGGTGGCCTCCTACGCACCGAACGCCTGGGGACTCTTCGACACCACCGGCAACGTCAGCGAGTACACCCAGGACTGTTGGCACGACAACTACGGGAAGGCGCCCACCGACGGCTCCGCCTGGCGCACGGTGACGAAACGGTTCCTGTTCGGGGCCGACGGCGACTGCAATACACGCCCGACACGCGGCGGCTCCTGGATCGCGTCGGCCGAACGCGCGACCGTGGCGCGCCGCACCAAGACCGAGCTCGACGCCCGGGGTGATACCGGCTTCCGACTGGTGCGGGAGATCCCCGCCGAAGGAGCGGGTGCATCCAGCGGAACCCAATGACGGGTCTGGCGATGTCCGCACCCAGGGGAGGGACGAAATGACTACACGAACGAACCGCGCGCTTCGGCTCGCCGCCTGCGCCGGGTTCCTGCTCTTCGGCGTCGGCTGCGCGACCTTCGAGCTGGACGACCACCACAGCTTCGCCGACTGGTACGTCGGAGATCCGGGGTTCGACGGCGCCTTCGGCACCAAGACGATCTACGCAGAGCGCCCCGCGATCTACGGCCACTTCCGCCTTCCCGAAGTCGTCTTCCAGCCGGTCGGAGGGCTGCATTATCCGCGTCGCCGGGTAAACACGGATCGCGGACAAGCGGCGGCGATGGAAGCCTGGGAGAAGGCCCAGCGAACCGGCCAGGCGGTGCAATACCAGCGAGAGACCACCGTCGTGGGCGGACACGAGAAGTCCTTCTGGTTCGACACGATCGACGCGGGCGTGATCGAGATCGTTCCCTACCGGCTCTGGGCGTCGGACGCCTCTGCCGGCGAGAAGGTCGTCTACACGCTGCTTCAGCCCGGGGTGACCCTGGTCAACGCGTGCATGACCTTCGTGCGCGCCCCGATCTACGCGTACCTCGACGTCGACAAGCTGCTCAGCGTTCCGGTCGCGCTGCTCTACTACGGGTCGGAAGAAGAAGAGTAGAGCGACGCCCGCTGCCCCCACCCTCGCCGCGCACGGGCCCACCCCGAGAGCAGGAGAAACGCGCATGGAGCTCGTGATCGTGCTCGCGGCCCTCGTCGGGGGTCAGCTCTTGCTGGGAACCGCGATCTTCTTCGTGTCGAAGCGGCTCTGGTCGCACCTTGCCGCGCACCATGCGGCGGTGTGGGAAGAGCTGGGACGTCCTGGCTCTTCGCTGGGTGCCGGCGATACGGAACGGATCCGACGTTTCGTGCGTGCGAAGGAGCACCGCGCACTCGGCGACCCGCGGGTCGACCGCGTGGTCGGCATCCTGCGCGCTATGAACGTCGCGTTCTTCCCCCTGGCGCTCGCAGCCCTCGTGGTTGCGATCGCCCTTGGGATGGACGCGAACTAGGAAGGGGGAGGCGCCGCGTGAGGCGGCCCGGCGCTAGCCGACCTGAACGGCGCCGTGATCGTCGCAGTGACCGCCGTGCGGGTGGTGCAGATGCCCGCCGACCAGGTAGTCGTGGTGATCGCCATGGGGAACGGCTTCGTGGCCGCAACCCGGTCCGTGCTGATGCCCAGCGTCGTGACCGGAGCAGGCATGGCTCGGTGTGCAGGTGTCGGGGTTGGCGTCGCCCACCGCGAGACTGTGTTCGTCCACGTGGTCCTCATGCGGATGATGCAGGTGCCCGTCATGCAGGTAGTCGACGTGACCGTCGTGCTGGATCGCGGTGTGGCCGCAGCCGGCTTCGTGACGATGGTCGTGCGCGTCGTGGATCTTGTGGCTCATGGTGTCCCCCTGTGACTCGCTCCAGGGTACGGGACACCCGGCATCCCCGGCAAAGGGAACCGGGGGAGCATGCAGTGACAAGGCGTGGGTATTTGCCCTCGATCACGCCGTTACCGCTGCCAGGGAGTCAGGGAACTCCGGCCGCATCACGCCGGGGCGCCTCGCGCAGCAACGCTTCCAGTCGAGGGACGCCGGGGCGCGCCTTGGCCAGCTCCTCCAAGAGGGCGCGACCTCGCGCGGGGTCCGTCTGCATCCATGCGCGTCCCACCGCGAAGAGCTTCGCGAAGCTGGTCGTGAACGCCGTACTCGCCCGCACGCTCGCTTCGTAGAGGGGGAGCGCGCGCTCCCAACCTTCCTCTCGCTCGGCGATCAGAGCGCGCAGGTACAGGTCGCGGGCCTCTTGGTAGCGGCGCACCTCGGCGGCGCGGCGCGTTCCGGTCGCCGTTTCGCCGGCGGCGGGAGCCGACCCGAGCGCGCCCTCGACGTCGACGGAACCGCGATCGAGGAGCCAGCGCAGCTGTCGGTACGAGGGCACGTCGCGCTGGTAGGTGAAGCGCGGCGCTTCGAAGAGCACATGGGGGTGATCGTCCGTGTTCGGGGAGACGTCTTCCGCCAGCTCCTTCAGGTCGTCCGGGCCCAACAGCATCAACCCGAACAAACGCCGCTCGTCGTGCAGCAGTGTGCTGCGCGCGACCGGGGCGAGCGCCGGGTGGGAGAAGCGCTGACGCACGTAGTCGGGCGGGAAATCGCCGGGTCCCCGGCGACCGATCAGGCCCAGCGCGGGGTATCGGATGTCGAGGTCGGCCATGACGGCGAAGCCCCAAGGAAAGACCTCGCCGAAGCTCGCGATGATCGCGCGCAGCATCGGCGTGTCCAGCTGAAAGAGCGGTAGCCACTGACAGAAGAGTCCATCCTCGGCGAGCCGCGCTTCGATCGCGGCGAAGTGCTCCCGCGTATACAGGAATCCGCTGCCGTCGCGTCCGGGATGGAAAAGGTCGGCGATGACGACGTCGTACTGATCCGTGCTCGACCGCGCAAAGCGTCGCGCGTCGGCCGCGAAGAGTCGGACGCGTTCCCCGTAGTCTTCGCTGCGATTCTCGGGCGCGAAGTAGGGCAACATCTCGAGCGCTTCGGGGACGAGTTCGACGGCGTCGGCGCGCAGATCCGGATGTTCGAGCGCGGTGCCCACCGTGACCCCACTCGCGACGCCCAGGAACAGGGCGCGTTTCGGGTTCGGGTGGAAGAGCAGCGGGAGGTGCGTTTGCAGGCGCTGCACCCGAATCCCGTCGGGTGTGGTTCCGCCCATCTGGAAGCGGTTGTTCACCCGGAGGTTCCGACCCTCCTCGCGCTCGGCGACCGCCACCGACGCGAGGGCGCCCTCGCGGTAGGCGAGCACTTGCTCGTCGTCGCGCAGCGTCACGATCCGCAGCGCCGGCGGCAGGACCGCGACGAGCAAGAGCGCCGCGGCGGCCGCGACCCGCATCGCTCCACTCGAACTCGGCCACGACACGAGACCGAGGTAGCCGAGCGCCGTCGCGACGAGTGCCCACTTCGCGCCCACGAGGGGCAGTACGGCGAGCACCGCGATCGCCGGGGCGAGCGCCGACCCGAGCGTGTTCCAGGCGATGCCCCAGCCCACGCCCTTCCCGGTGTCTTCCGCGGCCTGGACGAGATGGCAGAACAGGGCGCTCATGAACGCACTGGGCAGGAGCAGGATGGGCAGGGCCATCGTGAACTCGGCCGTCGCCACGGCGGGCAGCGTGTCGCCGAGAGCCAGGCGCAAGCTTCGGTAGAGGTCGAAGGCGCCGTAGAGCGCCGCGATCCCGGCCGTGATGGTGAGCGCGGTTCCGAGCGCGAGCCATCCCTGGGTGCGCGCGAAGTCCCGGGTGCGGCGGCCCCAGCGCTGGTAGGCGCCGGCCCCCAGCACGGTCCCGAGCAGATACACGGAGAGCGCGGCGGCGAAGCTGTAGATCGCGCCCTCGAAGACCTGGGACATGACCCGCACCACCAGCGACTCGTAGGCGATGCCGAGAAACCCGGTGGTGACGAGGGCCAGCCCGAGGGCCACCGTGCCGAGGGTCGCGACCGATGGTTGTGCATCGCTGTGCTCGGGCGCTTCGTCCCGCGTCTCCCGAAGCAGCCGACGCGCGCCGACCGCGCCGAGCGCCGCCGAACCGAAGCTGAGCGACACCAGCGCGAAGGTGGCCGCGCGAAACCCGAGCGCGGGGATCGCCCAGAACGTGAAGCCGAGCACGCCCACGAGGGCGCCGAAGGTGTTCACCCCGTAGATGAGGGCGATGTGACGCGCGCGCGCCGACTGGGTCAGCAAGCGCTCCATCGCCGGGACCGTGGCGCCCATCGCGACCGTGGCGGGTGCGAAGGCGAGGGCCGGCAGCACGAACACCACACCGAGCTGCTGGGCCAGCGTCGGTGTCGCGCCGAGCCAGAGGGGCGACCGATCGACGATCCAGGAAAGGATGGGCAGCAGCGCGAGTCCCCACACTCCCACGGCGATCTCGAGCCCGACGTACCAGCGTCCCGGCACCGCACTCGACCGGACCCGGCCGCCCAACGCCCAGGCGCCGAGGGCCAGGCCGGCAAAGAACGCGCTCACCACCGCGAGCAGGGCAATGATCTCGTGGCCCAGGCCGACGCCGAGGGTACGGGTCCACACGATCTGGTAGCCGAGGCCTGCGGCTCCGGAGATCGCGAGCGCAATGGCGCAGAAGAAGAGGCCCGCGGACATGGGAGCGAAGCCTCAGCCCAGCGCGGCGTCGAGCATGCCGAAGAGCTGATGGAAGGCCGGGCCCAGGGTCCAGACCATCAGGCCGGGCAGGAAGCCCACCAGCAGCGGCAACACCAGCTTCTCGGGGAGCGCTTCCGCGCGCGCGAGTGCGCGTTCGCGCTGCTGCTGTCGCAGGTCTTCGGCCTGGGGACGCAGGATCCCGGCGATGCCGCTGCCCGTCTCTTCGGCGTGGGTCAGCGAGCGCACCAGGTCGGTCATCTGGGTCACACCGACGCGATCGCTCAGGCGTTCGAGGCAGCGCGCGCGGCCCGCGCCGGTCTGCATCTCGAGCTGGTATACGCGCAGCTCCTGCGGCAGCGGGCGATCGCTCGCCTGGGCGTCGAGCAGCTGGGCGATCGAGGAATCGAAGCCCGAACCGGCTTCGGCCAGCGTGGCCAGGATTTCGAGGGCGAGCGGCAGATCGCGTTCGACCGAGGCGACGCGCTCGCGGCGCTGACGTCGCACCCAGAGGATCGGGGCCGCCGCCAGCGCGATTCCCAGGAACCAGGGCAGCAGCCCGATCACGGTGGCCGCGCCGCCCCCGACCACCGGCAGCGCGAGCAATTGGTTCGCGAGCGCCGGCACCACCGGCGACTGCAGCGCCAGCAGGATCGTCCCGACCGCGGCGACGAGGCTCGTCGCCAGCGCGGCGATGAAGGTGAGGGGCGCGCTGCGATCGCGGTAGCCCGCGCGGACCAGCCAGGTGCCAAGGCGCGAGCGGTCCTCGAGGAGCGTCGGCTCGATCTCCTCGCTGGCGTCGTCCTCGAAGAGGCGGCGACGCACCTGCGCCCGCCGCCAGAGCTCGAGGCTCGACACGCCGGCCGCGGCCAGCAGGGACCCCCCCGCGATGGCGCCGAAGAGATCCATCAGCCGTTCTCGAACCGGCTCAGGTTCCACATCCAGAGGAACGAGAGCCCTTGCAGGCCGAGACAGATCGCGATCCCCAGGTTGCCGACCGACGACGCGACGAAGCGCTCGATGTTGAGCGGGTCGTTCGACCAGCTCAAGAACGCCACGGCGGCGGTGGCCCCGGCGAGGATCAATACGGAGGAACGCGTCGGTGCGATCTGGCTCTCGATGCGGCGCTGCAGCTCGACACGGTCGCGCACGAAGGCACCGACGGTGGTCAGCGTGCGCTGCAGGCTACCGCCGGCGCGCCACTGGACGGCGAGGGCCTGGGAGAAGAGGCGCAGCGAGTCGAGGTGGCTCTCGCGACCGAGGGCGCCCAGGACTTCCTTCGCGTCTTCGCCGAGGCGCAGCTTGCCGGCGGCCTCCGCAAGACGCGGCCCGATCGGCGCACCCACCTGGGCCGCGGCGCGTTCGAGGGCGTCGTTCGGGCTGGCCCCCGCACGCAGCGCTGCGGTCATCAGACGCAGGGCATCGCCGAGCTGCTGCTCGGAGCGCAGTTCGCGGCTCGAAGCGCGCACCGCGAAGCCGACGTAGACGAGCGCGGCGAGGTCGAAGCCGGCCGCGAGCGCGATCATCACGGACGTTCCGAAGAACACCGACGCGATGCTGAAGCCGACTACGGCGCCCACGCCCGCCGGCACCCAGGCCGGGATCGCGCCGTCCTGAAGTGAGGTCGTGAGCTCTGCGCCTTCCGCGTCGAGGCGGCGCACCGCCCGCGTGCGCACCCAGATGCGGTGCGCCGCGAACGCCCCCGCGCCCACGAGGAGCGCGAACGCGAGGGCGGTCAGCGCGTCGTTCACGCGCCGCGCGCGCGCTGTGAGCGACGCCGTCCGAGCAGCCCGACCAGGCCGCCGCCGGCGAGCAGGCTCACGGCGACACCCGGCTCGGGCATCTCCGTGCCCGTCGCCGTGACGCAGTCCGGGTCGTTCGGGTGGTCGATCAGACCGTCCATGTCGTCGTCGAGGCCGTTGTCGCACTCGTCGATGACGTCGCGCTCGGACATGTCGTTCGCATCGGTGCAGCCGCCGTCGGCGGGGAAGTCGATGTTGCCATCGCGATCGTTGTCGATGCCGTCGCTGCAGAGCGGGAACAGCAGGTCGGTCTCGACGTCGCTGATCGCGAGGGCGACGGATGAGGCACCGCCGGCGAATCCCTCGAACAGGATCCAGAACGGAACCCACTCGGCGTATTCATCGAACGTCCCTTCGAGCATCATCAGGTAGACGCCGTCGGCGCCGCTGTCCGGATCCAGCTCGAAATCGATATGGGTGTGAATACTGCCGGCGCCGTCGGAGGCGGAAATGACGAAACCCGGGATGTCGCTCGTCGATCCGTCCGCGGTGGCCATGGGCAACATCGAATTGCTGCGGTCGACGCTGATGGTGATGCCGTCGGTTCCCGCGGGAAGCGGGCCCCAGCTGACGCTTCCCGAGCCATCCCAGTAGCTCAGGTTCCGGCCACCGAGCTCGGTCAGAAACGAGGGCGCGGCCGAGATCTGGAAGTGGAGGTTCTCGTTGGGGACAGGCGGATCGAGGAAGAACGGATCGATCTCGGGGCCGAAAGCCGATGCGGTGAAGCCCGGGTCGTCCTGTACCAGCGTGTTGCCCGAGAGCAGAAAGCTCCGGCCGAACACGCGCTTGCCGTTGACGTGGCGGAACGCCGGCAGCTGATCGAAGTCGCGTCCGTGGACGCTGAGGCGCCCGTCGGATTCGTTCTCCTGGAACGTCACGTCGATGTGCTGAGCGGACGCGCTCGCGGCGACGAAGATCGCGGCGACGAGGGTCGAGACGAATCGCGTCCAGTCGATGGGGCCCCACATCTGCTGGCGAAGCATCGAGATCTCCTCCTGGCTATCGGGTCGCGGCTCTGCGCCGGCGCCCGGAAAGTAGCGGAGGCCCGGGCCGAATCTCGGCACCGGGCCTCCGCATTTCGAGAGAAACGCCCCGCCCGAGGGCGGGAGCGCTGGCCTAGGCGCGCTGTGCGCGACGGCGGCCGGCCATGGCGAGCATTCCCAGGCCGACCAGCAGGGCGGTGCTGGGCTCGGGCACGAGCACCGTCTCGGTGTAGAGGATCGCGGCCTCGATCTGCTCCTCGATGCTCACGTTGAACGCCTCCTGCATGGCGTTGCACGTTTCCGTCTCTTCACACTCGTCGATGGTGCCGAAGACGATCCAGAAGGGGTTCGTCGGGGCACCGAAGCCGTCGACGCTCGCATCCCCGTATCCCAGGAACACGCCCGTGCCGGCCGCGGTCGACAGCTCGTAGTCCGGGTGATCGTCGAGGGCGCCGGTCGCCGAAGTGGGCCCGAGCAGCAGGTTCAGGACTTCGGAGGTGCCGTCGATGCTTCCGCCCGGATCGAGCAGCGTGTCGAGCATGATCGACTCGCCGGCGCCGGGCGCCTCGAACATGCCGAGGCCGTCGTTCCAGCGGGCGAAGCTCAAGCCCAGCGTCGGCTCGACGCGGAAGTTGAGGCGGACGTCCGCACTGCCCGGCAGGTTGTCGGCACCCGCGGGGAAGCCCACCGGCGGGCCGCCCACGGCCGTGTCGGAGTAGCTGAAGAACCCCGGCTCGTCTCCAACGAAGGTCGGCGTCGGCAACAGCGTATCGCCGAGGAGCTCGGCCTCGAACACGTTTTGGTTCGGGAACGCCTCAGCCGTATCGACGTCAGAGCCGCCTGCCGCGAGGTTGCCGCCGGCATCCTCGTACAACAGCACGTCGAAGTGCTCCTGGGCCGTCGCGGCCCCCGAAATCATTCCAAGCGCGGCCATCGCGCCCAGCAACTGCGCGAACCTGCGCGCGAATCGCCCATTCCCAGTCATGACAACAACTCCTCCAACTTGGGTCAAAAATGGCGCCTAACATGGCACCACGAGAGTCTTCTTAGTGGGTGTGTGCCGCCCCGGCGTTCCGAGTTCCGAGATCCCCGTCGGTGGGGCACGTTTCTCCAGCACGTCCGCCCGTCGGTGGTCGGCTGCCTACCTCCCTCCGTCGGGGAGTTGCGTTCGGGCAGGGCCATCAGATAGTTTGCCGAGTTCGAAACCCCGGCTGGGAGCACCCCGTGATCACGGGATCTCTGCGAAAAAACCAAACGGCGTTCGTGTCCTTCCCCCAGATCGTGGCGATGCTGCTTTCGTTTGCATTGCTGGCCTCCTCGGCCACCGCGGTCGTGCACACCCACGCCCACTGCGGCGAGCCCGCGCACGCCAGCGAAGTGCTCGAGCCGGGGACGTTCGAGCCGACGGCCGGACACGCGACCACTCCCTGCGCCCTTTGCGCGGCAGGCGTTCGCGACGAACTCGCCTGCGCGCCGGAACGATCGATCGACGTCACGCCGCAGCGGACGCCGTCGGTTTGGATCGGAGCCTCCGACGGAACCGTCGCGCGCTTCGAGGCGCGCTCGTCTCCGCCGCGCGCTCCTCCCGCCGACTGACCCTCGCTCAGGACCCGACGCGCTCACCGCGCGCCGACGGGGTTCGCGCGCATGACCGCCGCGAGCCTGCCTTCGTCCATCGCATCCGCCGCCCCCCCGCGGCGGAGAGGTCAGACCATGAATTTCGCGCAGTCTGCGCGGGGCGCCGCCCTCCTCCCGGTTCCCGACTCCGACACCACCCGTCCGTCCGCGGCCGAACCCTGCGACGACCTGCACCAGCTGGTGGCTCCCCACCTCGGACGTCTCGTCGAGGTGGCCGAGCGCATCCTGGGTTCCGGGGCCGAGGCCGACGACGCCGTGCAAGAAGCGCTGGTGACGCTGTGGAAGGCCGAGGTCACGCCGCCCAACCCGCGCGGTTGGCTCGTCCGCACCGTCGTGAACCGCAGCCTCCACGCACGCCGCACCGCCCAGCGCCGTCGCAAGTGGGAGGAGCGCGCCGGGATCGATTGGGTCACGACCTGCCCGCTCTGTGATCCGGAAGAAGCCTTCGAGAACGGCGAGCTGCAGCAGGAGCTCGACCGCGCGCTCGATGCGCTCTGCGACGAGCACCGCATGGTCGTCGCCTTGCGGGTCGAGGGCCTCGAGTACCACGAGATCGCCGAGCGACTCTCGCTCCCGGTCGGGACGGTGCGGTCACGGCTCAACCGCGCGCGCAGCGCGCTACGCGCCGAACTCGAGACGACGTAATGCGTCGCCTCGCCCCCCTCCCCACCTTCATCGCCGGCCTCACGCTGCTGGTCGTTCTGGCCGGCGCGCTCGCCGCGAGCGCCGAGTCGCTGCGGATCGTGCTCGGGTCCCAGCGTCGCGTCGCGCTTCCCTCCGACGTCACGCGCGTGGCCGTCGGAAACCCGCGCGTGACCCAGGTGCATCTGCTCACGAGCCGCGAGCTCCTCGCGCTCGGGAGCAGCGTCGGGCGCACCAACGTCCTGCTCTGGACGGCCGACGGCAGTGTCGAAGAGCTCGTCCTCTACGTGCAGCGCGACCTGTCGATCCTCGCCGCGGCGCTCCGCGACATCCATCCGGGCATTCGCGTCTCTGCGGCGCCGGATCGAGACGCCGTGGTGTTGCGCGGCCGCGTGCCCGAAGCGCGCTACTCGAGTGCGGCCGAAGCGATGGCCCTCGATTATCTCGGTGAGTCGCGCGGACGCTCGGACGGCGAACTCTACGTCTCCACGCGCGGGGGCGATGGCAACGCCACGACGTCTGCCAGCACCAGCGGGAACGGCAACGGCAACGGGAATGGAAACGGCAACGGCGCGTCGGACGGCGGCGCCGAAGCGAACCCGATCTTCCTGAACGCCGACGACCGTCGCGGCGACGCCGACGTCGTCAATCTGATCCAGATCGAAGGGCTGCCGCCTTCTCTCGAAGCGCGGATCCAGGCCGCGATCGGGCCGATCGGCGGCAAGAAGGTCCGGGTGCGGCGGCTCTTCCAGGGGAGCATTCCGAACGACGGCAACGACACCTTCGTGCTCGAAGGCGAGGTGCGCGGACAGGTCGAGCTGGTGCGCGTGTTGCTCGCGGCGGCGCGCCTGGTCTCCGGACGCAACGTGTCCGAAGCGTCGATCGAGGTCGTGGCCAACGAGGCGGGCTCCCTCGCCACCGGCAACAACGCTGGCGAGCCGGGCTTCCAGCTGAACAGCCTCGGCGGCTTCGGCGGGGGGGGTGGCGGACAATCGCTCGGCAGTAGCGTCGGCAACGATCTCTCGTCGAACGTCGCGCGGGCGAAAGCACTGTCGGTGGCCGATGGCCGCATCCTCGCGTTCATCGACGTGACGGACCTGCCCCAGGTGCGGCTCGAGACGCGGATCTACGAGATCAGTCGGTCTCGGCTGCGCACCTGGGAGCCGAACCTCAACGTGCTCTTTGGCGACGAGCTCGACGACTTCGCGCTGATTCCCGGGCCGACCTCCCAGATCCTGCAGGGCGACGCGGCAATGCCCGTGACGCCCACCCAGGTGCAGGCGGCCGCTTCGGTGCTGCAGGGAGGAGCGGTTGCGACGGGCGTCCAGTACGTCGCCGAGCACGTCGCGCTCGACGCGACGCTGACCCTGCTCGAGGACGCGAGCATCGCGCGCAGCCTGGCGCGACCCGCTCTGACCGTGCTGTCGGGCGAGGTGGCGCGCTTCAACGCCGGCGGGGTGATCCCGATCAACGTCACCATCGATACGCAGACCTCGGCCGCTTCCGACACCCTGATCTCCAGCACCGTCTTCGCCAGCTTCGGCGTCGACGTGTCCGTCCGGGCCATGGTCGCGGAAGACGACATGATCACGCTCGATGTGACCCCGTCGGTCTCGCAGCCCGACTTCGAGCTGACGGCGGACATCACCAACGCCACCGGGACGGGCCAGAACACCGCGGCCTTCGAGACCCGCTCGCTCACGACCACTACCCGGCTCCGGGACGGTCAGAGCTTCCTGATCGCCGGTTTCGTCCAGTCTTCGTCGACGAACAGCTCGCGCTTCACGCCCGGGCTCCACCAGGTGCCGGGCCTCGGCTGGACCGCGAAAAGCCGCCAAGATGCCGCCGACGATACGGATTTCGTGATCGTGGTGAGCCCGTCGATCGTCCGGGAGCGGCACTCCCGGTCCGAGCTGTGGGTCTTTCCGGACCCGGCCGAGCTCCTCGGAGTGGCCGTGGCCCGGGGGCCGAGCCGACGCCAGGGGGAAACTCCGGTAGCCTCGCGGGCACCTAGGAGATGATTTCGACTCGTGTGCCTTCCGCCACGAGTGAGAGACACCAGAGATGAAGGAGGATAGGAACATGAAGCATTCCAAGGGGGCTTCGGATCTGCGCACCAACCGCCGCAAGCGCGGGGCGGCACTCGCCGAGTACGGCCTGCTCGTGGCCGGCGTGACGCTCGCCGCGCTCGTCGCCGTGTCGGTGCTGGGCGGCAAGGTGGGTGGCCTGGTGGCGTCGGTCGCGACGCTGCTGCCGGGCGCCACCGCCGAGGACAACGGCACCGTGCAGGTGGGTCGCCTGATCGAGACCCAGACCTCCTCGGGCGGCAACGGCGGCACCGTGATCAAGCTCGACGAGCAGATGCTCCACGAAATGGGACCGAGCGGTGGACGCCCCACCAGCCGACTGGGCGCCGCCATGGGTCTCGACGACCCGAGCGAGGCTTCGCACCTCTACCAGCTCGGCGATCGCAACGTCTCCAACTAGGTCGATGCGCGGGAGCCAGGAGGTCTATCGGGACGCAGGGTTCGCGACACGCGGCACGCGTCGAGAACGCGGCGCGGCGATCGCGGAGTTCGCTGTGGTCTCGATCCTCCTTTGGCTCCTGCTGGCCGGAATCCTCGAGCTGGGCCGCGCGTTCGCGGCCCAGCACGTGTTGCAGAACGCGGCTTCGTCGGCGGCGCGGGATCTGGCGTTGCAGGCGCTGCCGGCCAGCAACGACTTCACCGCAGCCCGGGGCCGCATCTTCGACGACGGATTCCTGGTCGCCGACGCGGCGCTGTTGGCGCGCTGCGTGACCGATCCGCAGCGGCAGGAGCTGTCGCTGAATGGGGTCCGCGCCTACTTCCAGGAACACAACGCGCCGATCCTGAACCAGCTCCTGCTGCCCTTGTGGGTGCGCGACGTCGTCAACGGCGTCGAGATGCTCCGCTACCCGGGGGCGGTGCTGGTGCGGCCCACCGCCACCGGCGGCTGTGATGACGGCTCGCCCTACACCGTGCAGATTCCCGAACGGGACGCGACGGGCGGCTACCAGTGGCGCGCGGTCGTCGAGCCACTGCCTGTTGATGGCCGGCAGGATCCGTTCGCGTTGGCGAACGGAGGCTGGGCCGCGCTCGAGGTGCGGTACCCCTTCCAGGCCGTCGGCATGCAGGGCTGGCGCACGGGCCCGAGTGGCGGGCAGAGCATGATCGACGCCGTCGATCCCGCAGATGGGCCGCCGTTGGGCTTCGATTTCGTGTCGTTCCCTTCCGAGGAGGGTGCCTACGCAGGCCGGTTCGGGCTCGGCCGACTCTTCGCGATGGGCCGCGAGGTGCGACCCTTTCGCCGCGTCCTGACCGCGAGCGCCGCCTTCCGCCGTGAGGTGTTCGAGTAATGGCTGCGCGACCCCGTCGACAGGGCGCGCGCGGCGCGCCGATCCCCTGGGCTCCGGTGCTCGGCCTGGTGGCCGTCGCGGTGCTGGGCGGCGTGCTGCTGGTACGTTCCTTCGGTGGCTTCGGGGACGACTCCGCGTCGTCCGCGCCGCCGCCGGGAACCGTCGCCGTACCCGTCGCCGGTCGGCCCGTCGCGGCCTACCAGGCCCTCGAGCTCGAAGACCTGCTCGACCCGCGCACCTCGAAACTCTCGGTGGTGCACCTGCCCGAAGAGTCGATCCTGCCCGAGACGGTCACCGAAGCGCGCGATCTCCTCGGCCGCGTCCTCGCCCGCGACAAGCAACCGGGTCGCGTGTTCCGCAATCCCGACTTCCTGCCCGAGGGCACCCGGCCCGGGCTCGTCGCGGGCATCCCCGCTGGCAAGGTCGCGCTGCGCATCGAAGCGCGGAAGGTGACCGGCAGCGTCGGGCTCCGACGCGGTGATCGTTTCGACCTGGTGGCGACCTGGCGTCGCGACGCGAACGCCGTGGGCAGCATCCCGGGCAGTGCGACCGGCGCTCGCGCCGACGTGGACCTCGTCGCCGAGAACGCCGCGGTCGTGACGCCGCTCTCCGAGCGCCAGCTGCCCGCCGGTGCCGGGGGGCGTCCCGGCGCGACCCTCGAAGAAATGGTGATCGCGGTGAACCCGGACGAGATCGCCCGCGTCACCGAAGCCCTCGAGCTCGCTACGCGCGTCGACTGTGTGCCCCGCTCGGGCCGTCCCATGACCGATCTCGCCAACCAGGACGCCATCTCGCGCAGCGCCTCGCGCGTCGATCGCTCGGCGTTCGGCCGCCAGCGACGCGTGATGGTCGACACCATCCAGGGCGGCGAGCGCAGCTTCCTCGAGGTCCCGGGCGCGGTCTCGGCAGGCCCGCCCGAGCCCGGCTCCTGATCTTCCGATGCTCCCTTTCTTCGCAGTGATTCTGTTCGCGGTGATGGGCATCGCCGCGCTGACGATCGACGCCGGCCTGGCGTTCACGACCCAGGCTCAGCTCGAGTCGACGGGGCGGACGCTCGCGCTCGAGTACGAGCGATTTCGGGTGGAGGCCGCGACGAACCCCGCCGTCGATCTCGCGGACTGGCCCGACCGCGCCCGCGAACTCGAGATCGCTCTCTTGGGCCCCGACGCGCAGGGAGCCACCTGGGAAGATTGGGAGGCGGCCCCCGGTGTCACCGCGGGTGCGACCCCGCTGGAGTCACGCTTCGCCTTCGCGGCGCTGCTTCCCCAGGCCGTCGGCCCGGACGGCCGCCTGGAAGACGGCCTCTCGGTGACGGACCTGCTCGACGCGCGCGCGTCGGGCGAGCCGAACGCGACGACCACCACCGGCGGCCTGCGCGCCAACGGGTTCCGGCCTCAGACGGAGCTGACCGTCCGCTTGCGGCCGGCGGCACGCGTTGGGCCGCCGGGAGTCGCCCCGGGATGGCCCGGCGTCGGGGGGCGGGTCGCGATCACCGCACAGGCCTATGACCCCGACTTGCCGTTGTGGCGACCGGGCTTCCCGTTGGAACTGGATGAAGACGAAGTGCGCGTCGTTGCGACGGGAGAATGCGTCGGTCGCACGATCGCCCCGATCGTCGGGGGCGCCGCCCTCGGCATCAACGAAGTCGAGTCGATGGACCCGGGCGCCTGGACCCTCGACCAGCTCGACCCCAACCAGGTCTACGTCCCCGTCATCGACGGGAACTGCACGAACACCACCTTCCGGGTCGTCGCGTTCCTCAACCTGCGCCGCGGGCTGAACCTCGGGGCGAGCGGCACCACCATCGAGGCATCGAACGCACCCTCGGCGCGCAACGCGAGCGCCGTTCCCGATGCCGGCGGCGCGCCGGTCCCGGCCTCGTTCAGCTGTGGTGCCAACGGACTCCTGTGCGTGCCCGCCATCGTCAGCGCCCGCACGCCGATCGATCCCCCGAGAACGCCCACCGGTACCGGGGGCACCCCGTGAGCGCGCTCCACTCGCTCTCGGTGCTCGTCGTCGGCGACGACCCCCAGCTCGCGCAAGAGGTGGAGGTGGCCCTCGAGAGTGCGACCCCCGCCCGTACGGTCGTGCGTTTCGCCGACAGCTTCCACGAGGGGGCCGGCGCCTTCCGCACCGTGTCGCCCGACCTCGTTTGTGTCGCGCTCACCGGCAAGGTCGCGGACTTCGCCGGCTTCGTGCGCGACGTGCGCGCCCTCGATCCCGACGCCCAGCTGGTGGGCGTGCGCGATCCGCGCCTCGACGAACGCGACGAGTCGCCGCTGCTCGTCGAAGCCGTGCGCTCGGGCCTGGCCGACGTGGTGGAGCGCCCAGTCTCGAGCCGCGACCTGCTCCCCGCGCTCGCGCGCGTCGGCGAGGGCGGTCGTAGTTCCGCGGGCACGGGCCACGTCACCGCCTTCCACAGCACGAAGGGCGGCGTCGGCAAGTCGACGCTCTCGATCAACACGGCCTGCGCCCTGGCGCTGCGCAACCCCGACGACGTGCTGCTCGTCGACTGCTCGCTTCAGCTCGGCGTTTGTTCGGCCGCCCTCGATCTGCCCGGCGCGAGCAGCGTGGCCGACGCGGTGCGCGAACAGGACCGCCTCGACACCCGACTCCTGCGCGAGCTCGCCGAGCCGCACCCGAAGACGGGCCTGCGCATCCTCGCCGCTCCGCGCGACGCCATCGAAGCCAGCGACGTCGACGACCAGGGCATGGCCCGGGTGCTGGGGCTGGCGCGACGCGCCTTCCGCCACGTCGTCGTCGACACCCTGCCGATCGTCGACGGCGTGATGCTCACGATCCTCGACCTCTCCGACGCGGTCTACCTCGTGAACCAGGGAACCGTGCCCGACGTGATCGGTGCCGCGCGCCTGCTCGAGGTGCTCGACGAGATCGGCGTGGATGCGAGCCGCCGCCGCATCGTCTTGAACCGCACCATGCCGCGCTTCCCCGGACGCCTCGCCGCCTCCGAAGTGTCGGCGCGACTCAACCAGCCCGTCGACTTCGAAGTGCCCTACGACCGCAAGGTGTTCACGGCGCTGAACCTCGGCCAACCCCGGGTGCTCGAAAGCAGCCGGCTGCCCTGGGCCACCTGGCCCCGCGTGTTGAATGCCATCGCCGACGACATCGAGGAGCGCGCCGCTGCCCTCGCGGAAGAGCGCCGTGGTGCCGACGCCCGCGACTTCGCCGACCTGGGAGAGCGCCCGTGAGCGTCGAGGGAAACGATCGCGCCGCCGAGCTGCGGCGACGACTGCGGGCCTCGAAGTCGGTCGAGCTGCGCAGCTGGGACCGCGAGCGCACGAAGCCGACCGAACGCTCGTCGTTCCAGCGGGCCACCAAGGTCGCGCGCCCGACGTCGGGTCGGCAGGGCGACCTGCTCGGCTTCCGCGCCGAGCTGCAGGGGCGACTCCTCGAGGAGATCTCGCGCCAGGATCTGCTCGGCGGCTCCGATTCGGACATCGCGGCTTTCGTCGCCGAGTTCGTCGAGCAGGTGCTCGCCGAAGAAGAAGTCCCGCTCAACGAGTCGGAACGCCGTGTCCTGGTCGAGGAGCTCTCGGAAGAAGTGCTCGGTGTCGGGCCCCTGGCGCCGCTGCTCGCCGACCCGGCGGTCACCGACATCCTGGTCAACGGGCCCGACGAGGTCTTCGTCGAGCGCCATGGCCGGCTCGAGCCCGCCGACCTGCGCTTCCGCTCGGCCGAGCACGTGATGCGTGTGATCGAACGCATCGCCGCCCGGGTGGGTCGTCGCATCGATGCATCGTCGCCGATGGCCGACCTCCGGCTCCCCGACGGCAGCCGCGTCAACGCCACGCTTCCGCCGGCTTCGCCCGACGGACCGACCCTCTCGATTCGCCGCTTCGCACGCAGTCGCCTGCGCGCCGGCGACCTCACGAAGAGCGGCAGCTGGTCGGACACGATGGCGTCCTTCCTGGCCGAGTGCGTCCACTACCGCCGCAACGTCTTGATCAGCGGCGGCACCGGCGCCGGGAAGTCGACGCTGCTCGGCGTGCTCGCCGATGCGATCCCCGCTGGTGAGCGGATCCTCACCGTCGAAGACACCCTCGAGCTTCAACTCGATCAGCCCAATGTGGTGCGCCTCGAAGCCCGACCGCCGAACGCCGAGGGCGAAGGCCGCATCACCCAGCGCGAGCTCGTCGCCAACAGTCTGCGCATGCGCCCCGACCGCCTCGTCGTGGGCGAGGTGCGCGGCGGCGAAGCCCTCGACATGCTCCAGGCCATGAACACGGGCCACGACGGCAGCCTGAGCACCATTCACGCGAACTCCCCGCGCGACGCCCTCTCGCGCCTCGAAACCCTGGTGCTAATGGCAGGGATGGACCTGCCCTCGCGCGCGATCCGCGAGCAGATCGTGGCGGCCCTCGACCTGATCGTGCACCTGGAGCGCAGCGAAGACGGCCGCCGCCGGGTCACCCACGTGGTGGAAGTGGTCGGCATGGAGAGCGAGACACCGCTCCTGCAGGAGATCTTCCGCTTCGAGCGCAGCGGGATCGAACGCGGGCGGGTGCATGGCGAGTTTGCATCGACGGGCATCGTGCCCCAGTGCGCCGCCGCGCTGCGGGAACGCGGCGCCGACCTCCCGGTGGCCTGGTTCCGCGCATGAGCTTCTTTCAGCCCCAGCGTCTTCGCGGGCTCACCGCCTGCGTGATCGCGTGCCTCGGGGTCGCGTGCGCGTCGAACCCCAACCAGAATCCCTACGACTCGAGCGAGCGCCTCGCCGAGCTGGTGGCCCGCTGGCGTCATGTCCAGGAGAACGGCTGGGCCTGCGAGGAGAACGCGGCGCGCGAGACGCCCGTCGTCGACTGCGAGCGCATCCGGATCGACCTCGAGAGGCTGGCCCTCGAGTTTCCGCGCGACGTGCCGGTACTGCTCGCGAACGCGGTCGTGTCCTACCAGGTGAAGCGCTACCAGCGCAGCCAGATGTTCCTGGACGCGCTCTTCGACTTGGAGCGGGTGCACGCCGATGCGGCCGTTCTGCGCACCCGTCTCGCCGTGCGCGAGGGCAACCTCCGCTTCGCGCGGCGCTTCGTCGACGAGCAGATCGAGCTGACGCCCGACCACGGCGAGCTGCGCGAGGCGCGCGCCGCCGTGCGCTACCTGGCGAAGGACTACGACGGTGCGGCGCGTGACCTCGAAGCGGCGCTCGAACTCGGCGTGCCCGAGAGTCGCATCGCCTACCACCAGGGCCTGGTGGCCGAAGCCGCCGGTCGGCTCGACGACGCGAAGTTCTACTACGGACGCGCCGTGAGCCTGAACCCGGGTGGCTCACCGGCGGCGTCTCGGCTGCGCGGCCTGCGCTTGGAGTCGACGCCCCGCAGCCGCTAGCGCGGCTCGCTTCGTCGGCGTCGGACGCTCCCCCAAAGCAGAACGGCCGCGCCCCGAAGGACGCGGCCGTCGAACTGCCGTGTTCCGCAGCCGAGGGCCGCGGGTGTGTTCCGCCGGCTAGGCCTTGCGGCGCACCCAACTCATCGCGACCAGGCCCAGGCCCAGCAGCGCTGCCGTGCCGGGCTCGGGAACGATCTCGACCTGGAAGATGCTGTTGTAGGTGGCCTGGTCTCCGGGACTCAGGTTGAACCGGTTGAGCACGCCGATCGAGACGTTGCCGGCCGGGCCGGGGATCGTCGGCCCGGGCAGACCGAGGGTCTCGGACGCGCTGTCGGTGATCGGGACGAGGTTGAAGGTGTCGAGCAGGGTCAACACTTCGATCCCGTCGATCAGACCCGCGAAGCCCGAGGCGCCGCCGGTGACGTTCGTCATGCCGCCGCCGTTGAGGTTCGCGTCGACGTAGGAGAGCACGGTCGACCCGCCGATCAGCGAACTCGGTGCGACCGGTACGATCGGGATGCTCGTCTGAACGAAGAAGTCCTGGTTGACGCCCGAGAGGTTCGTGAGCCCGCCGACGATCGACACGATCGGGTCGGGGTCGAAGGTGATCTCGGAGATGTCGAGCGACCAGGCACCCATCGCGAACGTCGTGTTGCCGGACAGCGTGATGGTGCCGTCCGGGTTGTTCGTCAGGGCCAGCTCCTCCGCGTCGATCCGGCCCTGGATCATCGCGTCGGTGATGGTCATCTGCGCCGCCGGGTTGTCGACGATGCCGGCCTGGATGGACAGGCCCGTGATTCCGGCTGCGGACGCGAGGCTCGGGAGAACCCAGAAGACCAGCGCGATCGGGAGCAGCCAATGCGTCCGGAGGGATCGGACAACGAGAGACATAGGGACAACACTCCTTCCCAGAAGTGAGGGCTCCCTATTAACAAGCAAGTCGCATGCCAGATGCAACCGAAACCGGACCCGAAAAGCGAAGTGAAATCAGGGGCTTTCGAAGGCGCCTGCGTGCTGGAAACGGCACATGGCAGGCCAGCCGGGGGAAGACGCTTCGCTTCTTCCACGATCGCGGAAACCCGTTTCCGTCTCGACCCGAGGGGATGCTCTTTCGCTCGGCGCGAACGCGCACCCGACCGCGCGATTCCACCCGAAATGGGTCGAACGGGCCGTGCGCGTCTCGGCCCATCCGTGTCGCGTTAGAGCTCGCGCACCCGCACCGAGCCGCCGCCGGTTCGCAGTTCGAGGGCTCCACCGCCGCCGTTCACGTCACCGGCCAGCGCGCCCTGCACCGCGGCGCCGTTCAGGTGCAGCGGGTGCTCCACCTCGATCGGGCCACCGCCTGCCGCCACCTCGAGCGAGGCTGCTTCCCCGGCCGGGAACCAGACCTCGATGTCGCCCCCCGACGTTTCGAGGTTGCCCTCGGGCCCGTCTTCGAAATGCACGTGGATCGAGCCGCCGCCGCTGTGGGCCACGACGTTTCCCTGGGCCCCGTCGATGCGAATCGAACCGCCGCCGGTGCGGAGGTCGAGGTCGCCCTGGGCATCGCGCACCCGTACGCGTCCACCCTGGGTGTGGGCCGTGATGTCGCCTTCCACGTCTTCGATGTCGATCGCCCCGCCCCCGGTCACGAGGTCGACGCTGCCGCGACACTCGTCGATCTCGATGGCGCCGCCCTGGCTACGTGCCTCGAGCGTCCCCTCCAGGTTCTGGAACTGGACCCGCCCATGCCCCGTGCGCGCTTCGATGTGCCCCGCCGCATCCTCGACGGTGATCGAGCCCCGACCGGTCTCGATCTCGATCGAGTAGTGCGCCGGAACCGTCACCTCGAAGCGCACGCGACGTCCGGCCCAGGCCGGCAGCCAGTCGACGACGGGGACGTCGCGGGACTCGATGTAGACGTCGCCACCTTCCTGGCGCATCTCGAGATCGGGGAGCGGGAAGGGGCCGCGCCGCGCGACGAGCACTTCGACCTGGTCGCGGTCGTGGGTCTGGACGTGGACCGAGCCGATGCTGGCGTCGAGCACCAAACGGCCGCCCTGGCTCACGTCGAATTCGCGCTCGGTCCACTCGGCCTGGGCGTCGCTCCCCATCAAGAACAGGGCGAGGGCGCCGCCCACCCCGAGGCCGTTCTGGATTCCGCGCCCGCGCCGCGCCCGCCTCGGCGGCGTGGCCCCGGCCAGTGTCGGTCGCAGGTGGGAGAGCATGGGCAGGGTGAGTGAGCTGGTCATGGCATCCTCCGGGCTCCGTCGCGAGGGGTCGTCCAGTCCCTGCGCGGGCAATCGACAGTCCGACGCCGCCCGCGGCGCCTGGGTTTAACCGGGAAACCACCCGGGCGTAGAATTTCCGGGGCCGGGGTTGTCGCGGCCCCGACCGTCGCCCCTCGGCGGCGGCCGGACCGTGGAGTTCCCGGAGCCAGAGCGCGGATTTCTCGGGTCGGGGGTTAAACCCTCGGCCCACCTGCCGCGTCGGACCCCTGTCCGGGAACGCCCCGGTGACCGAGAAGGCGCTTGAGCGAGACCTCCATCGAAGATCGCGACCCCGCAGAGGAGTCGTCGCGGGATCGCTCGGGCAGCGACGCCGAGGTGGTGCGCCGCGCTGCCGCCGGCGACGTGGAGGCCTTCGAAACCCTCTACCGCACCCACGTGCCCCGCATCCACGGGCTCTGCCTCCGGATGGCGCGGGACCGCAACGAGGCCGACGAGTTGACCCAACAGACCTTCGTCCGCGCCTGGGAGCGCTTGGGGTCGTTTCGCGGCGACGCCGCCTTCTCCACCTGGTTGCACCGCGTGGCCGTGAACGTCGTGATCAGCGAGATGCGCGCGCGCGGACGCTGGCGCGAACGCCACACCGACGAGGTGCCGACGGATCTGGTGTCGCTGCCAACCGGCGCCCTCGAAGGCACGGACCTGGACCTCGAACGGGCGATCGCGGGGCTGTCGACCCAGGCGCGCCTCGTCTTCTGGCTGCACGACGTGCTCGGGTACAAGCATCAGGAAATCGCCGACACGACCGGTCTCGCCGTCGGGACGTCGAAGGCACATCTGCATCGCGCGCGCCGCTTGCTGAGAGAGGAGCTGTCTTGATGGGTTGGTTGGATCGCTGGCGCACGCCGAACGAGGAACCCCTCGACGACGCTCTGCGGGAGCGTCTCTCCCAGTTGCCGCGCGAGGCCGAGCCCGAGCGCGACCTGTGGTTGGGCATCCGCAATCAGATCACGGCCGATGCGACTTCACGAGAAGCCGAACCCGACGCCGCCTGGCGTGGCGGCTTCCGAATCCCGGTCTGGGCGGCGAGCGCGGCGGTCGTGCTGCTCGCCGTCACCACCGTCGGTTCGGCGCTCTGGCTCACTTCGCCCCAGATTTCCCTGGATGATCCGGAAGCGGTGCGCATGCTCGCTGCCGAGCTGCGAGAACGCGATGGCACCGGCGAGGTGCACGCAAACCTGCAGGCGCTACTCGCCGAGCGCCGCGACCGGTTGCCGCCCGAGGTGGTGACCTCGATCGAGGCGAATCTCGCGCAGATCGATCGCGCGATCGCCGAGCTCCATCTGGCTTTCCAGGAGCATCCCGACAACCCGACGCTCCAGTTCTTGTTGGCTGAGGCCTACCGCCACGAAGCCGAGCTCCTCGAGCGGCTCGAATGGTGGACCCAGACGCGCGAGGAGGCGCGGTCATGAAGCAGACGCTCACCCCCGCCTGGCGAGGCATGGCCCTCGGCATCGGCATCCTGCTGCTGGGGTTGGCCCCGGCGCGGGCCGATCGCTTCGAGGAGCTCTACCCGGTCTCGCCCGAACCCCACATCGACATCGAGATCCTGCACGGTCGCGTCGAGGTGCAGGGGTCGCCCAGCCCCGTCGTACGCGTGCGCGCGCACGGGGGCGACCTCGAAGTGGAGGGCGACGAAGACCAGCTCTCGATCCGCGTCCCGGTGCGGGGCTTCCGTCCCTGGAACTGGAAGCGGCAAGGCGTGCGGTTGCGCCTGGAGGTGCCCTACCAGAGCGACCTCACGGTGAAGACGGTGCACGGCCCGATCGAGGTCGAAGACGTCGACGGGGTGCTCGACCTCCACGCGGCGAGCGGCCGCATCGAAGTGACCGGCGCTCCGCGTGAAGCGCGCCTCGAGACGCTGAACGCCGAGATCGACTACGAGGGCGATGGCGGTGAAGTGGTGGCGCGCAGCATCAACGGCAACATCGAGCTGCGCGGTGTGGGGGGAGAGGTGGACGTGTCGACCATGAGTGGTCGCATCGAAGTGGAGGGCGAGGAGCTCGAACGCGTCGACCTCGAGACGATGGCTGGGAACATCGAGCTCGATGCATCGCTCGCCGAGGACGCGCGGGTCCACAGCAAGAGCTACAGCGGCCGGGTGCAGATGCGGCTGCCGAAGGACACCTCGGCGCGCTTCTCGATCGAGAGCTTCAGCGGCGAGGTGCGCTCGGAGTTCGCGGGCACCTTCGAGCCGCCGCGGGGCCAGCGGGTGCGGAACACGGTGGGGGAGGGCAACGCGCGCATCGACATCGAGAGCTTCAGCGGTGGCGTGCGGATAGAGGAGGACGACGGCAAGGCGCGCGAGCGCCGGCGTGAACGTCGTGAAGATCGCCGTGAACGACGCCGGGAACGTCGCGAAGCCCGAGCCGAACAGGCCCTGGAGCGCGCCGAGCGTGCGCGTGAGGCCGAAGAGAAGGCGTTGGAAGCGCGACGGGAAGAAGACGAGAAGGTGCGTGAAGCGCGGCGCGAGGCCGAGGAGAAGGCCGAAGAGGCGCGCCGCGAAGCCGAGCAGAAAGCGGACGAGGCCCGGCGCAAGGCCGAGGAGAAGGCGGAAGAAGCCCGGCAGAAAGCCGAAGAAGCCCGCCGCAAGGACTGGGAAGACGCCGAGCCCGATCCTTGGCTCGAGCCGATGACCCGCGACGTGCCCTAGCTGTTTCTCACGCCTCGAGCGCGACCTCGCGCCAACGCACGTGATCGCGCGTCAGGTCGGAGACGCGCGAACAGCCGAGCAGCGTCAGTGTGCGGCGTAGGCTCTCGTCGAAGTCGGCGAGCAGCCGTGCGACCCCGCGCTCCCCGCCGACCGCCACCGCATAGAGATAGGCGCGCCCGATCCAGCCGGCGCGCGCGCCCAGCGCCAGCGCTTTCGCCACGTCGCTGCCGCGTCGCACGCCGCCGTCGCAGATCACTTCGAGGCGGTCGCCCACCGCGTCGACGACGGCTTCCACGAGTTCGAGGGGCGGCGGTGCATGGTCGAGCTGGCGTCCGCCGTGGTTCGAGAGCGCGACGGCCGGGATGCCGGCGTCGGCGGCGCGCACCGCATCGTCGACGCACTGGATGCCCTTCAAGACGATCGGCCCGTTCCACACCGACTGCAGCCAGGCGACGTCACCCCAGCCGAGGGACGAATCGAACTGGGTGTTGATGTAGTCGGCGAGCGAAACCGGATCTGAGCCGTCGCCGACGGCGCGCCCGGCGACGTTCGCGAACACGATCGGTTCCGAGCGCAAGAGATCGAAGGTCCAGCCCGGGTGGAGCACTCCGTCGAGGAGGGTCTCGGGGCCCAGTTTCGGCGGCAGTGTGAAGCCGGTGCGCACGTCGCGTTCGCGGCGACCGAGCACCGCCGTGTCGACGGTGAGGAGCAGGGCTTCGTAGCCCGCGGCCGCCGCGCGCTGGACCATCTCCTTCACCATGCCGCGGTCGCGCCAGGCGTAGACCTGGAACCACTTCGGCCCGGACGCGACTTCGGCGACCTCTTCGATCGAGCGCGTGCTCAGCGTCGACAAGCTGTACGGAACCCCCGCGGCGCTCGCGGCGCGGGCCACCGCGAGCTCGCCGGCGAGCGGATCGGCCATACGGGTGAAGCCCGTCGGCGCGAGGGCCAGCGGCATCGGCAGGGGCTTCCCGAGCAGCGTCGTGCTCGGGTCGATGCTCTCCAGGCCCTGCAGAACGCGCGGCGAGAACTCGAGGCGGTCGAAGGCCGCGGTGTTGCGGGCGAGGGTGTGTTCGGACTCGGCGCCGCCGTCGATGTAGTCGAAGACGCCTTGCGGGAGTCGCCGCTTCGCCGCCGCGCGCAGATCTTCGACACTGGCGCAGCGGAGGAGCCGTCGCTCCACCGGGTCGAGTTCGAAGCGGCGGAAGCGCAGCACGGATCGCAGGGTGTCGAACACGGGTCTTCCGATGGCTCGCTTCGCGCGCCACGCCGGGGTGGCGCGGCGTCGGGTCAGACTAGCGTGCTGCCGCGTCCGGATGGGCGGCGGGCGCCGGGTCGGGGAAGCGCGCGCGACCGGGCATCACCACCTGGGGCAGGGTTTCCTGATCGAGCACCGCGTCGTCGGCGACGATGCCGTTCTCGGCGAGCAGGTAGGCCGTGAGGGCGTAGAGCGCGTCGTTGTCGAGGCTGCCCGGGCGGTCGTAGGGCATGGCGCGGCGCAGGTAGTCGAAGAGGGTGGGCGCGTAGGGCCAATAGTTGCCGACGGTGAGCCGCGGCGCGCCGCCTTCGCGGGTGACGAGCGCGTCGGCGGGCCCGTCGTCGCCGGCGAGGCCATGGCAGCGCGCGCACTGGCTCGCGTAGAGGTCCTTCCCTTCGCGCGCGCTGCCGCTGCCCGGCGGCAGTCCTGCGCCCCAGGCGTCGGCGTCGATGTCCCGGGCGGCGATCGCGTCGGCGCTCACCGGCGTGCCGAGGCCGGGGCCGGTGGCGTGGCTTGCAGGCGCGACCGCCGGCGGTGGCGCTGCGCACGCGACCGCGGCGAGCGCGATCCACGCGCCGCTAGACGAACGCATTCGTCACCCGGCCGTCGGCGTGCACCTGCCAGGCGCCCACTGCGTTGTAGTGATAGATCTGCCCCGCCGCATACCCCGCGCGCCAGGCGTCGCGGGTGGGTTGCACGGCGCCGGTCTCGTCGGTGGCCCGCGACACGATCTGGCTGGGCGCACCGTTCCACCGCCAGGGCAAGCGGAAGCGCACGAGACAACGCGGCAGGTTCGGCTCTTCGAGGACGGCGTCGGCCCAGCTGGCGCCCCCGTCGGCGCTGACTTCCACGCGGCGCACGCGCCCCGCGCCCGACCAGGCGAGGCCCGAGAGCTCGTAGAGCCCCGGGCCGGCGAGCCCGGCGCCCGGCGAGGGGTGGGTGACGATCGACTTCACGCCCATCTCGAAGCTGAACTGCCGCACGCTGCCGTCGGCCATGCGGTCGCTGTACTTCGACGTCTCTTCGCGCGAGTGCACCGGCGTCGCGCGCAGCTCGAGCCGGCGCAGCCACTTGATGCTGGTGTTGCCCTCCCAGCCGGGGAGGAACAGCCGCAGCGGGTAGCCCTGCTCGGGCCGCAGCCGCTCGCCGTTCTGGTAGAGCGCGACGAGCGCATCGCCCAGGAGCTTCGCGCGCGGGATGCTGCGGTTCATGCGCGCCGCGTCGCCGCCTTCGGCGATGCCCCAGGCCGCGTCGGGACGGATGCCCGCTTCTTCGAGCAGGACGCCCAGGCGCACGCCGGTCCACTCGCTGCACGAGAGGAGCCCATGGATGACGCCCGACGGCACCTCGGGCACGGCGTCGCCCGCGAGCAGCAGGCTGTTTCCCGAACATTCGAGGAAGGCGAGTTCGGACTCCATCGGGTAGCGCAGCAGGTCTTCCACCCGGAACGCGAGCGGCCGGTCGACGGCGCCGTGGATCACCAGCTGGTGTTGGTCGGCGCCGATGGCGGGAATGCCCGCGTGGTGTCGTTCGAAGTGGAGGCCGTTGGGTGTCAGCCGCCCGCGCAGTTGGTGCAGCGGTGTGAAGGAGACGCCAGCGCCGGGAGCAATGCCCGGGTAGTCGGTGTGGATCAGCCGCGCGACGCCGCCTTCACCCGGAGCCGGGTTGCCGTAACCGCTCGGTGGCGTGCCCGGGCGTGAAAGCCAGGGCTCGTTCGTCGGCGCGGCGCCCAGCGACAGGGCGCCCGGCACGGCCAGGCTCGCGGTCAGAAAGGCCCGCCGGTCGAGCAGGCCACCGCCGGCGATCGCACGCCATTCGGTCACGCGGCCATCCTATCCAGGGCGCGCGCGGCCGGGCAAGCGCGGCGCGCGCGGGGAGGGGGCGGACCGACTACGCGTCGAGGCGGGAGACGACCGCGAGCGCCGCGGTCTCCATCGCCGCCTGGGCGCGCTCGGTGCCCAGGCGTTGGTCGTGGCGCAGGCGCATCCACGCTTCGAAGGACACCACCAGCTCGAAGGCGGCCTGGAGGTCGTCATCCGCGTCGCGCAGCTCGGGCAGCACCACGAACAGGCTGCGCCGCAGCTCGCGCACGAGCGTCTCGTGCTGGGTTTGGAGGTAGTCGCGGCGCCAGCGCTGGGCGTCGCCCGAGCGCTTGTAGGGCGCGGCGCGCTCGAAGGCGGCGGCGCGGTGCTGGACCAGCTCGCGGGTCCGCGCGGCGACGTCGCCGGTGGGCTCCCACTTCAGGAGCGGCATCACCTCGCTGCGGATGCGGCGGTCGAGCTCGGCGTTCAGGCCGGCCATGTCGTCGAAGTGGCGGAACACGGTGCGCACCCGGACGCCGGCGCGCTCGGCCACCTGCTCGGCGGTGGGCTGGATGACGCCCTCGCCGATCAGCTCGAAGAGCGCCTCGACGATGGCCTCGCGGTTGCGCGCACCACGTCGCACCCGCCCATCGGAAATCTCCTCGGCTCCACCCAGACTCATGTTCGACCCAGAATCATGCTCGTCCCAGACTCATCCTCGATCCGGCACCGCGGCCCGCTCCTGCGCTTGCGCGTCTCGCGGGCCCCGACGGCGGGGGCGAAGGGTCGAGTGTACGGCACCGGGCCCGCCGGTCAGCCCGGCCCGAGCGTGCCGGGGCCGCGCCCGGTGGGGTGCAACCCGGCAGCGGGGGGCGGCAAGTCGCCCGAAGATCACCGGTCAGGGTGCCCTGCCCAACCGGCGGAGTTATCCTGCTGCGTCCGCGGAGAGATGGCCGAGTGGCTTAAGGCGCACGCTTGGAAAGCGTGTGTAGGGCAACCTACCGTGGGTTCGAATCCCACTCTCTCCGCCATGGCGTCTTGCGCTCTCCGAGGGATCGTCCGGGTCGGTTGCCGTCAACCAGCCCGCAGACGGGAAGAACGGATTCGGGCTTGGCTGTCGACACGGGCATCCTGGAGCTCCCTCTGGTCGCCTCTAGTGGCCATGCGGCGACCTAGCTCAATCGCTGCGGGTCGCGCCTGGTACGCGGCTG